>JBBPYR010000048.1:0-34477 GCA_038199755.1 Ktedonobacterales bacterium | reverse complement strand
GGGCAAATGCGCACAAGGCCACCGTTGAGGACGGGAGGGGACATAGTAGGGGCGGGAGTGGTGAGGGAGGGTGGAGGGGACCCTTGGGTCGCCCGTGGAGGGGGGCAAATGCGCACAAGGCCACCGTTGAGGACGGGAGGGGGCGTAGTAGGGGCGGGAGTGGTGAGGGAGGGTGGAGGGGACCCTTGGGTCGCCCGTGGGGTGGGGCAAATGCGCACAAGCCACTGGTTTCAATTTTGGTGCCAGCCCGCAATGAAGAGCAGGGTATCGAGACGTGCGTGCGTTCTTTGGTCGCACAGGCATATGAGCCTCTTGAAGTCCTGGTATTGAACGACAACAGCACTGACGCAACACCTACTCTTGTGCAGAACATGATTGCCACCTTGCCGCCGGAGCAGAAGGGCAGATTACGACTCGTACAGGGAGAAGCCTTGCCAACAGGGTGGGTGGGCAAGAATTTCGCTTGCCAGCAACTGGCACAACAGGCACAGGGAGATTACCTGCTTTTCACCGACGCCGACACGCAGCATGCCCCAGGCATGGCTACGGCGGTCATAGCGTGTATGCAGAATTACAATGTCTCATTGCTCACGGCACAGCCCGAACACGTGCTAGGTGGCCTGGGTGAATGCTTGATAGTACCCTTGCTCAACTTCACCATTTTTACGCTGCTACCCGTTGCGCTGATCCCGCGAAGGCCAGAGCCTAGCCTGGCTACGGGCAACGGCCAACTACTCTGCTTTGAGCGTGCCACGTACACCGCCATCGGCGGTCACGAGCGCGTCAAAGGCTCTATTTTGGAAGATGTGTTACTAGCCAGAGCCACCAAAGCGGCAGGATACCGCATGATCTTTGTCGATGCGCTGCAACTGGTTCGCTGCCGCATGTATCATTCCTTCGCTGATGTATGGTCGGGCTTCTCCAAAAATCTGTTTGCCTTCTATAACTATGCGTTACCCTTCGCCCTGATCGCCCTTGTGCTCAATCTCTTACTCTTTGTTTTCCCGCCCCTGTTGCTACTGTTAGCACTTTTTCCCTTCATCCACCTCTTAAATGCCACCCTGCTTGCGGCTACGAGCGCATACCTGCTCGTCGTGCTGATGCGCTTGCTACTCACAGCGCGTTTTGTGCGTACACAGCACATGCTGATGTTTGTGCTGTGCTTTCTGCATCCACTCGCGATCTTGCTGGAGTGTTTGATTTTGCTCAATTCGATCCGTTGGAGCTATAGCCGGAAGGGGATTATGTGGAAGGGGAGAAGTTATACATAATGTCAAATCTATATGAAATTCTCTACCACGCCCTCTGCCGATAATAAATCGTTCGGGCATACAAAATCATGCCAATCAGGGGGCCGAGGAGAGCGGCCCAATAGTAGCCGTGGGTGAGGTCGGCGAGGGCAAACATGAAGACACTGGCGGCAAACATATAACGCAACACAAAGAGAACAGCGTATGGCCTCACCTTTTGAAAAGGCAACGCATGCGACAAGATGATGTTGATGAGCACGAGTAACACGAACGACACCAAGAACCAGGCGGCGAAATTGACGAGAGGAACACCATAATAATTAATCGGGCCAGGGTCGCGCCAGAGCCAGTAGTTTTCTAGCCGCGACGCCACCGGCTCTATCGCGAAATCGAGCAACGTCGCCAATACTGCCCCTAACGCGAGGTCGGCTAGCACTGGCTTTGGCTTGTAGATGCGCAATATGCCATACACACCCAGAACAACCAGTATCCAGGCGAACATCACGGCCAGGGGAACTCCTCCTGGCAAGCGCGGAAAAAGCACATCGGTATAACGATAGCTGCCAAAAGGGAAACCCGTCGTCACTCCTACCGTTTCAACGAGATACGAAAGCAGCATAATCAGCAAGCCCACTAGCAGAGAGCGCAGCCAACCAAAGAGGAATAGCACGCAAAGGAGTAGCAAGCCACCTTCGAGGAACAGCAGCGCACTCGCCGCCCATGCGAGCGAGAAGGGCGGGTTGACATCAAAGACCACACCAATGACAGCGATGGGATAGGCAATGCAAAAGATACTACCGAGAAGAAGAAACAGGTATCGCCACAGCATCGTTATACCCGTCCTTGCCCAAGTACTGCAACGGGATGAGCATAGGCTTTCGTTTGTACAATCGTTGCAACCGCGCCAGTCGTAATATCGAGGGCATAGATGGCACCACTACTATACATCGTGATTACATGTCCGTTCAGCCAACTGCCAAATTCCACAAACTGATCATTTGAGGTGGCCAGCAATTGCGGATGCCCGGCACTAAGTGTATTGCCAGAGCCGCTCACCTTCACGGTATAAAACGCGCTACGGCGATCAAAGGGAGCCTGCGCATCGCTGGCGAACTCGATGTAGAGCAGCGTGCTACCATCAGGCGAGAGGCACGGCGTCGTTACCCAGTGATATTGCGCTTGATTGCTAAGCGCATGCTGCTCGGATAGCACCGTCTGTTGCGTTGTCATCGTGGGTGACTTGCCACTCAACGTCGTCAACACCAAGCTATTAGCATAGTTCAGTGTCGCAATCTCCTGTGGCACGCTATCATCCGTAGGCTGCTGCATGACACCCTCGAAGCTAGAATAGAGCAGCAAATTAGTGTATGGGTCTAACAGAAGTGGCCCTTGCTGTGTATCTTCGCCCATAAGTTGCTGAAGTTGCGGTTGCGTATCCACACTAGTAGCCTTCTTGCTCCCTGCTTGCTGCAAATCCAACATCCATAAACCATAGCGTACCGCGCGATGATCGCCACGGTCATCGGCTAGCAGCAGCGCACTATCAGCTGCTCGTTGGGGGCTATTATAAAAGGAGAAGACACGAAAACAGGGACAGTCAGAGGCAGCATGTTGATAAATAACGCTGGATTGCTCTAAAGAGCCTTCGTAAATAGCCGCATTGCCGTTGCCATCAATCGGCTCTGAACTCCACGCCACCTTTGCACCATCAGTGCTCAACACCAGCGAGGTAATAATCTGACCTGAGCCAAGGGTGGCAATTTGTTGTGCGAAACCAGTGAAGATATCCGTCAGCCATAGGCCATCGCCGCTATAGAGCAATTGACCTGATGGAGTGACAATTGGTGGGGTGGCGCGACTATAGACATAGCCCGGTGTCGAGATCAGTTGGGGCGTGCCACCAGTGGCGAGTTGGGCATACAAGCTGTTTTGTTGCTCATAAATAACATAACGGCCAGCGGGCAGGGTCAGCGTTCCAGGTGTCGTTCGACCCGCAACCGTAAGAGGACCATCGTTATCCTGCCCCTGTCCTTGTGCCGTGTGCAGAATACTGGTAGAACGTGCGGACGCTGGTTGTCGTATGAGTTGCCACGCACTATTGAGGAGCAAGCCAGTGAAGAGTAAGATAAGTAGAGAGACAGTCACAAGTAACGAGATGATGCCAACTCTAGAAACAGGAACTACCAGCCTTGTCGATATTGTTGGTATTGTCGGCGTTGCTACGGGCGATGAGAGGCCCTTGTGGGCTACCTCTTCCTCTGGTGGTCTACTTACTTGTTGTGTCAAACGCTTGCTCCCCCAATATGCTGTATTTTTTGTGACACTCTCAGTATACAACACAAACTCATTACGCCCCGTGAATCTCCGCATGCTTCTGATGTGGTTGCGCTTTTGTGACATGGTGTTGCACAAAGGCCATGGCTTTACTGAACACCTCTTCACGGTCATGATCTTTCATAATCACATGATACGATTGATAGAGGGTCACAAGATATTTTTCCGCAGAACCGATGCGACGATAAATTTCCTGCCCATCGCGTGCAGGCACCACGTGGTCATGTAGCGCGACCATAATTAAGGCAGGTGCCTGTATGGTTGGCAATTCGGCGCGCAACTGTGGCAAGAAGCGCAGCATACTTTCTACGGGTGCAACGGCAGTCCAACGATAGACATCACGCGTATAACGACGGCGTGCTATAGGGTCACGCACATCCTCGCGAATTGTGGGTAAAATAGGCGTGAAGCGCAGGGCGAGACGCACACCCAGACCTGTCCACGGATGCATGTGCAGGGGGGCACACATCGTGATGACGCCCGCGACCTCTTCGTGAGCCGCGGCATGCAAACACAACGCCCCACCGAGCGAATGACCAATCAGAAACACGATATCACAGCGCTCTTTGAGTGATCGCACCTCTTGTAGGACTGCTTCTGCCCATTGTGGCCAGCCCTGAGCTAACATGTCACGTACATGCGTCCCATGACCGGGGAGCAAAATATTTTCTGTCACCATCCCCTGTGCATAAAAGAGTTCGGATAGCTCATCCATATCATGGGTGCTACCATTTAATCCATGCACCAGCAAAATTCCTACTACAGGCTGACGAAACAAAGCTGACTGATCCTGCATCTTAGACATTGGAGTATCCTCTTAAGATAGTGTAAGTACTACATGGTATTAGGACGAATAGCTCATGAGACAAGTTGCAACACGGGAATATTTTGCCCAGCACTTCCTTTGTATATATATGTATACCTCGCATCTATTACAAGGACCTATCTACCACATCCCTGGTACTTATTGCCCTTTCACATTGATAGTGCTATAGTCATTTAGCATACTCGATACTTGCTATCTATATATACATAAAATAGGGATATAGAGGAGTTTTTTATGAAGTTCGCGACAAAGGCCATTCACGCGGGTCAGGAACCAGACCCAACCACCGGGGCAATTATGACCCCCATTTATCAAACATCCACCTACGCACAAGCGGGCATAGGCGATCATAAAGGGTATGAATATGCACGTTCGGGCAACCCGACACGAACCGCGCTGGAGGAGTGTCTCGCCGCGCTAGAAAACGGCACCTACGGCTTAGCCTTCGCCTCTGGTCTGGCAGCTGAGAGCGCGGTGTTGAGCCTGCTCAAATCCGGCGATCACATCGTCTCTTGCGATGATCTCTACGGCGGCAGCTTTCGGCTATTTGAGCGCATCCTGAGTGGCTATAATATCGAGGCCAGTTATGTCACCGCCAATGATGTCGCGGCCTATGAACGCGCCATTCGGCCAAATACCAAGATCATCTGGCTGGAGACGCCGACCAATCCACTGCTACGCCTCGTCGATATCCGTGCAGTTGCGGATATCGCACACAAACACAATCTTTTGCTCGTCGTCGATAATACTTTCGCCAGTCCCTACTTCCAGCGACCACTTGATCTGGGCGCGGATATTGTAGTGCATAGCACCACCAAATATATCAATGGGCATAGCGATGTCATCGGTGGCGCGGTCATTGTGAACAATGAAGAGGTCTATCAGGCGATCAAGTTTTATCAGAACGCCGCAGGTGGCGTCCCTGGCCCCTTTGATGTATGGCTGACACTGCGCGGTATTAAGACGCTGGCTGTGCGTATGCGCCAGCACGAGGAGAACGCCCAGGCGGTGGCACGCTTTCTGTCCGAGCATCCCCGTGTAGAAAAAATCTACTATCCCGGCCTCTCCTCACATCCCGATCATGAGCTAGCAAAAAAACAGATGAGTGGCTTTGGGGGCATGGTCTCATTCCAATTCAAGGGAACACAGGATGATGTTGACCGCGTGCTCCGTCGTTTCAAGGTGTTTACCTTCGCCGAGAGCCTGGGTGGTGTCGAGTCGCTCGTGTGCCATCCCGTCTCAATGACCCACGGCTCCATTCCCAGAGAAATTCGTGAGGCACGCGGCTTAAATGATACGCTGCTGCGCTTGTCTGTTGGCATTGAAGATATAGAAGATCTTCTCGCTGACCTTACACAAGCACTAGCTGAATAATAGGCAATTGGAGGGAGTGGTTGCACGCATAGCAAATCGCCGTTGGCGATTTGCTATGCGTGCAACCACTCCCTCCAATAAGGCACCGTAGGTGACGAAAAACTTATCTGATGAGCTTCTATCTCAAAGTAGCTCAAGAGTACACAGAACGTTACTTTTTGCCGCGTGATGCGCTATTTACTATAGAGTTCTTTTATGAGCGTTCTTTATTATATAGCCTATAAAAATAATCTCTTCTATTATGTATAATCTATGTTTTTAACTATCGGGCAGGAGACACATATTGATGCGACAACTCACTATGCCTACGACATCGCTCAAGACAGCAACCAATAAAACCTTTATTGCAGGCACCATCGCCTTCTTATTTCTTTTTCTGCTGACAGGCTGTAGCGGCGACCCACAATTGCACCAGCAAGCGGACAAGAATAAGACAAACCTTGATGCCGCGCTCACTCATGCACAGAGCATTGGCGTTCCCAATACGTTGCTGCAATCAATTGTGCAGCAAGAGCAGCAACTCACACAGACGAATGCTCCGCTATCAGTTTTTTCAGATCAAAACGCCAATAGCTATTATACTAATCTCGCGCAACGGTACCAGGCACTAACGACGCAGGTACGCGGCCTCACCAGCCAATCCACGCAACAATTGGATTATCAGGCCACCCTTGATTTGCAGAGCCTCGAAGGTATTCTGGCGCAACGACAGGCGCAAGGCTTTGTAGAAGCTAAAACCTTTGCCGACCAACTCACACAATATCAGGATCAGATGGCTCAGGCTCAATACCCCAAAGACTACATTCAGATTAGCCAGAAAGCGCGCAGTTCCGCCAGCGCACTGCATCTGATGGGACCGGCCTATGATAATATAAAGGCGTTGCAACAGACTATTCAGCAACTACAGGCATCACACCTGGATGTGACCGCCTTACAGCAGCAGGCAGCCTATGATCTGCAACTTTTCCGTACGGCCACGCTGCCACAGGACTTCACAAACCTGAATAATCAGCTTAACACGCAGCTACAGGAAACCGTGACATTCTCGGCGCAAGCGATTCCTTATGTCGGTGCCGCGAAACTCAAACAGTTTCAGGCCGATATCACGACGCTTACGCAATATGGGCAAGATACAGCCAGCTATCAGAAAGCGTTAAACAACGATCAAGCCGCTTTGAATAAGGCCGTATCGTTCAGTGATTTCTTACGGGTATCCGCACAAATTGACAACGATGTCAGTGCCGTTCAAGTGCCAATGACAGAGGGACAGGCGAGTTATCTGGTGAAGCAGTTTCACCAGGAGGTAACGACCTGGGGCAACGCCCACCTGTATCATGATAGTTTTAATGGCCAGAATTACACGCTCGACTATGAGTATGATCAGCAAGGCATAGGCTCAGACCTGGATGTAGCATTGCAATCAGCACAAACCATTGATGACTATCAGGCAGTAATTGACCTCGCCAACAACGACATGCTCAACCTCAAGGCCATGGAGACAGACTACAGCGACAAAACGGCCTGGGATCAACCACACACGACGGATGCGCAGTTAATGAAGAATTTTAATGCCACGACGGGTCAGGTGATCGTCATCTCATTGATCGAGCAAACACTACGCCTCTATCAAGATGGCAAAGTGGTAAAAGCCTATCAGATCACTTCTGGCCAGTTTGACAAGCCTTCAGTTCCCGGCTTCTGGCACGTTTTCCTACGGCAATCGCCAACAAAGTTTAAGTCCAGCGAGCCCAAGGGTTCGGCGTTCTGGTATCCCGACACCAAGATCAACTTCGCGATGGAATATCATGATGGCGGCTACTTCCTGCATGATAGCTGGTGGCGCGTCAACTACGGCCCCGGCACCAACTATCCGCATTATGATACGGGCGGCGACGAATCCTTTTCAGGGAACGGCAGTCATGGCTGCATCAACATGCAAGAGGATCAGATCAACTGGCTCTACCATAACACCGCTTATGGCATACCCGTTATCATCTATTAGATAGGTTTTGGGTCTTTGGGAGGATAGGCTACCCATACCATCTGGCTGGCTGGGTAGCCTATCCTCCCAAAGACCCAAAAACGGCCTAAAAAATTTGACAGGGATAGTTCACTCTGTTATAATTCGTTGGCACTGAGTCCGACGAATGTCGGCATTTTTGTAATTTAGCCCATGTGAAGGGGCAGACGTATCGGGGAGGAAAGAAACTCACATGCCCAATAATGCCGCTGCTGAAAAGCGCATGCGCCAAGAAATCAAGCGACGCGCACGAAATCGCAGCATCAAATCACTTGTCAAAACACAGGTAACCAAAGCGCGTACCGCTATTACAACGACCAATATTCCTGCTGAATCGGCTGAAGAAGCTGTTCGCAATGCGATCAGTGAATTGGATCGTGCTGCCAAAAAAGGTGTTATCCACAAGAATAATGCTGCTCGTCGCAAGTCGCGTTTAATGAAGCAGCTCAACAAAAAGTAGCTTTTCGCGCCCAGTGCTCCGCGGCCTTCGGTCCGTCCATCACTGTTGAGCAACGAGCGCATAGGAGATGTAACATGGCTGATAAGAAAGCCGTAACGAAGCCAGCAGGTCGCGCACTATTGCTCGCTGTCGAGAGTGCTCAGTTACGCAAAGATATTCCAGAAATGAAGTCAGGCGACACGGTACGCCTGCAAGTGAAAGTCGTTGAGGGAAGCCGCGAACGTCTCCAGCCGTTCGAGGGTGTTGTCATGCGTCTGCGTGGGGGTGGCGTCAACCGCAACTTCACCGTGCGCCGCATTACCAATGGCGTCGGAGTTGAGCGTACTTTCTTGGTTCACTCCCCCCGTATCGAAAAGATCGAAGTGATTCGCCATGCTCGTGTGCGCCGCCAGCAACTCTATTATCTGCGCGGTCTCACAGGTAAGGCTGCACGCCTCAAAGAACTGCGTCCTATGACTAGCAAACAACTCGCGGCAAAAGAAGCAGCAAGGGTAGCAAAGAGTGCAAGCACCACTGCCAGCACAAACGCCTAAGCAAAAACAAACACCAACGCTTGAAGAAGAAATGGCCCTGTACGAACAGGGCTATTCCTTTATCGCGGGACTCGATGAGGCTGGTCGTGGTTGTCTGGCAGGTCCGGTAGTGGCAGCCGCCGTTATTTTACCGCTCGATGCTCCCGCGTTAGTGAGTGAACGCCTTACTGGTGTGAATGACTCTAAACAACTGACGTTCTCAACACGTGAACGCTTGTATGATGTTATCATGCAACATGCCCTCGCGGTCAGCATTGGCGTTGGCTCCGTGGAGTTGATCGACGAGCGTAATATCTTGCAAGCGACAAAGCAAGCCATGCGCTTTGCCTTGAGCCAATTATCGCTCTCCCCGCACGCCCTATTGCTGGATGCATTATTACTCCCCACGGTCCCGTTGCCGCAACGCTCGATCATCAAAGGGGATGCACGCTGCCTCTCTATCGCCGCGGCCTCGATCATTGCTAAAGTCAGCCGCGACCGTATGATGCTTCAGATGCATCAGGACTTCCCAGCCTATGGCTTCGACCAGCACAAAGGCTATGGCACTCCCGCACACCTGGCAGCGTTACGCGTCCACGGCGTCACACCTCATCACCGCAAGACCTTCTCCCCCATACGCGAAATGTACGGTTTGTTTGGCGACATGGAAACACCGTCTCCATAATGCTATAATCAGGAGGGATGCCTCTTGTAGGCATTCAAGAGACATCAACCTGAACGTTTACAGTAGGGGCGGGAGCGGTGGACGAGGTAGGGCTGGGACCCTTGGGTCGCCCGTTGTTGGAGAAAATACACCCAACGGGCAATGGTATCCCCTGAACGGGCGACCCAAGGGTCCCAGCCGCCCCACATCGTCCTCCCCCGCCCCTACTAGGAGATCATATCAACTATGAATACACGTATGCAAGGCAAAATATGTTTACTCACCGGTGCTACATCGGGCATCGGCAAGGCGACTGCGCTGGGGCTGGCCAATATGGGAGCAACTGTCGTGCTGGTGAGCCGTAATAAAGATAAAGGCGAGGCACTGAAAAGCGAGCTCATACAGCAGACAGGCAACACAGCACTGGCTGTCTTGTCAGCTGATCTGGCCTCTCAGGAATCCATTCGCCAGCTTGTCGCCGATTTCAAGCAACACTACCAACAACTGCACGTACTGATCAATAACGCGGGCATGTTCTCGTTGAGCCGACAAGAAACCGTTGACAGCATCGAAATGACACTCGCGGTGAACTATCTGGCACCGTTTCTGCTGACACATCTCCTGATCGATGTGCTCAAGGCCAGCGCACACGCACGCATTGTGACGGTTGCCTCAGATGCACAAAGTATGGGGCTGTTGAATCTCGACGATCTCCAAATGAAGAAACGCTATCGCATATTTGGTGCATATGCTCAGTCGAAGCTTGCCGAGATACTCTTCACCTACGAACTGGCACGCCGTCTCGAAGGAACAGGCGTCACCGTGAACTGTCTACACCCCGGCTTTGTCAGAACCAACATCGGACAAGACAGTGCTAATCCACTCTTGCGTTTCCTCACGCGCATCATCTTCGCTCCTGGCATTACGCCTGAAGCGGGTGCAAAGACCTCACTGTACCTAGCCGCGTCGCCGGATGTCGAGGGCGTAACGGGCAAGTATTTTGTGAAGAGTATTCCCACGCGTTCCGTGCCAATCTCCTATGATGAGGCGGCCCAAAAACGCCTCTGGGATATCAGCGCATCTCTGGTCAAACTGTCCGCTTCTCTGAAGGTGTAACGCACATGGCCGAATTTCAAATCGCAAACGCGAACTTTGCCCAAACGGTGAGTGAGAGCTTTTATAAGCAGGGATTAATGCAGCACTTGGGGGCAAAGCTTGATAGCGTGGAACCAGGCTATGTGCGTATCGTCATGCCCTATAGTGAGAATTTGACGCAGCAGCACAGCTTTTTTCACGCAGGTGCGGTCACCAGCATTGTTGACTCGGCCTGTGGCTATGCCGCCCTGACACTGATGCCTGCCGGTGCCGAGGTGCTGACGATTGAGTTCAAGGTCAATTTTGTCGCGCCCGCCAATGGTGAGTATGTGATCGCGCATGGGCGCGTCCTCAAGCCGGGCCGCACAGTGACGGTCTGCCAAGGTGAAGTTATGGCCGTGAAAGACGGAGTGGAAAAGCTGTGCGCCACCATGCTCGCAACCATGATCTCAAGGCTATAAGAAATTTAGTTTCATGGCTTTTCTGCTGTGCTTCAGCCTTGTTGCCATTGCTGCTTGAGAAATGTGGTGAATGCTAGCATTTCTGCTTGACTGCGTGCCAGATAAGCTGCCTTGAGTTCATCAGGAAGTTCTTTTGCCACAAGGCTTAAACCTGGCTCCAGTCGGTAGGTTCCTGGATGTAAGTGCTTCACAAGTAAGCGTGTGGGGCTTGTTTGTATACCTTGTTCAGCGTAGAAGGTATCAAGCAATAACGTAATCTGCCTAAATGTGCGATCTTCCGCTTCCCACTTGGCAAGAAGAGTTCGCAATTGAATATCGGCAGAGAGATAGCGATCATAGGCTATTGCAGTCTTGCTAGCTTTGGCCTGCTCTTCTAATTCACAAACTGACAGCCACATGCGATTAAATGTACGCGAACGTTCCTCATCGATAATAGTCACCCAGGGATAGGGGCATCCATGATCTAGATGCCCCTCGCACGATTGAAAGGTGTGTAGCCCCAGGAGATTGAGTATCACTACCATCTCAAAGATGCCTGGATCAATGAGCATGCCTAACTTGTCTGTAAAAGTTGAAACCTGCTCGCACATCTCTCGATAGGATTGCGCTGAGAATTGGCTATTATACCATGTTGTCGTCTGAATCATGGCTACACCTCCACTTCACCGGCTCCACCACACATACCACAAGTATCAGTATCATTAATCTTACCTGTTCCGCGACATGGGTAACATTTCACCTTAAGTGGTTTTCCATAGTCGTCGATGATTTCAACTTGTCCACTACCGTTGCAGTTTTCACAGGTCTCTGTGATTTGTTTCAGACCTGTGCCTTTACAGTCAGGGCAGGTGATTTTCTTCCCCATGTAACGCTCCTTTTTGCTGAAATTCTCTCGCTCCTATGAAGAAGTATAGCACAAACATAGTTTTCATAACAAAAAACTATGTTCTTTTTACTGTGTTTCTTATTGCATCGGTTTTTGATCTTATCAAGTTCTGTAACACATCCACGTATTAAACAATAGCACATCGATGTTATGGTCATGGGGTCCCCACAGTTTATATACTCATCATTCACAGAGCACACGAGTCCTGGGTCGTGTGCTGCTAGCTGAACACAACCACAAACAGAAGATCATCATAGTATATAATGCGCAACTGCCATAGAAAGAAACGATCATGAAACATACCAGGCAATCAGGGCCAGCTTCTCATGTTACTGGCCGCCGCTCTTTCCTACAGAGGGGACTCGCGCTAGGGAGTGCAGGCGCTGTCGGTGCGGGACTGTTGACCAGCACACCAGTCTTCGCTGAAACAAAGAGGAGCAGCATCACACGCGGCGATATCGCTATTCTCAGGTTCCTGTCCGCAGCCGAGATTATCGAGACAGATCTCTGGCAACAATACAACGAACTCGGTGGTATCCAAGACAGCGAAGTCCCTGGTGGGAGTGGGAGTGCGGCATACATTAAAGCACTCGAAGTGCTGGATGGAGATATGCCCCAGTACATTCACGACAACACTGAGGACGAGTTCACCCACTTCACGTTCATCAACGCTTACCTAACAGCGCAGGGCGCGGAGCCTGTCAATCTGGATAAATATCGCACCTTGCCGAGCAGTAAAGCGACTGGTGCGCGACAAATAGGACGCCTCACCAATCTTATGCAACTCACCGTAGATACCAGTTGGTGGGTCAAGTACCGCAGCCGCACGAAGAATCCTGATTTCGGCGACTCGTTCCCTCAAGCCATTCCGGGTTTGAGTAAAGGGCGTTTTCCGGCAATTCCCAGAAACGATGGAGATCTCGCGCCTGCCGATCATATCCAGGCCATAGCCAATACTGCGGGCTTCCACTTCACATTTATTGAGCAAGGCGGTACCAGCCTTTACCCATCGCTAGCTCAGCGCGTAACCAACACGGAGGTTTTGCGTATCTTGCTCAGTATTGGGCCAACCGAGACAGCACACTTTCAGACGTGGCAGGACAAAGCAGGCAACGCTCCTGCCCTGACGGACCCCACGAATGGGTTAGTGTTTCCAGACCTGAACGCCTCTCCCTTTGGCGGAGAAGACTTCCAGACCAATCTGATCATGCCTGAGCCAACGATCTTTCTCAGTCGCAAGTTCCCCCCTGTTTCGATCATTCGCCCAACCAAGACAGAGGGTGCGGCAATGAGCGCACTCAAGTCATTAGTTGACGATGGCCTTTTCATCGGCCAATCGCAAGAATTCTTCTCGGTCCTGCGCAAGCTGGCAGAGCAAGCAGACAAGGCTGAACGCGAGTAGTGTATAGCTAGCTATCCCATGAGCCTCCTATAGGTCGTGCAACAGTGTAGTTGCATGACCTATAGGAGGCTCATATGGGTCTTCTGCTTGCTTCTTGCATAAAAATTGTGTAGGATGGAAAGACAACGCTACCTACCAATTTTTGGCTATAAAGGAAACAAGATGAGTGCTAACAATAGATCACAAAAAATCACGAAGAAGATCATTCGTAGCGTACTAGGGCTATTCTTCATCATCGCCTCCACCTTTCACTTTACGGCGGTCGAGACAGAGTTGAAGATCATCCCGCCGTTTCTGCCCCTGCGCAAGACAGCTCTCTACATTACGGGCATCTTTGAACTGGTGGGAGGCTATGGTCTGCTACTCCCACGCTTTCAACGGTCAGCTTCGTGGGGATTGGCCGCCCTGCTCGTTGCTATGTCACCTGCCAACATCTATCACGCTGTCCTCTATTTCAAACATGGCGACCCACCCCAGGCCCGTTTTTATCACTATGCGAGAATGCCCTTGCAAGTGGTGCTTATTTTGATAACTCTTTGGACAGGTGAGGAAGCATAGCGTTTACCTCCTGCACAAATTCTTGCGTGCCAGCTCGCCCACCCTGGTCTGTTGGTAATGCAACACCTTCACGATACACATGGACAACGGCCTCTTCCAGCTGCCGTGCCTGCTGCCCATAGCCCAGGTAATCGAGCATCATAGCACCCGATAACAACATAGCGGTCGGGTTAATGATCCCCTTCCCCGCGATATCGGGCGCGGACCCATGCACAGGCTCGAAGTAGGCATAGTGTAGACCATAGCATGCGCTGGGTGAGAGGCCGAGACCACCGATGCTGCCACTGGCGGCATCGGCCAGAATATCGCCGTGCTCATTGGTGAGCACAACCACATCCAGCGTTTCCGGTTCCGCAATCATACGGCGTGCCAGATCATCGATCAGGTATTCTCGATAGCTCAAACGAGTATGGGTCGCGACAGTGTCACGCACAATAGCGCGAAAACGGCCATCGGTACGCGGCAGAATCGAATACTTTGCTCCCAATGTGACCCGCCCAGGATAGCCAGCTTGTTGCCGCTGCAAGGCAAGTTCACACGCGGCATTCGCCACGCGCTGCACCTGTTCATCGGTGCAAACCCTGACTGCGTAGCCTCCCTCTATCGAGGCATCGCTTGGGGGTGCCTGCCACCACGAGCTACTGCTGGCTAATGTCACCAACTCGCTAATATGGCCTTCACGCGGCGGATACATGCCCTCAAGGTTGTCACGCACAATTACATAATCAATGCGCTCAGGGTGCAACATGGGGCTACGATAGCCTGCGTGCCAGCGCACCGGACGTATATTGACCGCCGTCTCCTTGCCCCAACGCAGATACCAGAGAATCGGGCGACTTGGGCCACCACTGGCACCGAAAAGAGTACAATCAGCACTATCGATGGCGGCACGTGTCTCATCGGGAAAGGGTGTGCCGTAACGCGCCTGAGCCTCGCGTCCGCACACCGCATCCACAAAGCGAATGTCGGGTGCCAGTTGACGCAGTATCGCCACCGTTGGCTGCATCACCTCTGGTGCCGCGTCGTCGCCCGCGACGACGCAGACCGTAGGAGATTGTGCGCTTGTAGGTCGCCGCATCATCGCAGGGTTCCTTCTTTTTTGATATATTCGATAATGCCGCCAGCGGCTACGATGCCCGCCACAAAGGGATTGAGTGGCTCGGCCTGGAAAGTTTGCTCAGTGGTGAGGTTGCGAATAATGCCGCTTTCCAGGTCTACCTCGATGCGCTGCCCATCGGCACTGTTCAGAACCGCGTCCTCACAGACGAGCACGGGCAGGCCGATATTCACGGCATTGCGATAGAAAATGCGGGCAAAGCTACGCGCAATCACCACTTTGACGCCATTGCCGAGAATGGAGGCAGGTGCATGTTCGCGTGAGGAACCACAGCCGAAGTTGTGACCAGCCATCAAGACATCGCCTGCCTGCACTTGCTGTGCAAACTCTGGCAAGATCTCACATAGACAATAGCGGGCAACCTGGGCACGGTCAGTTGTGACATTGTAGCGGCCAGGGATAATGACATCGGTATTAATATTGTCGCCAAGCATCCAGATACGGCTCATCTCCGTTACCTTTCTTTCTATTCAGGGTTATGCAACCAACACAGTGCGTGGATCGGTGATGTGACCTGTCAGGGCGGTGGCCGCGACGGTCGCGGGACTGCCAAGATAGATTTCGGCGGTGGGATCGCCCATGCGACCGGTGAAGTTGCGATTCATCGTCGTCAGAGCACGTTCACCGGGGGCGAGCACGCCTTGATGCCGCCCAATGCAGGGACCACATCCGGGATTTTCTACGGTTGCACCGGCGCGTACAAAGGTTTCGAGATAGCCCAGACGCATCGCTTCCAGATAAACCTCACGGGAAGCGGGCACAACAACCATGCGAGTGTTGGGATGAATGGTTTTCCCATGCAGGATGCCAGCGGCAATCGCCAGATCGTCAAGACGGCCATTGGTGCAGGTGCCTAAAAAGACCTGATCGATTTGCACATCCTCAACCTGCTCCACAGGGACGACATTATTGACATCCGGCGGGCAAGCAATCATCGGGCTCAAGCGCGAGGCATCGATGTCATAGACGCGCTCATAGATGGGGTTTTGCGCAGTCAGCATAGGATAGTCATGCTGGACGCGTCCACGCAACCACGCCTGCGTGGTGGCATCGGGCGCGATAAGACCCACTTTTCCGCCCATCTCAATCGCCATATTCGAGAGCGTGATACGTTCACTCATTGAGAGTCGCTCCACGACCTCGCCTGTGTACTCAATGGCGCGATAGTTTGCGCCATCCACCCCGACCTGGCGCACAATCTCGAAGGTGATATCCTTCGCATACACGCCAAAGGGCAGTTCGCCAGAGATGCGTACATTCAGCGTGCGTGGCACCAGAAACCATGTGCGCCCCGTCGCATAGGCCACGCCGATATCCGTTGACCCCATACCCGTGGCAAAGGCACCAAAAGCACCATACGAGCAGGTGTGGCTATCGGCACCAACGATGATATTGCCTGGGGCCACAAAGCCGCGCTCGGGCATCACCTGGTGACAAATACCCTCTTGCAAAATAGTGATATCTTGTTCGCGTGCGAAGGTGCGAATATCTCGTTGCAAGGTCGCCGCCGCGATGGTAGCAGCAGGAATGATGTGGTCAAAGACAATATGCGCACGACGCGAGTCGAAGACGCGCCCATTACTCTGCTGCCCGAGCTTTTTGAAGGCCTGAATTGCCAGCGGTGAGGTCGTGTCATGGCTCATCACGTGATCTACATCAACAATAACAGTTTCGCCCTCGTGTACAGTACGGCCTAATTTATGACTAAAAATCTCTTCGGTCAGAGTTCCCATAACAGTATCCTTCCTCATTGCATGCCCAGAATGCCCACCAGGAACATCCTTGCGTTCTGTGGATGCCCACAAGGGGCATCCCTACTAGATGCTTACTTGTTGATACTCGCGGTACCAACTGTGAATAAAGGTGTCAACTTCTTCTTGCGACAAGGAGCCATCTTCGGCTCGTGTTTTGAGTGATTGCGTGAGTAGCAAAATCTCTTCACCGCTGAACTGAAAGCCCAGTTCGGTGGCACGGTGCGCCACCGCGTAACGGCCAGTGAAGCGCGAACCCACGTCAACGCGCCGCACCAGCCCAAAGTCAGCCGGGTTCAGCACCTCGTATGCACGTGGATTTTGTAGCACTGCTTTCGTATGAATGCCCGCACGATGCGTGAAGGCATCGTTTGCCGTGATGGGGGCATTAAAGGGAATGGGCATGTGCAAGCAATCCGCGACATAGCGATCAAGTGGCGCAAGCTGTGTCAAATCATAGCGTGCCAGTTGTTCGGGATGATGAATATAAAGTTGCGAGATCAGGCCACTCAGCGAGGAGATGCCGTTGCGCTCCCCAATGCCCAGAACAGTCACATCTACACAGTCCGCACCAGCCTCTAATGCGGTAACGGTGTTTGCAATGGCACATCCTGTGTCGTTATGCCCATGAAACTCAATGCCAACCTGCGGATAGCGTTCCGCGCACAATCGCACAATACGCTCGACCTGGCGCGGAGTGGCAATGCCAACGGTATCAGGTAAGCCGATACGCTGTACGCCAGCCTCTACAACTGCATCAAAGACGCGCAACAGGTCCACCAGATCGCTGCGGAAGGCATCCTCAGCAGAGAAGCGCACATAGCGACCAGCGGCACGAATGCGCTGAATCAGGGGTACGGCATCAGCGATCATCTGCTCTATGCGCCGCCCATGGCTAAAGCTGCGCAGTTCTGTCGATGTGCCATAGAACAGGTTGATGCCATAAATGGGCATCTCCAATGCTGCCTGCACATCAGCCTCGACACAGCGCACGTGTGCAATAATGCGTGCGTGCAGGTTGAGATTGCATAGGGCCTCTATCGCCTGCCGCGTCTGTGGCGAGGAAATGGGCGATGGTACCTCCAGAAAGTCTACCCCAAGGGCATCCAGTTGGCGGGCAATCATTAAACGCTGCTCAAGGCTAAAGAATGTTCCCGCGAACTGTTCCCCCTCGCGTAATGTCGAGTCAAGAATTGTAACGGCTCTCATGATCTGCTCCTTAACAGGTACCCGTAAGGGAATACCCCTACAATGATCCATTCACTCCAACGACATTGCGTGTCATTGTAGGGGTATTCCCTTGCGGGTACCCTGCCCCCGATGTTTGATCGCGTAACACTCTTTCCAGAACATCAATCGCTTGCAGGTATTCAGCAACCTGAATATGTTCCTGCGGTGTATGATCCAGGCGCGAGTCACCAGGGCCATAGGCGACGATGTTCTGCCCCCATATAGGTCCGACGACGTTCATATCCGAGGTGCCGGTCTTATACTTGAATGTGGGTTGGATGCCAGTTGCCCGCAAGGCCGCGATGAAAGAGCGAGCCAGAGGCGTTGTGCGCGTCGTTTGATAGGTCTGTTCCTCGCCGGAAAATTCTATGCTCGCGCCATCTTCACGCGCCCATTGCGCTAACTCCGCACGCAAGGCATCGATATCGAAGGTGGGAGGAAGGCGATAGCCAACCAGCACAATCGCCTGCTCATCCAGCCCGACCTGTGTGCTATTGAAGCTGCGCAGGGAGGGTATCAGCGAGGAAAAGGCTGTTTGTGCGACATGGCGTGTGTTCCAGGCCTCGGCATGGCTACGTACACGCTCCCAGAAGGCGGCGGCAAGCTCGTTGCTGTGTTGCTGCTCACCCGCGCTATGGCTCATGGGCCGTGCGATACGGTACTCGACCAGCAAGCGACCCTTGTAGCCGATGGTGACAGCCTGACTACCACTCGGTTCGCCAATAATGCAGGCACTCGGACGATAGCGATCCACCACAGCTCGCGCCCCACGCGAGGTAGCTGCCTCTTCCTCGACCGCGCCAACGACAATTACAGGACGCTGCACATTGCCAGCGCGAGCTAAGCGTGCCGTGGCACAAAGGAACGCCGCTAACGGCCCCTTCGCATCGACCGCGCCGCGTCCATACAGCACACCATCCTCTAAGCGCACGGGAATGTCGCCACGCACGGTGTCCATATGACCAAGCAAAACAATTGGTTGCTCGCTGTTGTTCTGCTCATGCGTGCTGGCAATGCAGTTTCCCGCCTCGTCAACATAGGCATGCAAGCCCATCTGTCGTGCCTGCCCTACCAGATAATGCGCTAATGCCCCCTCCTGACCAGAATAACTAGGAATGGTCAGCATACCCTGTAACAGGTCTAGCTCTGTTCTTTCTAGTTGCACACCAGACGGGGAAAACGCAGTTCCACCATGTTCTATTTCACCCAACAAGGGTCCCCTTCCCACATCATTCACCGCCCCCGCCCCTACGGATGCATTCAGGATAATTTCGAGGGCCTCTAACACGCGCTCGATCTGCTCCTCACTGATGACCAGGGGTGGCAACAGGCGAAGTACATTTGGACCAGCCTGCAGCGCGAGAATACCGCGATCAAGCAGGGCTTCCAGATAGGGCTGCACGCGCCGCGTTAGCTCTATGCCAATCAGCAAGCCACGGCCACGCACCTCGCGAATGAGTGGCGATTGTAGCGCACGCAAGCGTTCCAGCAGATAGGTACCGATCCGAGCTGCCCGTTCAGGCAGGGCTTCGCGCTCGTAAATATCGAGCGCGGTCAACGCGGCAGCACAGGCCAGGGGATTACCACCGAAGGTGCTACCATGTACACCCTTGGTGATGCGCCCGCTCTCTTTCACACGCGGCCCCAGACAGACAGCTCCCATTGGCATGCCACCTGCCATCGCTTTCGCCAGACAGAGGATGTCCGGTTGCAGATTGTAATGTTGGCAGGCGAAGAGTTGTCCGGTGCGACCAAAGCCGGTCTGCACCTCGTCAACGATCAACAAGGCACCACGTTCACGACACAATGCCGCCAAGCCTTGCACGAAGTCTTCACTGGCAACATGTACGCCGCCCTCACCCTGCACCAGTTCGATAATCACGGCAGCGGTCTGCTCAGTGATTGCCGCAGCTGCCGCCTCAAGATTGTTGTAGCGAATATGGGTAATGCCGGGCACCAGTGGCGCGAATGGTTCGCGATAGTGCGGCTCCCAGGTTGCCGAGAGTGCCCCCATCGTGCGACCATGAAAGCTGCGCAACATTGCTACAATGCCAGTCCGCCCAGTGGCGAGACGCGCAAATTTGAGCGCGCCTTCTACGGCCTCGGTGCCACTGTTGCACAAAAAGATGGAGTCGAGACCCGCAGGCGTGACCTGTGCGAGTCGCTCCTGATAACGCGCACGCACATCGTTATACATCAGTTCAGGGCAGCTGACGAGTATTTGGGCCTGGGCAGCAAGTGTGGCAGCGATTTCAGGGCGGGCATGTCCAAGACTGGTCACACCGTAGCCACCGATGCAATCGATATATTCACGTCCCTCAGCATCCCACAGGGAGGCACCACTCCCACGCACAATGGCTACGGCACGCTTGCCATACACACCACTGGTGTAGGCGTTTTCTTGCTCCATGATGGTTGATGTAGCGGTCATCGATAACTCCTTCCCGCCAGCACAGGTTGTGTCTCAATCGTCGTACCCGCACCATTGAGGACCGCGTTGAGCGATGCGCTGCCGATGCAAACGCGCTGCACGCCACCGTGGATGGCCTCTTGCGCTCCTAGCAGTTTCTTGCGCATGCGACCTTGGGCATAGTGCATGTAATCATCTAAGCGTTCGGCGGGAATGGCGGAGATCAACGAACTTGGGTCTGTCGGATCGCTCAACAGGCCGCGTACATTGGTCATGATCGCTAATGTGTTGGCATGAAGCGCGCTGGCAATTGCGGCGGCGGCACGGTCGCCATCAACATTGAGCCGTTCGCCCTCGCAACTCAATGCGAGCGGTGCTAGCACCGGGGTATAACCAGCGTCGAGCAACAGGTGCAGTAAGGAACAATTGACCTGTTCGATCTGTCCGGTGTGATCGTCGCGCAAAATCTGTGTACGCCCTTCGGGTGTGACCGAGCGCACCACGGCTTTGCGTCTGGCCTGTAAGACACGGCCATCAACACCCGCCAGCCCTAGAGCGTTCACGCCACGCAGTTGAAGCTGTGCTACCAGGTCGGTATTGATCTCTCCGGCCACCGCCATGGCATAGATACGCAATGTCTCGCTATCGGTGTAGCGGCTCACCATGCCGCTCGGCGAGGTAATCATGCGTGGTGGATGACCCAGTTGCTGCGCCAGCGTATTCGTGAGGTCGGAACCACCATGCACCAGCACCACACGCTTTCCCGTGGCGACATACTGCGCAATCTCTGTTATTATTTCTGTGGTGGCAACGCCCGCGCCACCGCCGATCTTCACAACTAGTGTCATACTATCCTCTCCTATGCCGGGTGCAGTCCGGGGAATGTTAAGCCCAGGGTTTCATCCCAGCCATACATTGCATTCATCGCCTGCACCGCGTTGCCCGCCGCACCCTTCATCAGGTTATCCAGGGCAGTGATGACCACTACACGCTGTTGGGGGGCATCCAATTCAAAGCCAATATCGCAATAGTTGCTGCCCGCTAAAATTTTGGGTTCAGGATAGCGATACACACCGCTACGTTCCTTGACCAGACGAATAAAGGGTTCGCGCTGATAGGCTTCGCGATAGACGCGCCACAGGTTACGCTCCTCAAGCGGTTCGCGCAAAAACACCTGAGCCGTGATGAGGATGCCGCGCACCAATTCTACGGAAGTGGCAGAGAAGGCAATACGTTGCTGCAAGCCTGCGCGGTCGCTTTCCTCTCCCGTTGCCAAGCCCAATTCCTGAATGAGTTCAGCCGTATGACGATGCCCAGTCGGTTGAAATGAGCGTACAGCACCGCTACGTTCAGGATGATGGCTACCAGCGTTCGGCGTTGCGCCTGCCGCTGAAGAGCCAACCTTTGCATCAACGATCAACGGCACATTCCGATCTACCACTTGAGCGCGGTACAAAGGGGCCAGCCCCAGGATTGCCGCCGTTGCCATACAACCAGTGCCACTGACCAGCGACGCTTCCGCCAGTTCAGCGCGATGCAATTCTGGCAAACCATAGACTGCTTGTTGCAGCAGTTGTGGAGCAGCATGCTGCTCGCTATACCACTGCTGATAGAGATCGGCAGAGCGCAAGCGGAAATCCGCCGAGAGATCAATGACACGTGGTGCCAGTTGCTGATAGCGTGCCATCGCACCCGCCGAAACGCCATGTGGCAAGCAGAGCAGCACCAAGTCGCATGATGTCAAGTCGTCGGGATGACAGAAACGCAGTGTACTGAGCCGACGCAAATTTGGATGCACGCTATGCAGATAATGACCCGCGTGGCTGCTCGATGCAATCTGCGCGATCTCCACTTGTGGGTGAAAGAGCAGCAAGCGAGCGAGTTCACCGCCTGTATAGCCAGCGCCACCCACAATCGCGACACGTAAGCGACTCATAAAGCTACTCCTTCTCGCGTGTGTGCCAACACATAATCAAGCATCTCGTTGGGAATATCGACGCCCGTGGGAGCAATACTATTGCGAAACTCCATCGTAGCGTTGATCTCGTTGACCAGCAGACCACGCTCAGCATCCTCAAACAGGTCGATGGCCAAGATACCGCCACCGACCGCTTGCGCTGCACGTACGCACACGTCGTTTAGTTCTGCTGTGACGGGGCAGTTCGTGGTCACGGCTCCGCGTGCGGTGTTTGTTACCCAGTGTGTACTGGTGCGATAGATGGCGCAAATGGTGCGTTTGCCCAGCACGAAGGCGCGAATGTCACGATCTGGTTTCGCAATATGCTCTTGAATATAGTGGGTGTGATGCTGATAGGAGCCAAGCGTCTCCTGATGCTCTAGCACTGCTTCGGCGGCGTCACGATCATTCACCCGCGCGAGCAGGCGACCCCATGAGCCTGTGACCGGCTTGAGTACAGCGGGATAGCCGAGCTGTTCAATGCCCTGTACGGCGGTTTCAGCATTAAAGGCGAGCAAGGTGCGTGGTGTTGGCACATCGGCTCGTAACAATGCCAGCGTGGTTAGCAGTTTGTCGTTGCAGAGTGTTGTGACCGCCGCTGCATTGTAAACGGGAATGCCCCAATGTTCTAACACCGAGAGGACAGCCAGCCCGCGTGATTGACTGACGCTGCGACACAGGACCGCGTCATACGTCTGCCAACTAGCCGCCGGATGAGCCAGGTCAAGCAGTAGTGTACCGTCATCGATCAGGTCAAACTCGATAGCACGGCGACGTAGTGCCTCTACCAAAAGTTTTTCCTCGACTCGTATCCGTGATGCCAGAATTGCCAAGCGCATTGCGGTTCTCCTCTCAGCTAACGCTCTTCTTACTCTCTTTACTCTCCCCAGTCTTCCTCAACCTGTGGGGCCAGGGCAACGGCTGGTGTTTCTACATTCAAGACCTCTAGTTCGGCGGCACAATCGGGGCAGAAGATAATTTCGCCAACCATCAAGCCCTGCACTGAAATCTCAGCCTCACACTCTGGACACTGTGCTACATTGGTGTTCGTCGTATTTGCCATCTCGTTCGCTCCTCTGTTATGTGTGTAGTGATGAATAGCGTTCTATCAGCCAAATAAAAAACGCCCATCATGCTTCCCCGTTGGGAAGGACGATGAGCGCACAATTTTGAGCTACTCGCGTGTTACCACCTTCATTCGCCACTGCCTTGCGGACAGCGACCTCTATGGATACAAGCATATCCTAAGTACTATCACGTGTTTTTAGCTAACAAAAAAGCCCCTCATCCTCTCAAAGGACGAAGAGCAGATATTGGCTCTCGTGATACCACCTTCATTCGCTGGTATTTTTCAATGCCAGCCTTAGCAGATACATTTGTATCCCCACCCTGTTACGGAGGCTTCCGGCGAGTTCTAATTTCGTTTTAGCTAAAACAATTTCTTCTCGCGGCTACGGGTTCTTGTTCACAGTTGTGATCATACAGGCTTTTCACCAGCCGCCTGCTCTCTAAATGGCACAGATACTGTTACTCTTCCCTACAACGCCTTTATCTTATTCAGTTGTTGATATTGAAGTTATACCATGCTCGTAAAATGTCTGTCAAGGTATTTCGTGGGCGGGGTAGAAAAGTAGTCTATCATGCTATTATCATAGTCATGCATATGTGCATAGTTTACATCCCCAGAATTGAGACTTTAATAGCGTTAGCATAATAGGATGAAGCAGATTCCGCTTCTGCACTTAATGATGATATAACCTGCTCTAACACTCCCGCCTAACCGCGAGCAAGTATAAAGCAGGGACCCGATAACGTGCTATCGGGTCCCTGCTTTATACTTGCTGTTATAAGCTTTACGCCCCTGGCACATAGCCGATGACGTCGGAGCCACCGAGGGTGCCAGCTGAGCCACTATTCCAATACATTGGGCGTTCGGAGACAAAGGCAGCACTGCTAGCGATGGTCATAGAGACCTCGTAGCCGCGATGATCGTCACCGGCACGCACCATATATTGCAACACCAGAGATGTGACATCCAATGTATAGCGACTATGAGCATGCACCACCACGCCCGTGGGTCGATAAATGCGGCCATAGCCGTTGACGATCACCACATTCATCGTCTCATCGCCACCAGTCGGGTTTTGCAGCGTGAGCCACTGGTTATACCCATTTCGGCTAAAGCCCTCGGCGAAGGCGTAGCTGGTCGCAGCCGCTGGCCCCGGTTGACCGATGACATCGGTGCCGCCGTGAGTAACAACCCTAAATCCATTACCAGATTTGATGGTGTGATCATACTGGAAGAACATTTCGCGCTCAACCACTATCTTTGCATTTATCGATGAAACTTCAGCGGAAATGTTGCCTACAGGCGCGTTCAAGTTGACATCCCAGATGAGCTGATCGCGGGCGTTGACGTTGACAGGATAGGTTTGCACGTTACCATTATCGTATTCAATCTTGATAGTCACATTCGCTGTAGCGTTGGCAGTCTGATCCAGATTCGAGATCACCAGATATTCTTGGAAGTGACCACCTGTATAGCCTTCGGCGAAGAGCCAGTCATTAGACAGGTTTTGCACTCCAACAACCGAAGTAGCACCAGAAATGGTACCTGCATTGCCCGCACTGACATTTTGGAAGTAGTCAGGTCGCTCCACCATGACAGGCTGCGTCGAGGTGACGATAGCCGCCACATGCAACGCTGTTAAACCGGCAGCACCTGGGGCAATCGTGCCACGCGTGCCCGGGGCAACAGTGACACTTTGACTCGTGCCCACAGCTTTACCACCAACATAATAGGTGGCCGTCACCGTGGCTGCCTGCCCCCCCGGAGGATTCAAAATAGTCAGATACGAGGTATAGCCTGAACCACTAGGAATATCTCCAAAGTAGAAGGTGGTTCCTAGATGGGTGGCACCGACGACATCGCTGCCACTGTTCACGCTGTGATAGGTAAAATACATGGGGCGTTCAACCATCACACCATTACAGTTTGGCGTTATAGCCGTATTGACAGTAGCAATCGTCGAGACCGAGACACCAGTTGATCGAGTATATTGAATATAGAGATCACCATTCACCGAATCAGTGACACGCGTGGCTGGTGGCACGGTAATCGTCTTGGACTTGGGACTACCACCCTCTAGCAGATAGTTCAGATTAACCGCACAAGCATTGAGAGGGTCTGGATTGTTGAGGGTAAGAAATTCCTGATATCCTGCACCTACCCGTCCTTCGGCAAAGTACCAAGTCTTACTCACCGCATCGGTTGAGGGTGCATAACTATGGAGATATTGATAAATATATTGGCCAGTAGTGGCCGAGGGCGTCCCTTGATAATCGGTTATTAGCTGTGGGTAGTTACAGGGTTGTCCCTTGTTCACCCATGCCCAACTCATCCAACCTATTTGGTGAGCATCAAAATAGGGTAATAATTGGCTTTCGTAGCTGCTCCCACAATCATACTCGCCGCTTTCAGCGGAGATGACGGCATAGGTCGCGCTGATATTGCCAAAGGAGTTGTTCCATGTGCTCGCCTGTTTGTCAGTGTAGGGATAAGGGTGCGTATCGTAGACAATGTTTGAGCCAGTTAAATGATATGTCGTAAGCTGGCTGAGATCATATCCCCAGTTCATGCCACCCACGAACACGAGATTACTTGCACCAGCATTCCGTACAGCCGTTACCAGAGCCTGCATGCCAACAGCTGTGTAGGTCGCGGTCTTATTACACTGGCAATCATTCGAGGGGCCAGAGTCGTTGGTCACAGTGCAGCCAGCGGACCAACAAGCCCAACCATTGGGATGGGGCTCATTATAGAGTTCAAAAATAACGTTGGAGTAGCCTTTATAAATAGGAGCTACTTGCTGCCAGAAGGTGATGCTATCCTGATCTGGCATCGCCCACGGACCACCACCCTGCCCAGATACCCCACCTGCGTCTGTCCATTGTAAATCTATCACCACGTTTAATTTCAAAGCGGTGAGGGTGTCAACCGTTTGTTTGAGGGTGAGTTGATATTGCGCAGAAGAGCAGGCAAAGCCAGGCGCACCTTTTAGCCAAAAACCCTCTGACAATGGTAAACGTACCGTGTTCGCGCCCCAATAGGTAGCACCAGCACTGTTGTTGCCCGACCCCATATAGGCCAGGTGCTGCTGATCTAATGGCCCCTCGCCCGAACAATTGTATTCCAGGCCATCGCGTCCAATACCGTGAAAAATATACTGCTGGCCATCAGTCCCAATAATCTTATTGCCTTGCACACTATAGGGACCATTGACCGTGGCATTATAGGGCAAAGCTGCCGCAGCGTTTGCCTTTTGAGCGGGATGCAGCAATTGCGGCATCACCCATACACCAAGTCCAGCTATGAGAACGAGTACTACAATGCTTAACACTACAATTTTCTTTATCGCTGACATGCAGAACGTTCCTTACTACGATACTACGATACTACGATACTACGATGTAAATACGTAACCTGTTATCTCTATTTCATTGATTCTTTGATATATATCGATGGTAACATGTTTTACACAAGCGTCAATAATTCAAGATGTTTCACCGTGTTTCATACGCTCCTACAACAGAGAAACTCTGAAAAAAGAACTTCTTGCAGTTACCCAAATTTCTTATGCCATGCGTCTACTATGGTGCTCTTTTATGAAAGATTTATCATAATACATAACGTACCATGATGGTAAGTGATATAACATACGTGTAGAATTACCGAAATGTCCTATCTTCGTACCTATGCATGCATCAATTCATGTATAGTATCATCGGAAAAAAATTGTATACAGAAGAGGTACTTTATGGGGGTATATCAAACGGGTAAGCGACCGATGTTACTACTACTCGTAGGTCTATTGCTTTTCTATTTAACAGCCTGTCAGAGCACAAGTGCGCAACCAACAAACGAATGGTTTGAAGGGGCAATGATCGAACCAAGCGTCACCTATGGGACGCAATATCTCACCTTAACACAGCAATACGCCAAACAATGGCATGGATAACGATGGCACTGACATGGCTAATACGGGTACAACATGGTATACTGTCCTTATGAAGCATGCAACCTTTACGATTTGCACCCATCCCCATATGACACAATTTGTATGTCGCAGCACCATCGAACGCTACCTGCTCGCTGCCGGGTAGTGACAAGACCCTTTGCCCCAACAGCAAAGACGTGATGATTCGCGTCTCTACACGATAGACGAAACGCCTTGCAATATTCCATCCGTCATCCTTGTTGTATTCTATGATAGTAATTATTTTTTACAGAAGGATAGACACCCCCTAGAAATGCATCAGATGGATGAGCGAGAGGACAAGAGGAACAACCGATATGGATTTAATGCAGAAACTTGCAAGCCTGGCACAACGATACGAAGAGCTGAACACGATCATGTCACAGCCAGATATAACAGACGATCTTCAACTTTTACAACGCTATGGACGAGAGCATTCCGAACTCGAAGAGGTAGTCCAGCAATATCATGAATTGGTCGAGACGGACAAGCAAATTGCCGAAGCGCAAGAGATGTACGATAGTGACGACCTTGAGATACGGGATATGGCGTATGAAGAGATGGAGAGCCTCAAAGCGCACAAGGAGCAACTACTCGAAGGGGTAAAAGTCTCCTTATTGCCTAAAGACATCATGGATGATAAAAACGCCATCGTCACCATTCAAGGTGGTGCGGGTGGTGACGAGGCAGCCATCTTTGCGGGCGAACTGTTTCGTATGTACACACGCTACGCCGATACGCACCGTTGGAAGATCGAGGTGCTAGACAGCAACGAGACCGGACAGGGTGGTCTCAAAGATGTTACCTTTGTTGTCAAAGGCAGAGGTGCCTACAGCCGCATGAAGTATGAAGGCGGCACCCATCGTGTACAACGCGTGCCCGTGACCGAGGCGAACGGACGTATTCATACCTCGACCGCCAAGGTGATTGTATTGCCAGAGGCGGATGACGAGATTCAAATCGACATCAAAGACAGTGATCTGCGCGTCGATGTCTATCGTTCTACTGGTCATGGGGGGCAAAGCGTGAATACTACCGACTCGGCAGTACGTCTCACCCATCTGCCTAGCGGTCTCGTTGTCACCTGTCAGGACGAAAAATCGCAATTAAAAAACAAGCTTAAGGCCATGACGGTACTCAAGGCTCGTCTGTGGGACCTGGAAGAGGCACGACGCCAGGAAGAGTTGCGCAAGAATCGCCGCTCACAAGTGCAGACAGGAGATCGCAGCGAGAAGATTCGCACCTACAACTACCCGCAGGACCGTGTTACCGATCATCGCATTGGTTTCACGCGGCACAACCTGCCCGGCGTTCTGAACGGTGAATTGGACGAGTTTATTGATAATTTGATTACGGTCGATCAGGCCGATAAATTACAGAATTTGTTTGAAGAAGCGATCGCTAAATAAGAAACTTCATCCGCGATGCAAGTGACTTTGCGCTTTATGCAGATTGCCACATTGTACAAGGTCACTTGCACCGCGTAAAAGCGAAAAGGACTCTCTTGCATGCCTTTAGAGCAACTAGAGCAACCACAAGCAATTCGTACTATCTTCTTTGACGCAGGCTTCACCTTACTTACGCCAGCGCGTTCGACGCCAGAAATCTGTCAGCAGGTCTGTAAAGACCTTGGTCTTCACCTGCATCTGGAAGAGGTCGAACAACGTCTTTATGATGCAGAGGAATATTTTTTTCGCCACAGAGGTGAGAACAGGCATACCTGGGCTGATGAGCAAGCCATTGCGGACCTTTGGACAGGCTATTACACAACCCTGTTACGCCCCTTTGTAGAAGAACATGATGAGGTACGTCTATCTCAACTCGCCGAGGCGGTCGCGCAGGAATACAAGAAACACACGAATTGGAAAACCTATGGCGATGTACGCCCAACGCTTGAGGCATTACGCGCTCATGGTTACACGCTGGGCGTTATTTCAGACTGGGGTATCTCGCTTGGGCCGCTCCTACGCAGTCTGCATTTGACACAATATTTCGATTGCTTGCTGGTTTCCGCCCAAGCACGACATGCGAAACCATCTCCTATGCTCTATGAACTCGCACTACAGCGAACAAACGCTGTGGCCGATTACACAGTACATATAGGAGATTCCTATATTTTTGATGTGCTAGGTGCGCGGTCCGTCGGCATTACGCCCATTTTGCTTGACCGCGGAAACCATGTAGAGCAGAAGAGTGTCGATTGTCTACTGCTACATTCGCTGTACGAACTACTCAGTTTACTAGAGGTTCCGTTTGATGAAAAACAACAAGACATTTCGTAACTCGCTCGTGCTTTCTACCCTTGCGCTCGGTACGACTGCTGGCATAGTCACTTCGCTTAGCCGCTATGTGCAGCACGAGATTCGCCGTCGCGGGTATCCCTCGTGGGAAGAGTGTCATTGTGATTTCAAAGCTCAACCCGTGATCTTTCAGGTCTGGTACAGTCATCATGAGCAACGCGGCGAAACCATCGTTGCCCAGGAATGGGGGACATTGTTGCTCAATCCACCACAGTGGCTACGCCGCTTGCTGCACCATAGCTCACAAGCAATCGCGACACTCAATCCACAAGGTCGTTATATCGAGCGTGTCACGCTTAGTCCACAGGCAGCCCACCAACTCGCGTTGCTCTTGCGCTCGCTGGACCAGAACGAAGATATTTCGCTCGCCGATGCCCATATCATTTGGCGGCGCGAGGTGTTGCGCGTGCCACGCCACATTTTTGATATGTGGACACGCCGCTTATATCCAGCTCATATCTCCGCTGAACGGATTGACACAGTTCAATCGCTACCAGCACTATGGGACCCCCATACCGATTTGCCGTTGCCAAGTGAAGGTCCTTTGCTAGAAACACCTGTAGGCACACGCATCGACTATATTGGTTGGACACCATCGCAGATATCCTATTGTACCGCTCGCTTGCGCTGAAATACGCATGGCCACGGCATGGCTACGATTTGTATCATGTAGCCACTAGAGCCATACGGCCTACTCTCTAGCTGTATAGTTGCGTGTTGCCGAAAAGCTGGTATAGTACAGTTACGTTACGCTCATGTAACCCTCACTATGCAGTAATGTAGGGCCAAAATGCAATGAACACTGTGGAAAAACACTTCGCACCTACCATATTACAAGAGGCAATCGGAGAACCGTTGCGTTCTGAGCAACGCACAACGGATTTCTTGCCGCGTGTATTATCCCCGCTTGACATGTTGGTCATCTTCATCGCGATTGTGCTCTTTATCCCCGATAGTACTGTCGTACAGGTGACACAACAAGCGGGCGGTGCTGCCTATATTTTCTGGCTGATCGGTGCGGCCACCTTCCTCCTTCCGGGTGCCGTCGTCGCCGCGCAGCTTTATCGTTTGCTCCCCGCGGAAGGCTCCATTTATCTGTGGACACACCGCGCCTTTGGCTCGTTGTGGGGCTTTTTCGCTGGCTTTTGTGCTTGGTTCCCCGGCGTGCTGGTCTTGCTCACGACAGGTGAATTTGCCCTTTCTCTGGTACAAAGTATCGGCTTTCAAGCCTCTGCTGGGCAGGCAAATTGGTTAAGTGCGCCTTGGCAGCAGGGTATTTTTGTGGTGCTCTTTCTCTGTCTAGCGGGGTGGTTTTCCACGCTCTCTTTACAGCGCGTGATGAAGACCGCACGTTGGATCATGGTTGGCTATGGTGTCGCCACGCTCTCTGTCGGCGTGGCTGGTGTTGTCTGGCTGCTCAGCGGCCACACGCCACAAACCTCGTTCGCACTCAGTCAAATGGGCAGTGGAGCACAGCATATCAGCCTGTATGGGGTGATTGTACTCGCCTTGCTCGGTGTAGAAGTGCCATTAAATATGGCGGCGGAGACCAAGAAGAGCAACGCAGCATCACTATTTCTCCGCTGGGGTCCCATTATCATTCTTGTTGCCTACCTCATTGATACATTTGGCGTAATGGCTGTTGTATCGACGACGAACATGAACCCGGCTTATTCGACCCTTGCCGCAGTCGGCATTGTCTTTGGCATTCCCGCTTCTATTGTGCTAGGATGCCTCTTTATTGGCTTTTTCTTCATCACCACCGTGATCTATAACATCGCCTTTGCGCGCCTGCTTTTTGTGGCGGCTCTCGATCATCGTCTCCCCACATCACTTGCAAAAGTGAACCGCACTGGCTGCACAAGTCGCGCTGCAAATACGCAAATCATTCTGGTTCTCGCTATCGTCATCCTGCTCTACTTTGTGTTGCCGTTACTCTATCCTAAAGAGGGTTTGAACTACTCTGAGAGTATTTATAATGTAGTGGATGCAGCCACCACGGTCATCTGATGCCTCTCCATGATTATTCTTTTTCTTGACCTACCCATTCTCCTGTATCGCTTCCGTCCTTTATTGAAGAAGCGACGTGATCAGCTTATAGCGGCTCCCTGGTTCCTCTACGCCTGTTGCACGGTCGGTATTATCGGCAGTGGGTTAGGCATCTGGGCAACAGTGAGTTCCTCGTGGGATAGCACGCTCATTCCTGACCCATACTGGGGCGTCATTGTCATCGGCACAACCCTGCTCTGCCTCTTCATGGGGCTATTGGGAGCCGCGTACCCACGCCTGTTGAGTAACTTAAATGAACAGACAGCTATGGCGCGTGAAAACGCACGCCTCTATGAGGATTTGCGTGTGGCCTATGAAAAACTGAGCCAGCTTGATAAAATGAAAGATGCCTTTATTGCGACCGCCAGCCATGAGCTGCGTACGCCGTTAACCGTTGTACAAGGCTATTTGGAGTTGCTCGCGGAAATACCCGATGAAAAGTCCAACGCGGAGATGCGCCGTGGCTTTCTCAATAAAGCCCGCCTCGCCTGTGATGAGCTGACATTGTTGCAAGAGAATATTATGGATGTCAGCACGATAGAACAGGATACCGTCAAGTTAGAATGCCACAATGTTACCCTCAAAGAGGTCTGCATTGCTGTGCTAGACCTCTGCGAGCCGCTCGTTCTGAAACAACCTCGCCATGTCGAGATAGAGATACCCGAAGACATTGTCGTGTGGGTTGACGAAATACGCCTGAAACAGATATTGCGTAATCTCATCACCAACGCCTTCCGCTATACTCCCCATCGTACACCCATTGGAATTACAGCCAGTATTCTGCCAGAGCAGCACATAGTCTGCATTAAGGTCAGCGATAAGGGGCCAGGCATACCACCAGATAAGCAAGAGATCATATTTGAGCGTTTTGTGCGATTAGAACGTGACACCGTTGGCAATGTTCGAGGTAGTGGTCTTGGACTCGCCATTTGCCGTCATCTGGCCGAAGCGATGCACGGTATGCTCACGGTTGAAAGTAGCGGCATCAAAGGGGAAGGTGCTACATTCATGTTTACCCTGCCAATGGGCATTGACAGCTAAAGCAAAGCCAGACTAGATGCCGTCTGGCCGCGCTTTGCTGCTCCAGCAGTTATAATTTCGCCTCCGCTTCTGGATTGAAGCGATAGAGCCGTGCGGGACGATGGGTGCCTTCCATCTTTTTCTCACCAGTATCCTCAAGAATGCCAGTCGAGAGAATTTTCTTGCGGAAGTTGCGTTTATCCAGCTTGCGATGCATGATAATCTCATAGACACGTTGCAGTTCACGAAGCGTAAACTGCTCCGGCAGAAGGCTAAAAGCGATGGTAGTATAATCAAGCTTGCCACGGAGACGATTGAGCGCATACAGCAGGATTTGTTCGTGGTCGAAGGCAAGTTGAGGTAACTCGTAGACAGAGAACCAGCCCACATCAGCCGCATCGCTCGCCGCTTGCACTTGCAGTCGTTCCGAGTCGAGGAGCGCGAAATAGACCACCGTGATTACGCGTGTGCGAGGGTCACGCCCCGGGTCTCCAAACGTGTAAAGTTGCTCTAAATAGACATCCTGCACGCTGGTTTCTTCCTGCAACTCACGTTTTGCCGCCGCCTCCAGCGACTCATCCATATTGACGAAGCCGCCAGGAATAGCCCACATGCCCTCATATGGCCATGAACGGCGTTTGACCAGCAACACCTGCAAGTCCTTTTGGCGTAAACTCATCATCACCACATCCACAGTGACGGAAGGGCGTTCATATTTGCTAGCATCATACTGATGCTGCTGTGCTTCAGTTGCCTCGTTGGTCTCCGCTTTCATCTTTGCCTTCTCATACATAAAAATACAACATTGCCTCTCGACAAAATAGGGATTACACCGTATACTTTAGATGTAGATACACTCACACATCCAATTCTACTACTATCACATTGCTTCACCTTATTAGTGTACTCCTTACACTAATATACCCGAAAACGACCACTCCGTCAATAGGCAGGCACAATTACCGCCCATTGTCCCACCCATCCCCCTGTGCTATACTGCACATGAAGAGAAAAACACATGTTCTTATTTTTGGGGGAAACGAGGCAGCACGGTCATGGAAGAGGGAGAGCTTGAGCAGGTTGGGCCATACGCGCTCCTGAAACTGCTCAGCGCAAGTTCAACAAGCAGTTTTTATTTGAGCAAACTCAAGAAAAAAGATGTCGCCATTCAGCGATTACGTGTTCCGATCTCCACCCAAGAAGGGAAAGAGGCGTTTTTGCTGCGCGCAAAGCAACTCAAGAAGCTGAAAGTTCGCGGCATTCTGGCAGTGCATGACTTTGGTTTTGATGGCGACTATCCCTATCTCGTGATGGAACATATCGTGGGGAAGCGGCTCCATGAACAAATGCTGCCAGGGAAGGTGACGCCAGGAGATGCACGCTCGGTTGTCTCACAGATAGCCACGGCCCTACAATATGCCCACATGAATAACACGCCACACGGCAACTTGCATCCCGGCACGCTGCTCTTCAACGAACGCAATGAACCGTATTTGACTGCGTTCGCACTCTCGCTGCCCGATCTGGGCTTTATGCTTGATGACGAAGCCTTCGCGATCCCCTACATGGCACCCGAACAATTGAGCGGACAAGCAACACTTGCCAGCGATCAATATGCGCTAGCAGTGATTGCCTATGAGTTGTTGTGTGGCCGTCGTCCCTATGAGGCCACTGAACGTGAATTACTCTTGCAGCAGCAAAAAGCCGCCTCTATTCTTGAGCCACACACACTTAACGAGGCTATCTCGCCCGTCGTAGAGCAGGT
>JBBPYR010000047.1:0-19110 GCA_038199755.1 Ktedonobacterales bacterium | reverse complement strand
CTTGGCTGTTCGCAGAAACTCAATTGATCGCGTTCCCTCACGCGGTACGCCTCCCGAAAGAGGAGAACCGATGAAGCAACGAGATCAGGTATGACAGAAACTGTACAAGCACATTGTTTGCTTTTGAATAATCGCGCGGCGCCCCCTCTAACGTCGGAGTCACCCGCGACAGTTGCTGTTCTGCTTTCCACTCTTCAATTGTTAAAGTCTCATAAAGTAAGGCTTGCTTACTTCTTCGCTGCCTTCAAGAGACACAGATAAAAACCATCGGCTCAATTCTCGTTTCGGACAATAGAGCTTCCAGGTTCTTTAAGCTTCAGGAGATAAACCGTTAGGTGGTTGACCATCTGGGGCATGTACCCGTCTCTCACGACAACATCGGTATTATGCCACAGGTCCTGCATATTGTCAATAGGTTTTGGCGACTTTTTTGTAAAATTATAAAAACTCATTTTTATATTGGTATGGGTCTACGCACACACACGCACCTGCGACCCGGGTCGCTCCTGCTTTTTGTGTGCCAAGCGTTAATAAAAGTTAGCTTGAGAGGACGCTTACGTAGTTGGTGGGTAGGGTGCAGCCGCTGTACATCTTTGAGAGCAGCTGCTCTTGATCGCTGACGGTCACATGACCACCAGCGCAGGAGAGTTGCAGCTTGCGCGCGCCCATAGCAAGGTCTTGGCGAATTGGTTTGGGGTTGCCGTTGATATCCAGAATACCAATGGGCCAATAGTAACCAACGGAGTCGAAGTCGCGGCCACTAAAGTAGAAGAAGGGCACGCCATACTTGATAGCCGTCTGCACATCCGTCACGAGCGTTAAGGTGTGTGAGATGGCAACCTGGGCGGCGTTGTTAGAGTCGATACCGCAGCCTTTGAAGCAGCCGGTCCCTTCCACAACCCATAAATGCTTGCCTAATTGTTTGCTATCGGGTGGCACATTAAATTGCTGCGCCCAGAAGAGAAACAAATTATACAGGCTATTGACGCTACTATCAGGATAACCATTGTGCCAGCTATCAATGAGTCCCAGCGTCTGCGTGCGCCAGCTCCAATGGCCACCCGGATGAACTGTGGTGTTCATAGCGGTCTGCATCTGATTGAGGTACTGCACTTGATCGAGCAAGGGCTGATGGTCAATACCGCCAACGTGCGGGTCAAGCGAGCCAAGTAACACGGGGATATCTGGGCGAATTGAATGGACGGAGTACTGGCAGATGTCAAAAAATCGGGCAAAATTCGCTGGCGGGATGTGGAGGAAAGCTACTGAGGGGTCATTCTTCATCTGCTCATTGCCGCATTGCACCGCGTCGGCCATGCCTTGCGCCGCATCATTGAGTGGCTCTGTATTGTACAAGCTAGCATCATTCTTGCCCTGGCAAATGGTCAGAAGGACACGGATGCCACGACTATGATAGTCCTCTATAGTACTTTTTAGTACATCACCATAGAGATCACCCCAGCCACAACTGGGATAACCGAGTCGCACCCACCCAATACCAGGAAAATCTGTATTCGGGTCGCTTGCCACACCCAGTACTTTTGTCGGGCTTTGCACAGGAAGCAAGGTTGGCGTTACCCCCGGCGTCGGCTGTAGCTTGACAGTTGGAGTTGGTTTCACCGTGACGGTTGCCTGTGGTATTGTTACTGTATGATAGGCGAGGGCAGCCATAACGACAGATACGACCAATACGACCAGAAATATGATTGAAGAGGGTTTCTTCAAAAGTTGTAAGATATTCATAAAATGTACCTCATAATTCCTCAGTAGGGATGTCATTAATATTTATAGCATTAGGACGCTAGAACGGCGGTATAATCACCGGGGAGGCTACAACCACTATACATTTTTGCTAACAGATTTTCTTGATTGGAGACAGATACGCCTTTACCGGCACAGGAAAGCGTCAATACACGTGCCCCCATTGGCAGATCCTGGCGAATAGGTTTGGGATGTCCAGCTGGGTTAAGCACCCCAATCGGCCAGTAAAAGCCGGACGAGATAAAGTCCTTGCCACTAAAATAAAAGAAGGGTACATGGCTATTCATGGCGGTTTGCACATCAGTAATCAACGCATAGATATGAGAAACCGCCACTTGATAGCTATTATAGGGATCGATGCCACAGCCTTTGAAGCAGCCCGTTCCCTCAACAACCCACAAATGTTTTCCCAAGGCTCCACTATTGAGGTCCACACCAAATTGTTGTGCCCAGAACAGGAAAAGGTTATACAGACTATTGACGCTACCATCGGGATAGCCATTATGCCAGCTATCGATCAGGCCCAGCGTCTTTGTATGCCAATTCCAGGTGCCGCCCGGATGAACCTGCGTGTTCATAGCATATTGCATCTGGTTCAGATACTCTGCTTGATTGAGTAATGGCTGATAATCGATACCGCCCACGTGTGGATCAAGCGAGCCGAGCAGAACGGGAATATCGGCGCGAACCGCGTGCATCGCATGCTCACACATATCATAGAACTTCGCGAAATGGGCCGGTTGAATATAGAGGAAGGATACCGAGGCATCATACTTCATCTCTTCATTGCCACATTGGACGGCGTCCGGCCCACCTTGCGCGGCATCATTCAGAGCCTTCGTATTATAGAGGCGATTGTCATCGGACCCCTGGCACACCGTTAGCAGTACACGCACATGATGCAGATGATAGGTGTCGATAGTGTTTTTGAGCGTCTTCCCCGTCAGATTACCCCAACCGCAGGTAGGATAGCCCAGCCGTACCCAACCAATGCCAGCATAGGACGTTTGGGGATCACCCTCAACGCCCAGGATTCGCCCGCTATCATGCACTATGGGCAGTGTTGGTATGGGTGTGGGAGTCGGCGTTGGTGGAATAGGGGTTGGACTGGGTGTTGGGCTCGGCGTCGGACTGGGAGTCGGGGTAGAGCTGGCAACACGTGCAGCCGTAGGTGCGTGAGGGCGTGTAGATTGATAGAAAGCGTAAGTGACGGTCGCGGAAAGGAGGACGAAGACAATAAAGGCAGTAGAAAAAATAACGATGCGTCTACGACCCCAGCGTGGCCCATTGGGTGTATTTTGCGAAGCCATATAGTATTCTCCTTACATATATATAAATAGCTAGTACATAGAAAAGATGGGATAGCACCTGGTAATATTATTTGCCGATACAAAATTCGCTGAAGATGCGATCCAGCAGGTCGTCGCTAGCGGTCTCGCCGGTCAACTCGCCGAGCGCATCATAGGCGGCACGTAGATCAATAGAGACAAAATCGAGTGGTAACTGCTGTTCAAGGGAAGTAACCGCTGCCTGTAAATGCTCTGCCGCACGCCTTAAGGCTTCCTGGTGGCGCACACTTGTCACCAGCACGCTCGCGCTATTGACCGTGTTGCCTGCCAGTACGAGTTCTGCCAGAGCTTCCTCTAGTTCGTGCAAACCCGCCCCGGTCAGCGTTGAGGTATGGATAAAGGTAGCCCGTGGCCATTGCACACGCACGCTAGCCTCCTCCATACGCTGAATGCGATCAGCCTTATTCAACACCACAATCACAGGTCTAGCATGATTACTGATATGACTATACGAATATTTTTCCTGCTCTGCTGCCGGGGGAGTGCCAAAACCCATCGCGTGTAACTCTGCTGATACGGCGTTGTCTTGCGCGTTCAACGGTTCCGAGGCATCAAACACCAACAACACAATGTCCGCGCTCTCTGCGGCTGCGCGGCTGCGTTGCACGCCCATCTGTTCTACGGGGTCGCTGCTGGGGGTGATACCGGCGGTATCGATCAAGTGTAAGGGGATACCACGCAGGTTTGCCACCTCTTCGACGGTATCACGCGTGGTACCGGCAATCGGCGTGACAATGGCGCGCTCTGTCCTTAGCAAGGCATTTAACAAGCTCGATTTGCCGACATTGGGACGGCCAATAATGGCGGTGTGTAGGCCTTGGCGATAGAGCTTGCCCTGCTCAGACCCTGCTAGAAGAACACCCACTTGTCGCTGTGCCATGTCGATCAACCGACGCAATTCAGTTGCTGCTGGCGTTGGGACATCCTCTTCGGGAAAATCGATGCTGACCTCAATGCGCGCAATCACGCCCAATACGGCATGGCGCGCTGTTTGCACCTGCTCAGAAAGCTTGCCGCGCAACTGTTGCATCGCCAGTCGTTGACCCGCCTCAGTTTGTGAGCCGATCAGATCCATCACCGCCTCAGCCTGGGCCAGGTCCAGACGGCCATTGAGGAAGGCACGCAGCGTAAACTCGCCCGCGTTGGCCATGCGTACGCCCTGGGATAGAACCGCACGCAGGATGCGCCGTAAGATTAGTGGACCGCCATGTCCTTGGATCTCTACCACATCCTCACAAGTATAGGTGCGCGGTGCCTGCATAAAAGCTACCAGCACCTCATCAAGGACCTCTTGCGTCTCTGGCTCAATCACATGAGCATACGTCAAAAGGTGCGAGGCTGGCAAAGATGGGCTATTTCCCTGTTCGCGCTTCCCCGGTCGGCGCAACAGTGGGAGCACGCATGCGAAGGCATCGGGTCCGCTAACGCGAACGATGCCGATGCCCCCCACGCCGGGCGGTGTAGCAATTGCTGCGATAGTGTCGTTTTGCATAGCGGGATTATAACATACTCACCTTACGACGTGCTAGCAGGGGAAAAATTTGCCACGCAGATAAAGTATAGTGCTTCCTCTTGATTACTCATGGCCAGCAAGGAGATTGGGAATATCTTTAGCACTTACATAGCCATTTTGTTCAGCTATAGATCTTCCTTCAAAAGTGCTTATGTAATCTAAGAATGACTTAGCTAGTCCTGTAGCTTGACCTCGCGTGTAGAGATGTTCGATATTCCATAGTTTATAACTACCATTCTTAACAAGGTCTATACTTGGTCCCAAATTATCAATTGTAACTGGTTGAAGATTATATCTGTTCACATAAAAGAGGGGAATATAGCCTATTCTCCCTGAGCCTTGGGTTATCCTTTGAGCGAGAGTATCACTGTTGTCAGTCATCAAACTTGCAGGCCCTGGAACCGTTTCTGGGCCGCCGAGCACAAATCTATCAAAAATACCTTGGATAGCAGAATCGGTAGGGCGACTTACGATAGTGATATCCCCATTTTTCTGATAACCAACATTAGCCATTTGCCACTTAGCAATGCTTCCATTGTAAATGTCGCTGAGTGTCGTGCTACTTATATTTTTAATTTCTGGAAGTTGCCCAATGACGAGGACCAAAATCACTGCTACAGCGGGATGATCAACGAGGTGATTTTTTGTGGCATGCCCAAAAACATCAGAATCTGATGTTCCAATTAGATTATCGTTCTGTTGGATATCTACTTGTCTTATACCATCACTATCTGTAGATGAAACGGTAATTTCCGCCCCTGGACACTGACTCAAATACTTCTGCGCTAAAATGGAGAGCAATAGAGTTAAGAATGGCCCATACTTTGCCGTGAGTTGGGCCAAACCATCTAGGAAAGAAAGTAATGCAACGGACATTGAAAGCACTCCTTCGACTGTTAATAGTAAAGAAGCTGATGAACCCAATAGGCTATTCATTCATTGCATTAATTTTAACACGAAATAGTATAAATTTAAATGCAATTAGGCAATACAAACTAAAACTTATACTGCTATGGTTTGATGTTGGATTTTGCGTAAATTACGATACATCATTGGGATTGCATTTGTAAAATATGCGATATCAGTTTGCTTTTCTAAAGTGTGCGGGAATTCGATGCTAGTAATATAGACAGATTTTAAATAGGAAGTGGTGCTTCATTTAAAGCGTTATCGAGCATATCAAGAAGAAGCACTCCTATCTTACTCGTGGCTCACGAGGCCTTGTGAAGCAGGAGGTTTGGCTCACTCAGCAACCATTGGCACAGGGAGGCAAAGGTTGCGCGGGCAGAGTCGATAATCACGGCCTCTTGTTGGGAGCTAGCGGCATAGGCAACCAACACCTCAAGGAAGGAGTGCCACATCGGGCCAACCTCGTGACCATAGCTGCGAAAGAAGGAGCAGCCATTCACAGCACTCAAACCAAACTGCTCTTTGATGTATTTCGCAATGATGGTGCCGCCTAAAGTGGCACCTTCGAGCACATAGAGGCAGCCGCAGAGTTGCGCGGCATTGCTCAACTCTGGCAAATCCTGACAGAAAGGGGTAGCATGTCGCTCTTGGTAGTGAGGATCAAGGACGTGCAAATCGCGTTGCAACAACTGGCTCTTCCTACGCAGATCGCAATTCAAAGGGAGGGCAACCCGGCTCTGAAGCAGCGCAATCTGAGCTTCAAGGGGCTGGTAGAAGCCCAAAAATTTGTGCAGGAGTGCCGTATAGTCGGCCAACGTCTTCACAGCATGAAAGATATCTAGCCCCTGCTCAAGTTCATCATGATAGACTTTCGTCTGTACTTTTATCTGTGCTAAGAGCACTTTCCCAGCTTCGTTCACTTTTCACCTCTCAATCTCTTCCTAATCACAGTATAACGGCACATGCCCTTCATAGATAGACATATATCTTTTGTGATCACTACTACACTTACAGTATATACAAGTGAACGTGGCTTTGTTGAAGGGCGATTCGCCAACCGATACGGGGCGCGATAATGCATTTTGACAATTTAATCTGGTAATCGCGTGAGCAGCAGCGAAGCGCGCTGCAGGCTCCGTAGGGGCCAGATTGATCGCGCCCTCCGCTCAATTCATTGAGCGAGATTCTGAATCACAGGCGATAAATCGCCCTGGGGCGCGATCAATCTGGCCCCTACGGATGGGCTTCCCTGTTTACCAGGTTCATTAGTAAAAGTGCATAATCTCGCCCCTACGGGCCTACAGCGCGCTTCGCTGCTGATCTTATCCCCATCAAAGAGACCACAAGCAGGGACAATGTTAGAGAAGAAGGAACAAAGAATATGGATAGCAGGATGCTTGAGCAGAAAACAGACCTCACGAATTGTGACAGAGAACCCATTCATATACCTGGAAGTGTACAGCCTCACGGTGTATTACTGGCACTCAAGGAACCAGAATTAACCCTTTTACAAGTCAGTGAGAACATTGTAGACCTCATCGGTCATTCAGCACAGTCGGTGCTCAATAGACCTCTTGATGCGATATTCGAGACACCACAGGTCTATTTGCTCAAGAAAGCATTGCTTTCACAAGATTTGGAAGCGATCAACCCAATCAAGCTGCGTATAAAAACAACGCAGGATGAACTGCTGGTCGATGGCGTACTGCACCGTACGGAGGCAGGTATCCTTGTGCTTGAGTTAGAGGTGTCAAAATTCAAAGAAAGTACCTCTTTCGTCGAATTGTATTCACGTATAAAGTCATCGCTCACCAGACTTCAACACGCCACAGACCTGGGGAAGCTCTATCAGGTGGCAGCCCAAGAAATTCGCAAATTGACCGGCTTTGACCGCGTTATGATCTATCAATTTGATAAGCAGTGGAACGGCGTTGTGGTAGCGGAAGACAAACTGGCTGACCTCGATCCGTTCTTTGGCCTTCATTTTCCCGCGTCCGACATTCCCGCCCAGGCACGAGAACTCTATCGCAAGAACTTCTTGCGCCTCATTAGTAATGTCAACGATCACCCTGCCGCGCTTCAACCGCCGCTCAATCCACTCACACAGCAACCATTGGACCTCAGCCACGCAGTGTTGAGGAGTGTTTCTCCCATGCATATCGAATACCTCAAAAACATGGGCGTCGGTGCTTCCATGTCTGTATCACTGCTAAAGGACAACACACTCTGGGGCCTGATCAGCTGCCATCATCTCACCCCAAAGTATATCCAGCACGAAATTCGCTCAGCCTGTGAATTACTTGGGCAGGTCATTTCTAATCTCCTGGTCACCACACATGATTATGAAGAACACAACTATGAGATGCAGGTTAAAAGCACACAGACACGCCTCACAAGCAACTTGGTGAAGGAGGATAACGTCTTTGCCTCCCTCGTCAACTATGAAGCGGATTTGTTACAACTCGTGAATGCTCAGGGGCTGGCTATTTGTTTCGAGGACAAAATTGAGCGCGTAGGACAGGTACCCACTGAAACAGACCTGCAACAGTTGGTAGATTGGTTAAAGACTACTGTGATTGAGGATGTATTCTATACCAACCATCTCGCAGAGAGATATCAGGGGGCTGCAAGTTTCAAGGATGTTGGCAGTGGACTGCTGGCAGTGCCTATCTCAAGATTACAAGGCACCTACATACTCTGGTTTCGCCCCGAAGTTATACAGACAGTGACGTGGGGTGGCAATCCAGATGAAGGGGTCAAAGTTGGTGCAAGCATAGCAGACCTCCATCCAAGGCAATCATTTGAACAATGGAAGCAAACCATTAGCATGACATCCCTTCCCTGGAAACGCAGTGAGCTTCAAGCCGTTAGCGAACTACGTAGTACGATCGTCGATTTGGTCTTGCAAAATATGGTGCTGCGACAGACTTTAGGTTCATGGCTAAGACACCCATAATGTCTGAACTGAATAGGTGAAATTGGCAACGCGAGGATGCGCGAAGTCAGTATCGCTAAAGAAACTGCTCTCTGCCAATTGCGCACGCTGAAATAATCAGCGTGCGTTTCCTATGCAGGTACGATATCTGCAATACAGACACGATTACGGCCACTATATTTTGCCATATACATGGCACGATCAGCGGCCTCAATCAGCGCAATGCGGCTTGTTCCATGCAATTGATAGATTGCAACGCCGATGCTTGCACTCATGTGAGCTGACATAATGGCATGCGTATCCTCGCTTTCCCACGTGCAGGCATCAGTAGCAATCAATGAGCGCAGTCGTTCACCAAGTTCATAGGCTTCTTGCAGGCTCGTATCGCTGAGCACGATAGCAAATTCTTCGCCGCCATAGCGTCCAACAAAATCGTTCTTCCTGATCCCCATGCGTAATCTACTGCCGACCTCTTGCAGAATCGCATCGCCCGCTAGATGGCCCCAGGTGTCATTCACTTGCTTGAAATGGTCTATATCCACAAATAAAATGGCGCACGACTTTTCCAGCGTTTGACAGAGTGCTATCTCTGCCTCGATTCTGCTGATGACGGTACGATGATTTGGTAAGCCCGTCAGAGCATCAGTGGCGGCGGCCAGTACTTGCTCACTATAGAGTTGTTTGACCGTACCAAACATCTTTTGCTGATGCTGTACCATTATTTTCAACTCCTGAAATTCCTTTTGCAGCAGCAAATATTTTTCCACTTCATGCTTATAGGCAGCGTACAATGCATCATAGGAGCCTAGTGGCTGCTCAGCCTCTGCCCCGCCTGCCCCACCCCCTCCGCTAGTGGGTTGTTTGTCCAAGCCATGCTCAAATGGCGGAGAGACATGATGTGTTGAAAGAGTAGACATAGCAACTCCAAACGAACGATTACAAGAGCGAATGCAGCAGATTTTCTAGTTTTCCATAGGGATACTATCTACCCTTACGTAATCGGCAGCAGGAGCAAAAAATTGAAGTCCCAAATGACACGCAACAAGTCACAGATCGATCACAATCGCCGTACACATTAATTGTATTGATGAAGCCAGCAGAAGAGGTGCTTACACAATGCGTTCGGGGTGAGTATACACATTCATCGCGTGATCGCGCAGGAAGCCGATCAGGGTAATGCCGCCCGTATCGGCAAGTTCGACGGCGAGACTCGAGGGTGCAGAGATGGCGGCAATGCAGGGGATGCGTGCAAGTAGTGCCTTCTGAATAATCTCAAAGGAGGTGCGACCACTCACCATCAGAATATGTTCTTGATAAGGAAAGCTCCCATGTAAGGCACCGTGCCCAATCAACTTATCAACAGCGTTATGTCGTCCAATGTCCTCACGTAGTAGTAGCAGTTCACCATCGGGCCGAAACAGGGCAGCTGCATGCAGACCGCCGGTGTGAGTAAAAACGGCTTGCTCGCTACGTAAACGCGCTGAGAGTGTATACAGCACGGAGGCGGGAATGCGTAACGTTTCACTCGTGAGCGGTAAGGGCGGTACAGCTAGCATCAAATCGGCAATACTATTTTTTCCACAGAGGCCACAGCTAGCCGACACCGCGAAGTGCCGCTCAAACGTCGTCGGCTGCGCTTGGAGTGCGCTTCCCTGAGCAGAGAGGCCGCGTGGACGTAGCGTCACATTTAGCACGTTCGCCAGTGGGAGCCCGTCCGCATCTACCGCCTCCTCAAGCGTGATAATCTCCTCTGGTCGCGCGATCACACCTTCACTAAGCAAGAAGCCAGCCGCGAGTTCGCGATCATTGCCAGGGGTACGCATAATAACCGCCAAGCTTTGACCATCGACACGCAGTTCAAATGGCTCCTCAACTGTGAGGGCATCTTCACGCTGTTGCTGCTCTTCTTCCTGCCAGCGTGTCACACGAGCATGCATGACACGTTCAGGGTCCTGTTCCGAACGCCAGTAGCCAGCCAGAGTCATCGTTATTTCGTCCTTATCGTCCTTTGCGCTCACTGATACTCGTCATTGTACGCCCCCCTTGCATCCCCTGCACTCCCTGTACCATTGGTTGCGCGGCAGTAATTGGTGGGCGTGAAGCGGTCGGTGGTCGTTGTCGCTTAAAGTAATACTTACACGCTCCAGGACGTACTGGATCGGGTGGCTCGATAGCAACCAAGCCCCACCCTTCCTTTTCCAGCCAACTCCACGCCTCATATTCTTCGTCGAAGTCGCGAATCACGTCTCCGCTAATCGAAAAAATCATCGTACCCAGTAGGTAACGATGTTCCCAGTGTACCATATATTTTTCCCCTTTTCCGCACTCATGCACGCGCAGGACACTCGTGAGGAGATGTCCTGTCATCTCTGCTGCAAATAAACGCAGATTTGTACAGCTTTTCTTCATCTAAGGGAGAATATACAAGCAATTTATGGTAATCGTCACGATGTTTGACGCAATGAAGGAGTAGTGCTACGATATGCGTAATTCTGTTACCTATGTGTGCGCTACGAGGATGGGTTGTATGCACCAATATGTGAAATCTAGCAATGAATTACTGCGGAAACGCGGCTATCGTTTAACACCGCAACGACATATGATTTTAAGCGTCATTCAAGAGGCTTGTGAACATCTCAGCATCGAACAAATTACTGAGCGCGTTCAACAGCGCAATCCGTATGTCAGCCTTTCAACCATTTACCGTACCTTAGAACTGCTGCGCGAGTTGGGGCTGGTGCGTGAGAATCATTTTCTGGGGGAGCAGACGCGCTATGAGGCGATTACTGGCGAGGCACATCATCACCTCGTGTGCCGCCGTTGTCGCGCCACTATCCATCTCGACGATATGCTGCTCGGCAACCTGCATGAGGAACTACAAGAACAATACAAATTTCACCATCTTACGCTTGATCTCGTTGTAGCAGGCTATTGTGATGCCTGCTGGCAGCTTATCCAGCAGGAAACCCCTGTTGAGCAACTAGAAGAAAAATAAGCGAGCGGTATGGTATGCATTGGCGTTCCCCGTGCATACCATACCGCTCGCTTATTTTCTTATGCAGGACAGCCGATCTGTAAGAGTTTCGTCGTACAACAATACTGTTGATCGGGCGGTGCAGGCAATTGCACATTCTTCATGATCGTGGTGAAAATGTCGTTATATATGTGAGCAATCATGGGTCCGGTGGCCGCACCACCCTCACCACCATTCTCCTTCATCGCGACAATAGTCAAGGCAGGCAGTTGCGAGGGATTAGCAACACTATACGGTGCCTGGGTAATCAGCCAGGAGTGAGCACCGAGTCCACCGCCCACCTCGGCAGTACCCGTTTTACCAATGATGCCGAATTGCGAGGTAAACAGATCGCGCACCAGCAAACCAGAGCCACAATTGATAACACCATACATGGCTTGGCGTGCCTCTGTCGCCGTCTGCTGCGAAACTTGTTGCGTACCAAGAGCCTGTGGCGTGAACGTTTGCACAGGCGCATTGTTAGGATCAGCCACCTTCAACACAGCCATTGGACGCATCAATTGTCCATTGTTCGCCACCACATTATCGATCAACGACATCTGCATGGGTGAGATGAAGTCGTAACCTTGCCCAAAGGAGTCAGCGGCCAATTCATTCGTCACCAAAGGCTGCCCATTACGTAAGACAGAACTCACCGATACTGGTAAATCGAAGGGAATCTGCTGTCCAACATACATGCGGTTATTGTAGTCAAGCCACGTCTGGGCTCCAGTATGCACACCAATCTGAGCAAAGATGATGTTATCCGAGTGCGTAAAGCCGTATTCGGTCGTCACAGGAAAACGAATCGTATAGCCTTGGATATTATTACCCACAGGTCCAATCACCTGCCCGTTATACACCACGGCATTGTTGGTACCCAATGCATGATCGCGGTCAAATGCCTCATTGAGATTGGTATGACCAGAGTCCAGGCCCGCTAGTAGCGTCATAGTTTTATAGGTTGAGCCAGGGGCATACAAACCACGGATGGGACGCTCCAATAAGGGCTGTTCTTTATTAGCAACCAACGAGTTGTAGTAGCCCAGTTGACCTTGAGAGAGCGTTTGCACAATCTGGTTTGGATCATAGCCGGGGCGACTGAGCATCGCGAGAATCTCGCCCGTGTGGGGGTCTGTGACAATCACAGAGCCGCGATCAGTGCGGAAGGTCGCGTTGTTATCAATAGCAATGGGATCATCAAAGTGTTTATTGACGATCTGCTGAATGCGCTCATCGATGGTAAGGTAAATGTCATCACCCACAGGCGGACGATGCAGCGTCTGGTTGACTGTGTTATCAATCGAGGTCAGGCCGACACGCCCGCTCAGATAGTCATCGTAACGCGCCTCCAGACCAGTGGAAGGATAGCTAGGACCAACATAATAGCCAATCAGCCCCGCCAACGAGGGGTCCGTATAGTGACGCATATAGCCACAGGTGCCAAGCTGTTTTGACTCGGCCAACACCACGCCGTTGCGGTCTAAGATGCGCCCGCGTATCGGCGCACTATCCACCAGACAGTGGCGACCATTATGAATATTTGATGTCACCTGCTGCGCCACCACCACCTGCCAGTAGACGAGGCCACCACTCAAGCCAATGAACAGCACGATGAACAATGTTGCCAACCTGCGTATGCTTGCGCTAATAGTATTATCCATGCAGAGCATCCTTATCGTTATGGTACATGACGATCTAGACGTGTTTTCTGGGCAAGTGTACCACTGATGCCTACCCTTGGCAAGGGAGCTATTACACAGTTACCCGCGGTAATTGTGTAATAGCTCTTTCATGCTATCGCCGCCAAATTTTTCCAGCACGGCCTCAGTCAGCACAACCGCCATCATAGCCTCACCCACCACGCCTGCGGCTGGCACAACGCACACATCGCTACGCTCATAACGACTCTGATCTACATTTTCGCCTGTGGCGATATCTACTGAGGGCAATGGATGGGCCAGCGTGGGAATTGGCTTCACACCAACGCGCACAACCACTGGCTCACCATTGCTAATGCCACCCTCGATGCCACCAGCATTATTGCTCAGGTGAAACCACTGATCGTTTTCGCCATGGCGCAGCACATCATGCACATGCGAACCGGTGGCACGGGCTGCCCCAAAACCTGCTCCAATCTCCATCGCCTTCACCGAAGGGATACTCATCATGGCGATGCCCAGGCGCGCACTCAAACGGCGATCCCATTGACTGAAACTTCCCAGACCAATCGGTACACCGAGCGCGACAACTTCAAAGACACCACCACAGGTATCACCGTCACGTTTGGCCGCTAAGATGCGGGCGATCATCTTCTCCGTCAGCTCGGCATCCGCGCAGCGCATGGGCGACGCCTCCACCTGCTCCCACATGTGCGCTGGGTAGGCATCGCGTGTCATCGGGCGTGGTGGCTCATAGCCAACCTCCACCACGGAAAGCACATGGCTATGTATCGTGACACCGAGTTGGGACAGCAGTTGGCGACAGAGACCTCCCACGGCCACGCGCGAAGCCGTTTCACGTGAACTGGAACGCTCGATCACGTTGCGTACATCATCATGCCCATATTTCATAGCACCCGTAAAGTCTGCATGGCCTGCCCGTACACGCGTCACCGCCTCAATCTCCGCCTCTATCGGCGCGGCATTCATGCGCTCTTCCCAGTTAACCCAATCCAGATTCTCAATCTGCATCGTGATTGGTGAGCCAAGCGTTTTTCCATGACGCACACCAGAAAGAAAGCGTACCGCATCCTTCTCGATCTTCATGCGCCCACCACGGCCATAGCCACCCTGACGCCGCCGCAAATCGGCATCAATAATCGTCTTCTCCACCGCCAGCCCCGCTGGTATCCCCTCCACCACCATGGTCAAACAGGGGCCATGTGACTCACCAGCCGTCAAAAATCGAAACATGATGTACTCCATATGAATAAGCAGGGTACCTTTGTGGCTAGTCCTACTTGTACATTAGCCATTGTGGTATATAATACCTGTGATTATATCACCCGTGTTTCCGCCCGTCATTCCACTAGTACTGATAAAGCCGCCACTTTGCCTGAATTATGCGGTATATGCTGTAGCAGTCCGTATAGCAATAACAAGTTTTATTACTCAAGACGTTAGCTTTATTGTATGAGGATATTGACATAAAGCACAGGTGTATTTTACAATACATTTGACCTTTATTTTGCGTATTTATTGACATGTATCTCATATAACATGTATAGGGGGGGCTAGTATGGCACCTGAATCAGCGTCAAATAGGATAGGAAAGACCGTTGGTGAGCGACTACGAGCTGCAAGAATTGCACAAAAGATCACACAGGGCCAGTTAGCCGCACCGGATTTTTCAGTAAGTTACATCTCTGCCATTGAGCGCGGACAAATTCATCCATCGTTGCGTGCCCTGGAAATTCTTTCTAATCGGTTAGGGCTCTCTTCTACACAATTGCTCCCTAATCGAGCACAACAAGATGAACTCGATCATCATCATGCAGTGCAACCAGAACGTGAAGAAGATGAGCATGCTTTTACCTTACTAGAGATACAACTCTGGTTGCATCAGGCAGAGGTGAGCAAAGCCCAAGAAGCTCTCGCGAAGCTTCCTATGAAAAAGCTTAAACGTGTGCAACAACTGCAACATCACTATTTATTAGGGTGGTCACATTTTCTAACCACTAGTTTGCCAGAAAGCGAGCAAGCGTTCATCGAGGCGCGTCAGATAGCAACAGAGATGAACGATCACTATTTTATCACTCATATCCTTCATTTCCTGGGCCTCATTTATGGCAAAACCCATGACTATCAACAAGCCCTGTTGTTTCACCAGCAATGCTTAAAGCTCCTGCAAGCGGTGGAACCACAGGATAGCTTATTTATCGTTCAGGTCCTCTCATATATTGGTCAGCACTATATAGAGCAGGACAATATTGAACAAGCACTCGAATATCTTACGCTGGCACATGAACAAGAGGCAAAGCTCCCTAGCGTGCAGGATAGAGAACGCTTCTATATGAAGCAATCTACCGCATTGTCAACGACGAAAGAGTATGATATCGCAACCATTTATGCCTATAAATCGGCCTATCTGCACAATGATTACGAGCGGCAAAACCTGCGAGCAGTGCTGTACCATCATCTTGGTGAAGCATTAATACAAGATAATCCACAGAACGCCGAAACGTATCTGGATGAAATCGCTCATTTAGATGCGACACAACAAGATGCGCTTGCTCTGGGTACCGTCTTTATGCATAAAGCACGGATCTATTCAGCACGCCAAGATTACGCACAGGCCCTAGATTGTGCGCAACAAGCCTATGCGCTGACGCAAGCCTATACCAATTCCTCGATTACTGCCGAAATACTGCTCACGTTGGCTCGTATCCAATACACCCTAGAACAATTTGACGAGGGGGACCGGCATTTTGTCGCTGGACTAGAACTGCTAGAAAAGATAGGGACGCCGGAAGAATTAGCCGATCAATCGGTCCAATATGCGCAATTGCTCGAAGCAAGAGGCGAGGCTCGTGCAGCCTTCAACTATTTCCGTCGTGCCTTTCAAAGCAGTCAGCGTTCAAGATAAGCAGACAAGCAAGCAAGAGAAAACAGGGCTTGTGTACGCAAGCCCTGTTTTCTCTTGTTTGCTTATGCTACAATAAAGAGGCAAAATCGTCCTTTCGTGGAAAACAGACAAACTATGCACACACCGTTGACACGCTTGACTCACCCTAAACGGCCGTTCTCGTATACGGCCACTACGTATCAGCATAGACATGATGCGCTCCTTCTGCTTGCACTGTTCTTGCTCCTCCTGTGTACGGCATGCGCAAGTGGTGGAACGGCCACGACCACAACCGCGGCTGTGACACCTACGCTCACGCAACCCATCTCTGCACAACAAATCTTGGCGGGTCCGCTCACGTATGTAGCACTGGGCGCATCGGATGCCGTAGGCGTAGGCAGCAATCAACCGGGCTCACAAGGCTATGTGCCCCTTTTAACGAAACTCCTGCCAAAGGGATCACACACGGTCAACCTGGGCATTAGTGGTGTTCATCTGCACGAGGCATTAAGTGAGGAGTTGCCTATCGCCCTCACGACCTCGCCAAAGCTGATCACCATCTGGTTGGTCGCCAACGACTTTGTGGCTGGTGTTCCCTATAATGGCTATATGCAAGACCTGGATACCTTGCTGAACCAATTGCGCACCCGTACCCAGGCGCGTATCGTCATGGGCAACCTCCCTGATTTAACACGCCTACCTGCCTTCGCCAGCCAAAATGCCACCCAAAAAGCGCAGATGCTGACCGCCATTGAACGCTGGAACACGCGTATTGCCAGTATCGCCAGCCACTACCATGTCGCAATTGTCGATCTGTTTAGTCAATATAAACTGCTCACCCAGCACCCAGAATATATCAGTGCGGATGGCTTTCATCCCAGCCCACTCGGCTATGCACAACTTGCAAACTACTTCTGGCAGACAATCACCAAGTAGGGGCGAGATGTATCGCGCCCCCGTACCCGTTGGCGAAACGCTCCTCAACGGGGACTTACACCTTCTGTGAATGCTCAATGCTCGTTTCGCCTTGAATGACAAACACGATACGTTCGCAGATGTTGGTGCAATGGTCGGCAACGCGTTCCAGCTTATGTGCAATCCACAGCAGATAGGTGGCACGCTGCAAAATCAAGGCGTCATTCTGTAAAGCGGGAATGGCACGTGCCCCTGACATCAACGCCATCAAGTCATGGCGCACGAGATGATAGCGCACATCCACGACATCATCCTCTTCCCAGATGTAGCGTGCAGCGGCTGCATCGCGTGTCTCAAAAGCCTTCATCGTACCCTCAAACAAGCGACGAGCCTCTTTCCCCAGTTCGAGAATACCATTCGTAATTGAGGTCTCGGTAATCTCTACCCCATCATGATCGTTGCCATACTCGGCCTCAATCTTCACATGCGGCATAGGATTGCCGCGCAGAGGAGCCATGCGCAGAATAATTTGCGCGATACCGGCTGCGCCATCACCTGTGCGCTCCAACTCTCCTGCTATCGAAAGGGCCGCGGTTAAAAAACGCAGGTCGCGCCCACCGAGTGGCTGTTGCAATGTCAACAAGCGCACCGCGTGCTCTTCAACGGCTGAGCGCAAGCTATCCACTAAGTTATCGCCCTCAATAACTAAGCCCGCCTTTGCTATATCGCCTGTTTCCAGTGCCTCTAAAACCATTGTAAGGCCGTCATCTACTAACGTTCCCAGGTGATTGATTTGATTATTCAGTTCCAATAATTCCTTGTCGAGTACTGTTCTTGCCATGCGTTTATTTGCTCCTCTTCTCTTCACCATGAGGTATACACGCCATTATACCTCTCTCCAAGAGCTTCTTTCTTGTCAGCTATCTATACTTTACCACACTTTTCTTAAGAGCAGGTAGTTCTTATGTTAAATTTTTTCTACTATTCTTAAAGGATATGTTCATTTCGTATATATTTGACAGGGTTTTCCTTTGCATGTTACAGTAACCAATGAGTTCTCAGCGTGCATGCTATTCAACTCACCTTTCGGTCGTTGTTTGTCTACCTAAAGGCGTCTACGACGGATAGCATCATTGTTGCTGAAGAAAAGGAAATGATACTATGTCAACGAAACGACTACTTGCTGTTTTCGCCCATCCCGACGATGAAGGAACTGTGGGTGGAGCACTATTACAGTACAAAGCTGCTGGTGCGGAAACAGGCCTGATATGTGCAACCCGTGGTGAAGTGGGGGAGATTGCAGACCCATCCCTGGCAACCCCTGAAAATCTGGGGCAGGTGCGCGAAGGCGAGATGCGTGCCGCCGCCGCCGCCCTCAATCTAGATCACCTCTGGTTCCTGGACTATCGCGATTCTGGTATGGCGGGCACAGCGGATAACAAGAATCCCCATGCCTTCGTACAGGCCAATCCTGCTGAAGCTGTGGGCAAACTGGTTGCCATCATTCGCGAATTTCGCCCTCAAGTGCTAGTGACTTTTGACGAAACTGGAGCCTATGGCCATCCCGATCACATCGCTATTTACCAGCACACCACGGCAGCATTTCACGCCGCCGCCGACGAAGCGCAATACCCAGAGCTTGGACCCGCGCATATGGTCTCCAAGCTCTACTATAGCGCGTTTCCGCGCAGTGCCGTCTATACACTAGCAAAGTGGATGCAAGAGCAAGATTATCACGGCGGCTTTGAGGGTCTTGACCCGGAAAAGCTGGGCATCCCCGACGAATTGATCATCGTCAAGTTGGATGTCGCGCAATGGGAAGAGGCCAAAGCCCGTTCCTGGTCAATGCATCGCACACAGATGGACCCGAACACACCGATGGCCCGCATGCCAGAGGAGATTCAGCGGGAATGGCGCAGCCATGAGTCTTATCAGCTCGCCGCCTCACGCGTCGGCCCCGATGTCCCCAACGAAAACAACCTCTTCGCCCGCATACCCTAATACATTTGCAGTGCCCTTGTATACATTGCGACGGCCCGACAACGCGAGCGTTGTCTGGCCGTTGCCCTGTATACAAGGGCACAGCAAATGGATTAGGGGATGCGGGCGCAGAGGGTGGTTTCGTGGGGGCCATCGGGGCCGTCGCGGG
>JBBPYR010000046.1:0-2541 GCA_038199755.1 Ktedonobacterales bacterium | reverse complement strand
GGGCGGCAAATGTTGGCACGTACCATTCAGGCAATACAAGAAACAGGTCAGCAGCATATTGCGTTGGAGGTTGCCACCGAGAACAAACACGCGCTGTCGCTTTATCAATCCTGTGGCTTCAAGGAGACGGGTGGCTATGATTATTATCTGCTGCTTGAGAACGCGCTCAATCAGCAATAGGATACGCTAAATCGTGCTCCTATACAATAGAATGCGGCGCAATAAATCGAACCTCTACCGTGTTGATATATATAGATATGTGTCTATGCGGAGAGGGTATGGTAGTGCTTATGGCTGTGTGTAAGCAATGTGGGCGACCGATTGTAGGTCAATATATTACCGCTCTAGGTGCGTCCTGGCATCCAGAGCATTTTGTGTGTGTGGGCTGTGGCAAGGTGATTGGCGAGCAGAGTTTTAATATACAGGATGGCAAGCCATATCATAATGCCTGTTATGTTGATCGCTTCGCTCCTAAGTGTGCCTATTGTGGTAAACCGATAGTGGGACCATATATCACGCATGATGGCAAGCCATATCATCAGGGCTGCTATCAAGATCATGTTGTGCCGCGCTGTGCCTATTGTAGCGGGCCGCTGATGGGTACATATGTGGTCGATGCCTGGGGGACGAAGTTTCATCAAGAGCACGAGCAGCAGTTCCCATCTTGTGCTTATTGTGGACGCTTGGTGCTGCCAGCGCAACAGGAGCGTGGTGTCAGCAAGGATGCCAATGTGCGCTGCCCCATTTGTCGAGCGCAGGCGATAGAGACACGTGAGGAGGCACAACCGCTCTTCCGCCAATTAATACAGTGGGTGGGTGGCCAGGGATTGCGTTTTAACAACCTGCCGATTACATTGGAGTTGGTGAGTCGTCCGAAATTGGCGGAATATATGCGTACACGAACGGAGTCGCACTCGCTTGGTGTGACGATGAGTACTAGTTACTATGAGAATGAGCGTATGACGCACACGGAGATTGATCGCGTGGCGGTATTGCAGGGGATGCCTACCCTATTGTTTCAGGGTGTCACCGTTCACGAGTTGGGCCATGTTTGGCTGGCGATACAAGGTATTCATGGGCTTCCACAGTGGGCAGAAGAGGGCTTTTGCGAATTGCTCTCGCACCGCTATCTAAGCGGTATCACGACGCCTGATGGGCGATTTTATGCGGAGCGTATTGAGAAAAACGGCAATCCAATCTATGGAGAGGGCTTTCGCAAGGTGAAAGCTCAGTCGGACAGGATGGGTTTTGCTCGCTTTATCGATGTGCTGGTGAGGACAAAACGATTGCCCTAATGATACGGGCGAATATGTTTGATTTGGCTCTGGCAATACGTTGCTACATGGGGTAGGCTATGATGAGATGAGGCATTAGCAAGCAGGAGAAACGGCACGATGTATATTCCCAAGCATTTCAGTCAGGACGATATTCCGGCATTACAGGCTCTTATGGATGCCAACAGCTTTGCTATTCTGATAACGCAGCATGATGGTAGTCCGTTTGCTAGCCATCTCCCCTTTCTACTGGAGAAAGAGCGTGGCACATATGGAACGCTGGTAGCACATGTGGCGCGTGCTAATCCACAATGGCGCGACTTCAGCGATGGGCAGGAGGCATTGGTGATCTTCCAAGGGCCACATACCTATGTTTCGCCCTCCTGGTATGATGCCGTTTTGAGTGTGCCAACCTGGAACTATGCCGCCGTACATGCCTATGGTAAACCACGCATTCTGGAAGATGTGGCAGAGTGTCGCGCTATGCTCAAGACGCTGATTGAGAAGCACGAGATGCAGTATGAGAAACCGTGGTCGATAGAGCAACTGACCGACGAGTATGTACGTGGCATGATGCGCGGCACGGTTGCCTTCGAGATTGAGATTACGCGCCTCGAAGGGAAGTTCAAGCTGAGCCAGAACCGCCCGGTGGGTGATCGGGCTAGAGTGGTTGAGCAGTTGGAGCAGCAGGGTGATGAGTTGAGTATGGGTGTGTCTACCTTGATGCGCGAGCATAGCTTGCATGGCCAATCATAGTATGGCTGGACCCCATGATGTTACCTGTTCTGGCGTGAGCATAATCACCGGGTACTGTTCGAGGGCCATGGTGGTGTATTGGCTGTAGCGTGCTCTCAGTAGTTGTAGGGCATGACTATGAAGCTCATGACTGGGCTCGATGAGGTCTGCATGACCGATTATGAGTATGTAGCCGAGTTGCGACCAGTTCTCGTCATACCTGTCAATCAGGAGTGAGGCCTTGTGATTGTGTTCGATGTTGCGCACGCGTCGCAATTTGCGACCAGCGACGCTTTTGGGTTTCTCGTCAAGCGCGGAGTAGAAGTGGGTGCCATCGAAGGCATAGCAGATCGGGACGAGGTAGGGCGTGCCTTCTTCATCTACGGTGGCGAGACGGCCCGCCCGCTGGCTGTATACAAAGTTAGTTTCCGCCTCTGTAAGGGTTGAACGCTGGCTCAATGCAGTTCTCCAATTCGTAGATAGTGGTGTGATGGGTACTGAGCAAATCCTACAGGATTTGCTCAGTACCCAT
>JBBPYR010000045.1:0-25056 GCA_038199755.1 Ktedonobacterales bacterium | reverse complement strand
TGAAATGATTAAGAATGGGCAGCGCGTCTATGAACACTATCTGCTTGATGGTAACGACGAGCGCCAGCTTGCCACGCTTTTTGGGCCAGCCAGTGTAGGGGAATATCACACTGGTGATGCCGTTACCATTAAAGAGCGTGATCGGCAGTATGTGGGAAAAGTTATCTATACTATCCCTCCTGGCAAGGTAGTCGTGGGTCGTAAACATGGATCGAAGGGGTATCATACGATTTCGGGAGTGGCATATACCAACGATATGGCCGCGAGGTATGTCGTCGATTGCAACGATGGCTTCCCACATGTTGTGCATCAGTCGCAAGTTATTCAGTAAAGCTGCTCCAGCTGGCACCTAGCGAGTATATGATAAGGGGATACGGTTGTGGTCATGAAATAACCACAACCGTATCCCCAGCTCTTACCCATCCTTCTTGCAAGATACGGGCCATAATACCTGACTTAAAGGTCTTCTTACCCTCTTTCCGTGTCACCACCGCTTTTAACAGGCGCTCGTCAATGCCATTGAGTTGCGTGCAAGGCTTGCGTATCTCCGTGATTTCTATCCGTGCGTCGCCAATTTTGAGCTGTGTTCCCTCCGCCAGCTGCATGATCGCTAGACCCTCAACGGTAATGTTCTCACCCATCATACCGGGGCCGATGGCGATCTCTTGTTGTGCCAACTCTCCAAACGCGGAGGCATCAACGAGTAGCACTTGCCGATTGTTCGGCCTGGTTGGATATTTCTTTGCCAGATAACGATGCCGTACCAGTTTGCCTGCGTGATAGTCCCCTTCAACGCCCAAGTCGGCCAGTAGGTGGATGGCGTCAACTTGTGGCTTAGGAAGTCCCGGTTCAGGGTTGCGGCAGACGGCGACGACGCGACCTGAGATAGTTTCTTGCGTCATGTGTGTTCTCCTACTCCCACTTGAATGTGCGTATCGCCACCAGCAGGATCACGATGGCCCAGATCAACAGCACCAGCAGCGGGAAGGCGGGAAACGCGCTCCCGTTGGTCATGGTTGCTTGCAATGCCTGGGTCAAGGCCGCAGCTGGTAACAGTTGCGCGATTGCCGCCAGCGGCACGGGCAGATGGCTCAAGGGAAGAATGCCGCCGCCGAAGAGCACGAAAAGCAGGAAGAGAGCATTGGCTCCCGCCAGCGTAATTTCCGCTCGTAGTGCTCCCGCCATTGCTAGACCCAGTGCCGCGAAGGTGATGGTCCCCAGGGCCAGCACGAGCACGGTCAGCAGTGGCGAACCAGCAGGGTGCCAGCTATAGAGCAGGATGGCTACTCCAATCAGCAAGATGACTTGCACGACCTCAAGCACAAGTATGGCCAGGATTTTGGCTATCACCAGACCGCTGCGAGGGAGTGGCGAACTGCCCAGCCGTTTCAACACACCGTAATAGCGTTCATAGGCCGTGGCAATGCCGAGGTTGACCATGCCCGCCGCCATGATTGCCAGGGCGAGTATGCCCGGCAACAGAAAGTCAATCGCCCGCCCACTGGTCGCAGGGATGATATTGAGCGATGCGAAGAAGATGAGTAGCAGCACGGGCACAATAAGCGTAATCAAAATGTTCTCGCCGCGCCGTAGCGTTAGCAATAATTCGTATTGCGTCTGAAGCAGTATTTGTCGCCCTAAAGGGGCTGCCCTACCCGTTGTAGAAGTAGTAGCTGTTTGTGTTGCATTTGTTGCCATATTTTTAGTCTCTTACCTCTGATCCTGTCAGGCGCAGGAACAGGTCTTCTAAAGAGCCATGCCCAACACGCACCTCTGAAAGGGTGATATTGGCATCTCGTAACCATGCTGTCAACTCTGCCAGTAGCGCGGGCACCGCCTCAGTTTCGATGAGGTAGCTGCCGGGGCGTACTTCTTGTGCGCTCTTTGCAGAGGGGAGGGCAGCGAGTTGTGTGCTATCGATGCCTGCTGGTGCGACGAAGCGAACCACCGTGGCGTTTTGGCTGCCGGTCATATTCGCGGGTGTGTCAAGCGCGATTAGACGACCATGATCGATAATGGCCACGCGGTCTGCCAGACGTTCGGCCTCGTCCATGAGATGCGTCGTGAGCAGCACGGTCACACCCTGCTGTTTGAGATCGCGTACAATCTCCCATGTTGTCAAGCGTGCCTGCGGGTCCATCCCTGCGGTCGGCTCGTCCATAAAGATAAGCGAGGGGTTGCCAACCAGGGCGACCGCCAGGGCAAGGCGGCGTTTCTGCCCACCGGACAATCTACGGCAGCGTGTCTTTGCCGCGACTGTCAAGCCGACGCGCTCTAAGAGCGCATCAACCTGCTGAGGCTGCTGATAATAGCCTGCGAAGAGCTGCAGTACCTCGCGTGCTGCCAATGCTGGATATAAACCATCTTGTTGCAGCATCACCCCAATATGCGGTTTGAGTGCTTGCCCCTGTTGGATGGGGTCATAGCCAAGCACACGGATAGTACCTTGATCTGCTTTACGATACCCTTCCAACGTTTCTACCGTCGTCGTTTTACCTGCACCATTGGGGCCAAGCAAGGCGAAGATTTCGCCACGGTGAACGGTGAATTGTACGTCTTCAACGACCTTATGAGAGCCATAGCTTTTACTGAAATGCTCAACAACGATTGCTTCATCTGCCCCTAGTACAGCATTGGGCGTCGCCTCAGTTGTTGACCGTGTATTCATGTGCATATTTGTAGACATAAAATATCCTTATTGCCATACGTTCGCGTAAATTGTTCCTAGATAATACAGTACAGCAAGTCGTACCGAATGACAAGATGTATGCAAGCATGCATTGCTGTTGAAATGTACCTGCGCCGCCCGCCTCCATACATCTTTTTTGCTGTTTCATTCGTGTTCAAAGTAGGTATATATTACGCTGTTTCGCAATCGTGTGGAACGGTGCTTATGGTCCATCTTTATGAAAGACCTGTATGGTTTCAAGGAAGGAAGTTCTCTATGGTCAATATTCTTTGGGGTATCGTGGTTGTTTTAATCGTCCTTTGGTTGCTTGGTCTCGTGCTCCATATCGCTGGTGGCCTTATTCACGTGTTGCTGGTAATCGCAGCCATCGTAGTCATCTATAACCTCGTTATGGGTAGCCGCGCGAGACGCTCACTCTAGCCAATCGAATGAACGTGCCATAATTGTTTAATGAGCAGGCCACGAGTCTATTGCAGTCTTATCGGAAGGACAATAGACTCGTGGCCTGTTCGTGTTGCTTCAAGCAACCAGACACCTATCTAGGTCATATACATGTCAGGGCGTGGCTCTACATGCTTACTGCCTGAATGAAACCTTCAGCTATGAGTTGGGACAATACTTTTTGCGCTACAATGGCTGTCGTTGTTTGATAACTCACTCTACGCATCTCCTGCACTAGCGGCTCCAGATATGGCTTTAGTTTAGGATCAAGACGGTAGAGATTGGAGAGGATGAATGAGGATGTTTGCACCAGCCACATACTAGTTTGACCCCTTGAAAGCAGATGCAACACTGGCCCCAAACTACGTTTTCCAAATCCTTTCAGCCCTTTGGCCGCCATCCAGGCAACTGAATAATCTGGGTCGCGGAGGGCATTGACCAGCGCGGGCAATGCTCGGTTATCCTTTCCTTCGCTCAAGGCACGCATACATTGCCAGCGAACCCATGCTGAACTACTTGTACTTTCGTTCAGGATTGCAGGCACGGCGGCAGGCCCTATTTTGACGAGGGAGCTGAAGATCGTACTTCCCATTTGTTCATCGGCACTGTGCAAGGCTGCTATTAAGGCTGGTACTGCTGTAGGGTCGCCCACACGCCCTAATGCTTTGGCGGCTTGCATACGCACACGAGCAGCTGGGTCTTCTAGGGCCTTGATGAGTACAGGTGTAGCTGTACGATTCCCGATAATTCCCAGAATATGGATGGCTGTATCACGTACTGCGGGATTCGAGTCGCGTACTACCGAGAGAAGAACACGCTCGGCACGGGCCGTATCCATGCCTGAACGTGGAAGAAAGAGGGTGCGCAATTGCGTTCTGGCAAATGCGGTACGAATGGGAGGCGGAATAACAAATGGTTTGCCCGCCCATGTGCCCAAGGATATAAACTCAACAAGATGGTGAGCAAGACGATCATCGTCGAGTGAGGCGATGGCGATGATTGCTCGTGGGTCGCTCTCGATGACCCAGTACAACAGTCTCCAGGCGGCACCTCGTCGGCCCGCGGCAGCTTGCTCAGCTAGTATCGCGGGTGGGGTGGTGCCTACAGCAGGAATAGGGCCTGCATCATCAACCTGAGGCAGCTCGAGTTCTGCATCATGAGAGAGTGTCGCTTTACGGGTTTCGGATAAAGGATCAAATGCGGTCATCATTTGCTCTCCTTTGCTCTCGTAAACGTATGCTAAGAAACACTACTACGGAACAGAATCTACGCGGAGGCACACTATTCTATCACATGGCAGCTGCTTTTGTAAAAGCAGCAATCCAGCAATCCGCTGGATTTGACGCATTCCCCGTTTAGGTGCTACACTATCAGGAACTACTCGTGTTTAATTGCCTTATCTTGTTCCCGTAGTACATGTTTTATGGACGTCCAGCACACGCCTTTCAGTGCATATGTGCTGGACTCTTTTTATAAAGGAGGATGCCGCGCTTATGTCCCCGGCGTACAACCCTGGCATGTTTGAAGAAAAATTTGTCAAAGAAGGTCTTACCTTTGATGATGTCTTGATTATACCTGCTCCCTCTTCCGTACTTCCTCGTGATGTTTCTACCCAGACTCGGCTCACCCGCACTATCACTGTGAATATCCCGATAGTAAGTGCCGCCATGGATACCGTTACAGAGGCACGCCTGGCAATTGCTCTGGCTCGTGAAGGTGGCGTTGGCATCATTCACCGTAATCTGTCTATTGATGAGCAGGCGTTAGAAGTCGATAAAGTGAAGCGTTCCGAGTCTGGCATGATCACCGATCCCATCACCTTGGGGCCGGAAGCATCCTTGCGTGAGGCTCTGGATGCTATGAAGCGTTTTCACATTTCAGGTATTCCGATTACGGAGCAGGGCAGACTGGTTGGTATTCTCACAAACCGCGATATCCGCTTCGAGACGAATATTGATCGCCCAATTACCGAACTGATGACGCATGATCGTTTGATCACGGTACCTGTGGGTACGACGTTGGAGCAGGCACGTGATAGTCTGCATCGCTATAAGATCGAGAAACTGCCTGTGGTCGATGAGCATGGCATGCTCAAGGGCCTGATCACCATGAAGGATATTCAGAAGAAGATTCTCTATCCTGATGCTTCTAAAGACGAGTTTGGACGCTTGCGCGTTGGTGCCGCCGTTGGTGTGGGTGCCGATGTTGACAAGCGTTGTGCCGCGCTGATCGAAGAGGGCGTCGATGTCTTGGTGATTGATACTGCCCACGCCCATTCACACATGGTCATCGAAACCGTGGCCCGCGTGAAAGATCGCTTTGGCAAGCAGGTGCAGTTGATCGCTGGAAACGTCGTCACGAGTGAGGCTACCGAAGCCTTGATTCAAGCTGGTGTCGATGCCGTCAAGGTGGGCATCGGTGCGGGAGCCATCTGCACAACCCGCATTATCGCGGGTATCGGTATGCCACAAATCACCGCTGTGTATGATTGTGCTCGTGTTGCTCGTGAGTATAATATACCTATCATAGCAGATGGCGGTATTCAATACTCCGGTGATATCGCCAAAGCGATCGCTGCTGGTGCCGATACTGTCATGCTGGGAAGCCTGCTGGCCGGTGTCGATGAAAGCCCAGGCGAACTCATCATCTCACGGGGCGAACGTTTCAAGGATTATCGTGGCATGGGTTCTATCGCCGCCATGAAGCAGCGTAGTTATAGTAAAGACCGCTACTTCCAGGAAGGCACGGATGAGTCACGCGTGATCGCTGAAGGCATCGAGGCCCGTGTGCCCTATAAGGGCATGCTCGGTCCTCTGGTCTATCAACTCGTGGGTGGTCTGCGTCAGTCGATGGGCTACGCGGGAGCTGCCAACATTGCGGATATGCAAAGCAAAACACGCTTCACGCGCATTACGAACGCCGGGTTGCGTGAAAGCCATCCGCACGATGTGCTCATCACCAAAGAAGCACCCAACTACGGTACAAAAAATCGCTAGGCGGTATCGCTTGAGTAGGGACATTCCCCTACTCAATCGGTACTGCTTCCCCATATTTTTAGCATCTGTACGTTTTCTATAGTAGAAAGAAAAGACTACGCTCTACATGAAGCGCAATAATTAGCCAAGATGTCCCATCGTATTGCGTCTTAGCAGCGCATGGGTTAGAATAGGGAGGGTTACACCCATGTCCATATGGGTAGCCCTGTCAGCGTGGAGGAAAGTATGGTTGACCTAAAACAGACGCTAAGCCGCTTCTTATCAATCCCTGGTGTGCGTCAGGCTATTCTGGTTGGGCGTGATGGCCTGATGATCGAAGGATTAGCCCGTGACGGCAAGGACGATATGGAGGCCGTTGGTGCTATTATGACTACCGGAATGAGCACTGCGGAGGCTCTGGGCCAGGAGATTGCTCGCGGTGGCGTGATTGGCGTCCTCATGGAGTATGAGCATGGCTTGGTAAGTGTAAACCCTCTCGGTGAATTTGCGCTCATGGTCACTCTTTCTGAAAATGCCTCAAATATTGCTCACGTGCGGCGCTTACTCAAAGCGAGTCGCAATGAAATTCTTGAGGCTCTTGATATAGCGTAGTGCAAAAACATATGTAAAAACATGTGAATATAGAGCAATAAACAAGTAAAGAAGCATGAACAAATATGCGGGCGTACACACGGAGGGCGGCGCGTCAATGGAACAATTAACGAATCTGGTTATTTCAGATCGTGAACTTGCCACTATTTCTGCACTACTCACAAAGTTAAATAATGATACTAACGCCACTTCTGCAATGTTGATCGATAAAAGCGGCCAGGTTGTGGCAATACAGGGGACAGGTGCCCGTCGTAACACAACTGCGCTGGGCGCTTTGCTCGCCGGTGTCTTCTCGTCTTCACGTGAGGTGGCCCGTCTGCTGGATGAGAAAGATTTCCGCAATATCTTCCAGCAAGGGGTACAGGAAAATATCTATACCTCGATGATTGAAGAGCAGTGGTTGCTAGTCATTATCTTTGATAAGTTGACACATATTGGTCTGGTAAAAGTGCTTTCGAAAAAGGCTTCTGACGAGCTAGGACGCATTTTAGAGCGTGTGCGCAGCGATACGACGCGTACGAAGTCGTCGGTTATTAACCTGCAATTCCGTTCCTCTGTCGAGGATACCATCGATCTACTTTTCCGCGATTAGAGGTAGAGCACAGCTATGGCGTTAATTAATATTGCGAGCCGCGAAATTCACTGCAAAATTGTGTATTACGGCATCGGCTACTGTGGTAAAACGACGAACCTGCAATATGTATTTAAAAGCATTAATCCAAGCGCACGAGGAGATTTGTTGTCTATTGCCACTGAGACGGAGCGCACCCTGTTCTTCGACTTTCTCCCCCTTGATCTCGGTACTGTGCATGGCTTTCGCACGCGCTTTCATCTCTATACTGTCCCTGGGCAAATCCTGTATGAACGAACCCGCCTAGCGGTGCTCAACGGAGCGGATGGTATTGTCTTCGTGGTGGACTCGCAGGCGGAGAAGTTTGAAGAGAATGTGCAAAGTATCGCCGAGTTGGAGATGAATATGCGCCGTATTGGGAAGGACATGAGTCACTTCCCTTTTGTTATCCAGTGGAATAAACGTGATATGCCCAGCGCATTGCCTGTTCCCGTGCTGGAACGCTATTTGAATCGGCGACGTGTGCCGACCTTTGAAGCCGTTGCCTCCAATGGAAAAGGCGTCTTCGCCACACTACGCACAATCAGCAAGAATGTGATGGCGCAGTTATAGCTATAGGGCCAGCTTGTATGATGCATATTTTCGGGCTTGACTTCACCAGCGCACCGAGTCGCCAAAAACCGATCACCTGTGCTATCTGTGACCTACAAGCAACCCATTTAAGCGTACAAGCGTGTCTCACCTTGCCCACCTTCGCCGACTTTGAAGCCTTCTTGTGGCAAGCAGGCCCCTGGCTAGCTGCTTGCGATTTCCCCTTTGGGCAACCGCTCAAGTTGCTTGAGAATCTCCACTGGCCTGAGTATTGGCAAGGCTATGTTGAACACGTCGCACAACTCGGCAAGCTCGGTTTTGAAGAGACAATCACGCACTATCGTGAGCAACGCCCTCCAGGTGATAAACTGCACCTGCGCGTTACTGACCGTCTCGCGGGTGCCTGCAGCCCAATGATGCTGCATCGCATCCCTGTGGGTAAGATGTTCTTCCAGGGTGCGCCGCGCCTACTGGTCGCCGGAGTGAGCGTGCTGCCCTGTCATCCAACCGCTGCCGACCGTATGGCTGTCGAAGGTTATCCAGCTCTGGTTGCGCGTCACTGGTCGCAAAGACGCGGCTATAAAAGTGACGAACGGGTAAAACAAACGCCCGCGCAACGTGCTGTGCGCGCAGCAATTGTCGCTGGCATACGCTCTCCCGAACTGCAAACCCTCTACGGCGTTACGCTCCACATCGCTGACGAACTGGCCGAGCAACTCATCCAAGAGCCTATGGGCGACCAACTTGATGCCGTCCTCTGCGCGATTCAGGCGGCGTGGGCCTACACGCAACATGAGCACGGTTACGGCATACCACTTGGTCACGAGGTGGAGGGGTGGATTGTCAATCCTGATAGCTAGATAGCTACACCAGCACACACACAATTCCTATGAGCGCGATAATACCGCCAATTACCGCCGTGATAGAGGGAATTTGGTGTACTAGGAATATCCCCAGAATGACACCCATCGTCACCTCCTGCGTGGCGATGATGTTGGCATAGGTGGCGTGAATGTAGCGAAGAGAGGCGTTATAGAGCGTGTGCCCAAGGCCAAGCGGAATAATGCCCAGACCGAGAACCGCCGCCATCGCCGCCAACGGGTAAGCGTGGCGAAAGGCGAAAAAGAGCATGATAGGCAATAGCCATAAGGCCGCGATACCATAGACATTAGTCGTGTAACGGAACAACGGGTGACGTTCGCGTTCACTGCGACCCGCAATTGAGTAGATGCTGAAGCAAAGCGAGGACAGCAGAGCGATGCCATCACCCAGTAGCATGCAGTGTCCGGGCCCATTGAACGAGCAAGCCGTATAATGCGGCTCAAAGCCCGCCAGGACCGCGATGCCCAGGATGGTGATGCCAATGCCAATATATTTTCGTATAGCCAAAGATTCTCGTAAGAAGAGCACTGAGAAGAGGGTGACGAAGATAGGCGAGGTGTAGGTAATGGAGAGCGAGTGGGCGATGGTGGTGAAACTGAGCGATGCAATGTAGAAGATGAAGTGCAGGGCCGTTACCAATCCATAAAAGATGAAGCGCGGCACTTCTTGCCGCTTGAGCCAGAGGTGTTGGTGGGTGAATACGCCCATCATGGCAACGAGCAGGGTGGCAATGGTCAGACGCCAGAAGGCAATTTCGACCGCGTTAAATGGCGGATTGGCCCACAGGATAAGCACCGGACTGGTAGAGAAAAAGAGCACGGCGAGACAAACATACACCAGACCATGACGTGAGGCTGTATCTGGTGCAGCTGGCTCTTCAATAGGTGATTTCTCGTTGCTTACAGAGCGCGCTTCCATGGGTGCTTTCTAGCCACGCAATGTCGCGATCAGGCGTTTGGGTTTGAGCACGAGGTCAAGGGCGTCAATCGGGCTGCGCACCACGATGTCAGCTCCCTGTAGCGCACGGATGGATATCCCTTCCTGCGTCATCACGGCAATGCCGATGGCGGCGAGGCGCAACATACCCACGTCATTGTTGCCATTGCCAAAAGCGATCACGTTGGCCGGGCCAAGCTGTTGCACATAGCGCATTTTTTCTTCGCCCTTACTGATGATTTGTAAGGGAAAGCCAAGCGTCTGCTCTAGCTGGGGAAGGTTGCCGTGGGTGCCCGCGGTGAGGATGTGAATAGAAAACTGCTCTGAAAGCTGTTTCAGGCGTGCTGCGACCTCTGGGGTGGCAACGCCATCAACGGCCAGTGTTCCATTCACATCAAAGACCGCGTGGTGCAGTTCGAGGATTCCCCGTTGGGGGATATCTATATGTAGCATACTATCGTCTTTTTAGCGAATAGCGTACAGAGGTACGCGCCGACTGCCGGAATGTGCCACTTCCTTGGTTGCCCCCATGCCTGCTATCGCGAAGGCGGCGGAAAGACGGATTGCTCGTGGGAGCCGTTCGTTCTGCGTCATGTGTTGGAGTGGCAAAAGGGTTTCTTTGTCGCTGAGCACCGTCAAGAGCCAGACGACGGATTGTCTTTCCTGTTGATCGTCGCGTTGTAGCGAACGCACAAGCTGCGTAGCAAACCGTTTGCCGAACATTACTACGCCCTGGAGCAGTCTCTTTCTCATCTCTTCGGTGGTGATAGACGAACTGCTCGCAATGGTGATCAGTTCATGTATCTGTTGGCGAAGCTGCCTTTGAGACTCAAGCTCAACAATGTTCCATGTCGTATCAATTGGAGTCGTAGTAGTGGTGGTGTCGAAAGAAGAAGCGACACGCGATACCGATTGGAACAGCCTGGCGTCTCTTTTTTCCATCAAGATATGCCTTTCTCGAAGTCTCTTTTGTGGACTCGTCACAGTGTTAGCTAACACATTTTGCTTTAGGTTGTATCTCTCAAACGTGAAAACATTTCTTGCCGCTCGACGATCAGCGTGAGCAGGGCGTGCAAGCCCTGTTGTGCGCCTTCCCGTTGTTCATTGCTGAGCGTTGTGTCGGCGGCGAACTCGTCTTCGTCCAGCAGCAGAGTCTCACCTTGTGGTGTCACCCACACATCCAGTAGCAAGTCAATCTGCTCAACGGCATCATCCTTGATCATTGCTGGCGCGGCAACATTGCAGTACCAGCCTTTGAGTGTTTGGTGTGCGTCAGAAATCTCGAAGATATTATACCAGCGGTCTGTATAGTAGTATTCTACGAACACATCCCCTGGCTCAAAGCACGCATAACCCAGGTCTCTCGCTGCTAACGTCCAGCGTGCTCGAATGATCAGCCCATGTTCAAGCTGTTCAATCGGCTCTCCCTGATAGCGTATTTTCGTCTCGCCACGGGCATTTAATTTTGCGACAGTAATCATGCCTTGCTACTCAAGCTGCTAACAAATTGCTTGCTTACTATTCAGCACGTATCAAACAGTCATTATTATAGCATAAACCTGGGCTACTTGTGATCGTCTTTCTTTGGAGTGTCTTTCTTCTTCTCAACCTCTGATAGCTTATGTTTGCGTGATTGCAATGCTTGTGAGATGGTGTGCAACAAGTCATCAAGTTCAAAGGGCTTATACACCACGAGAACATTCTTGGAGACGAGATAGCCTTCCTGTTCTTGGACGGCTATTTGCGCGGCGGAACAGATGATGACGGGGATAGAGGCGGTTGAAGGATGCATTTTGAGCAACTGTAACATCTGCCACCCTGTTTTTTCCTGCCCAAAGACAACATCGAGAATGATCAGGTCAAGGTTGAGCTTTTCGATTTCAAATACATCTTCCAAAGGGAATGAAGATAACAGAACTTCGTACCCTTCTGCCTCTAATAGCAGACGAAACATTTCTAAGATATCTTGAGTGTCATTTACCACTAAAATGCGTGTTGCCATATATCGGCTCCTTGAAATACTTTAACGAAGTCCTAGGTCACGCACTTAGTATCACATCCCTGTCAACTGAATTGTTGTTTGTCTCACCACAAGTCGCGCACGAATTGCAAGCTCTCTTGTAGTCGTGCGATATCGACATCGCCAGTGTTGTCAATGGCAGGTGACTCCAGGCTGACATAGCCTGTATAGGAGCACTGCTTGAGCTGTGAGAAGAAGCGCGGGAAATCAATAGTGCCCTCGCCGGGGTGTAGGTAGCGTCTTTTGCCATCTTTGAAGGGTTGACCATCGAAATCTTTGATGTGAATGTGCTGCACACGCTCATGCTCCCAGAGCCAGGGCGTCGTGAAGACCTCGTCAAGCTGTTGAGATTGTGCCAGGAACTCAGTGTCTAGTGCTATAAAGCTGCGGGCGTCTTGTTGAAAGGCGCGTTGCACGTTGGAAATTGGGTCGGCGTGGCGGGCAGGAATGGTTTCTATAGCCAGCTTGATGCCAAACTGCTCCACGGCGTCGAGGCAACGCTGGAGCAGTTCCAGGTTATATTCAAGGTGGTCATCGAGCAGTGGCCAGCCCCACAGGTGTAGGACTAGTACCTCAACACCAATTTTGCTGCCAAGCCAACAGTTTTCGGCCAGCAACTGCACGCTTTGTGCGCGGACCTCGGCGGAGGAATTGCCGAGGATGGTGCCAATATCTTTTTCGGCGTGCATGACTGGAATGGCTAGGCCAGAGGCTTGTAGTTCAGTGGCGATGTGCTCAAGGTCTGAATACCACGACTTGTAAAACATGAGTTCAAAGCCATCTACGTCTAATTGTGGGCCATAACGTAGCAGCTGGCGATAGCTGGTGTGGTCAGGGTTGCGACTCATGGCACCTGTTGAGCACAATAATTTTCGCGGTCGCGTCATAGTTCCATAATGCTTCCTAATCCTACCTGAAAGCCGCAGCGTTCATAAAATGCCGCATATTCTGGTAGGAAATCCACGTGAACAATGGTGATGTCGTGGCTACGAATGTGGGCCAATGCTTGCGCAATCATTGTACTGCCGACGCCTTGCCGCTGCCATGCTGGGTGAACGATCACATCGAGTAACACGGCGTGTCGTATGCCATCACTGAGAATCGCACACCACGCAACCAGCGTGCCAGCTTCGTCAAAGCCGCAAATATATCCCCAATAGCCTTTGAGCGCGGCTGGGTAATCTTGTGGCAAGTCATCCCAGCCCACCGCGATGCGCAGGTCAACAATGGCCTGCGCAGTTATATCAGGATTAACATGAAAAGAAACTGTCTGCATAGTTATGATTGTACCACGCGCAACTCAATGCCGCGACGTGTCTGCACGATGGTCACAACCAGGGAGACCAGCGCACAGAGGACCCCACAGATGCCCAAGGTGAGTTGTGCTCCAATATTCTGCGCGAGCCAACCAGCTAGCAAATTGCCAAAGGGAGCTAAGCCGAAGGTGATGAGAATGCGAATGCTCAAGACACGCCCGCGCATCTCCACCGGCGTCATCAATTGGATGGCGGTATTCGTTACCGCTAACGGCATCACGGTGCAGAGGCCCAAAATAGGCAATACTAACAACGCCATATTGATGTTGGAGGTCAGCCCTAACACGACACTAGCGCAGCCGCCCGTAATACAGAGCAGCACCATTAAGCGCAGATTACGCTTCACATAGGGACTAATCACCAGAAAGAGGACCGCGCCAAGAAAGGCCCCACAGCCTACCGTCGCGTTCATGATGCCCAACCCTGATGCGCCAACGTGAAAAATGTCACGCGCGAAAATCGGCATGAGTGTCGTGAATGGAAAAACCAGAAACACCAGCATAAATTGTAAGAATAACGCGATTTGGAGTGACGAATGGCGACCAACATAGCGAAACCCCTCACGTAAACCCTGCCACATGCTTTGTTGCTTGATGCTGTTCCGTCGCTGCACATTGTGAATCAACAACAGTGGAATGAGTACTGCGATATAGCTGAGCGCATTGAGATAATAGGAGCCCGCGATACCAGCCAGACCAATAGAGAAGCCGCCAATGGCTGGCCCAATCACCCGCGAAAGATTATTTTGCATAAAATCGAGGGCCACCCCTTGTTTAAGGTCTTTTAAAGGCACAAGATCGGTCACAAATGTTTGCCAGGCGGGTAAACCAATAGAGCTGAACATGCCGTTAATCAGAGCGACGATGATAATATGCCAGACGGTTACGATGTGCAAGGTAGTGGCGATGCCGAGAGAGAGGGCACTGAGCATGTATACCGCTTGTGTACATATCAGGACATACCGACGATTCCAGCGGTCAACAAGCACACCCCCGAAGAGGCAGAAGAAGACATTAGGAAGTGTTGCCATCAATGTAACTAAACCCAGCAGAAAGGCAGAGTTGGTAAGCTGTAATACTTGCCAGCCCTGTCCCACCGTTTGGATCCAGAAGCCCAGACTTGAGAGGAAGGCACCAGCCCAGAAAATACTAAAATCTTTTTTTGCTAAGGGGTGAAGGGTAGTGACGAAGGCACGAGAATACCGTTGCAAGGAAAGCGAGGATAACGTCATGTTGTAAAGAACCTTTGCTAGATCGAAGCGATGATCGTGAATGGTAGCATAGAAAAAAAGCAAAGCCCTTGAGAAACTCAAGAGCACATGTACAAAGCGTAGTACAGTAGCAGAACAATTACAATGTTCAATGTGACTACAAAATGTAAAGTATTAGTGTACAATTGTGTATTTCGATACTAATTCCAAAAGTACTGTCTGGACCGAGGGAAGACAATTCCTGCCTACAGGTACTTGCTATGTCTGCTTGAGAAGCCAATAGACAAGCAAGCGAGAGGAAAAAGCATACCATCAATAAACGTAACTATAGTGATTTTTGGTATACCCCTTCCAATACACCGATGACTGTGGTATAGTTAGAAACGGAGGGATGGCAGAGTGGTCGATTGCGGCTGTCTTGAAAACAGCTGGGTTAATAGCCCCGGGGGTTCGAATCCCTCTCCCTCCGTTAGAAGGCAAAGAAGCCTTTTCAACTGTGTCGATGTCGTTGCTTCCATGGTTAGGGAGCGGTGCCAGAAGATACAGACAGAACTCTATCCAGACCTCTGACTGGATATGGAGAGCGACAATCGTAGTGGACTCTTGTGTGTGTGTGTACTGGGGGAGCAAGAGACACGTTTTTCAAGGTGGGGATAAGTGGCTGGGCGTGTAGGTTTAGGATGCATGTCTTTTAGGGCTTCTTTTTTCTTTCTTTGGTGTGCTCATATAGGCTAATGGGGCTTCTATGTGCTACGAAAAAGAAACGTGTGTTTCAGCATGTTCAGTATACACCGTACAGCAAGGGCCGTTTTTGGACGGTGGAGAAGTACAGTGTCACTCATAGGAATGTTAGAGCAGATAGACGTAAAAAGCGTTTTGCGACGCATCGAACAATATTCTAAAACTGGGTTATTTGTTGTCAAACAAGGGTCGCAATGGCTTGAGATGTATTTTCGTGATGGGCGTTTGATGTGGGTTGGCCCAGCGCATGCGCAAGTTGATTTAGGGACATGGCTCCTGCAATCTGGTATCATTTCGGCCCAAATATGGCAATCCGTGGTTCGTAGTCTCGGAAGCGTACAGCTAGGAGAGATGCGCGTCGCGTTGGCAATGATGGATTTGGGATATGTTGAACACGATCAATTGCGTTCCTGGGCGGTTGCCCGTGCCCATAAAGCCGTAGAAATCCTCTTCTCATGGCGAACGGGTGAGATGTATTTTGAGGATGATATGGCACCCCCGGCAGAACACCTGCTGGTGGCTCTTTCTATCGTCTCTCTTTTCCCAACACATACAGAAGCATCGACAATTGTCACAACGAATGCAGCACCTGCTCCTGTCGCTACTCTTGCCTCATCTGCAATCTCCCGACCTCTGCCTGCTGTAGTTCAAGAGCAGCCGAAAGCGGGCGTGTCTTCTGCACATGTATCGAATGCACCAACCCTCATGGAAAGTTCACAGTTTTTCTCCTCTCCTTTGCAAGCTGGAGCACCTGTTACTTCTCTTTCTGACGATGTAATGATCAAGTTTGGCATTGGCAGGCGCGAAGGCGAAACTGCAACTGCTGGAACGGCCTTGACCTCTCCACCACGTTCCACACCCTCTACACCGTCTGCATTGCGGCTGATTTCTGATGCTCCTGAAGGACAGCCAACACAGTTGATGCCTTCGGCATCCGTTTCTGCGTCTTCAACACCACTCGTGGCTCCCAAGCGGATTGATACCTCCTTTATGCAGCCTGATATGGTATTAGTACCCGCCAATTTGTCTGCTCTGCGTGAGCAAAATGCGCAGGTCCAACTGACACCCGATCAATGGCGTGTGTTAACGCTGGTTGACGGTAAAACGACGTTGCAAGGGGCGCATCAAGCATTGTTGATGCAGCCCCATATGGTGTGTCAAATTGTCGGTGAGTTGATGGCTTTGGGTTTAATTCGTGTTCAATCATCCTTTGACTTCAATCATCAGATGAACGTGATGCAGCAGCATGTGCGCGAGGCTGCGAAGGGCGATGCTGGTAGCAACTATGTATCAGTTAGTTCAGGTAAAGCCACGATTGGCTTTTCTGCCCCTCTTCCCACCGCTAATGTCGCGCCCAAAGCCCACTATACGCCCGCACTTCCCTATGCCACACAGTCACAATGGGGCAATGGAGGGAATGGTGCCACGTTCGTTCCTGGTCGCGGCTGGGTAACTTCACAGCAGCCATTGCAACCACTACAGTCAAGCGGACCTATTGCCACGGGGAGAGCGGTCGCTTACGCTGGGAGTGGGCAGTAGGGATGAGCGCGTAGCAGTCAGGATATGTGGGAGACGTGGTAAGGGTGGATGGAGATAGGAATAGCTAGATAGTCAGAGGGGAATGTGTGATGGGACAAAGCACCTCTTTTGTTCGTAACGACGCCGTCAATGACGATATTATTGAAAGCATCATCATTGGGCGCAGCCCTTCGATACGCACTGTGATCGCGCTGGTGCGCCAAGTGGCGCAGTATCCAGCCACTGTTCTTATTCAAGGAGAAAGTGGAACTGGAAAGGACGTGGTGGCGTTTGCTCTTCATGCCGCCAGCCATCGTACCGCTTATCAGTTTGTGGATATAAATTGCGCGGCAATCCCAGAAACCTTGCTGGAAACGGAGTTATTTGGCGTTGAGGCAGGTGCCTATACCGATGCCAAGTTCTCTCGTGAAGGCTATTTCTCGCGTGCGGATGGTGGCACGCTCTTCCTCGATGAAATTGGTTCGATGCCGCTAATCTTACAGGCAAAACTCTTGCGTGTGCTGGAAACGCAGAGCTTCCGTCGTGTGGGTGGCACAAAAGAAATCAACGTCAAAATACGCGTCGTGTCTGCGACAAACGTGGATTTACAAAATGCGGTGGCTCACCGCACCTTTCGCGAGGATTTGTTTTATCGCCTGAAAGTCATTACCATTGCACTGTTGCCATTGCGTGAGCGACCGGAGGATATAGAACCGCTCGTTGAGCACTTTCTCAACAAATATGCGCTTGAACATCAGGCCGGAGCTCAGCCACTACGCGTGAGCGAGGAGGCGATGGAGTTATTGATGCAGTATCATTGGCCGGGCAATGTGCGTGAGTTACGGGCCGCCATCCAACATGGTCAGATCATGTGTGATAATAACCTCATCTTGCCCAAAGACCTGCCTGAAGGCGTGTGTAATGCGCGAAACATCAAGGGGCAGCAACTACAGGAGCTACAGCAACAACTCCATTTGCCTCCCGATGGTATTGATCTACGCAACTTTCTGGGCGACATCGAATATCGCTTCATTCAAGAGGCCCTAGAATTTTGCAATGGCAATCAGGTGCATGCCGCCGCCATGCTCGGTATCACCCGCGATCAACTCCGCTATCGCCTCTTACATTAAAGAACATGCCAGAGGGTGACAGGTCTGCAGGCAGACCTGTCACCCTCTGGCATGTTCTTTAATAGTATTAAACCTCGGGCCAGTTGAGCATCATGGCCTTGGCCGTGTCGCCAGGCCGCACCACCGTCCCACCTTCAGGCACGATGATCAGCGCATTGCTTCCGAGCAGCGAGGTCATGATGTGTGATCCCTGGTTGCCCGTGGTGTGTGCCACGAATCGCCCATCAATCCATTCCACGTTCGCTCGTACATAGTGGCGGCGCTGCACACGCTCGTTCACACCATCCACGACTGTTACCTCGATTTGGGGGCGCAGTAAGCGTGTGTGGCCGAGCATCTTTCTTAGTACAGGCCGACCGAATAATTCAAAGGTAATCGCGGTAGAGACAGGATTGCCAGGGAGACCGAGCAAGGGAACGCCGCCTATGTGTCCAAAGGCCACTGGCTTGCCTGGGCGCATGTTGATGCGCCAGAAATTGACCTGCCCCTGCTCTTGCATGATGTCCTTGACGAGATCGAAGTCGCCGACGGAGACGCCGCCAGAGGTGAGAATGAGGTCATAGTTAGTGGCCTCGCTAAACTTCGCACGCAGGCTTTCAACCGTATCGTGTGCGACGCCGAGACGGTGCGGGTCCGCGCCCGCCGAGCGTACTGTCGCTTCGAGCAGGTAACTATTGCTATTACGAATCTTGCCAGGGGTGAGTGGCTGGTCAATGTCAATCACCTCGTCGCCAGTGCCGAGAATCGCCACGCGTGGCTGGCGTATCACAGGCACCTGTGCTATGCCCAGTGTGGCAAGAATGCCGATCTCCCAGGCACCGATCTCTATACCACGCTCTAGAACTGTTTGTCCCTTCTGCATATCCTCGCCCGCCGGACGAATATTGTTTCCCGGTGCTACCTCTTCTAACACTTCTACCCAAGAGCTTTGCGGGCCGTCATAGCGTGTCAGCTCGATCTGGATCACACTATCCGCTCCGGCTGGCACTGGTGCGCCGGTCATGATACGCATTGCCGTGCCTTCTTCGACTGCGTGCTCGGCGACATAGCCTGCCGCGATGTTCCCGGTGACACGCAAACGCTGTGGTTGTCCCGCTTTGGGTTTACTATCCTGGCTCAGGAGCGCGAAGCCATCCATAGCCGAGTTTGCGAAGGGGGGGATATCTTCACGGGCAACAATGTCCTGGGCTAACACGTGGCCAAGTGCCTCTGGTAGCGGTACCTGCACAACAGTGAGCGCGGAAATCTTGGCAAGTATCTGTTCTAATGCTTCTTCAACGCTAAGCATGTGGACCTCCTTCATGTATGGATATGAATTGTGAGGAACGGTGAGAGATAGTGTGAGACGTGTATGTAAAATAGCTTACCGCTTATCGTGGTATCAGGTAAAGAGAGTCAGTTGCGAAACACAGGAAACAAGAGATAAAGAGAAGCTCAGCACCTCAAATAGAGTAATATGCTGAGCTTCTCAAAATAGTACCTCGTACGGGAGTCGAACCCGTGATCTCTGCCTTGAAAGGGCGGCGTCCTAGGCCACTAGACGAACGAGGCGTATGCTTTTGGGCAAGCGGGCGGCTAATACAATCCATGTATCAACATCAGGATTGTACTCTATTGTTGCTACTTTGTCAAGAAAAATTTTAGCACTCAAGATGAATGCATCGGGCGTGGCTTTGTGTTACAATAGCCAAAATTTGATGAAGCTATGCAGTTCGTTTGATATTACACCATACAAAGGTATAGAAAATGGCAAAAGCAAAACAGCGAAATAATGGCTCGGCTGCGCAACGGCGTGAACAGGTGCGCCAGCAGAGGCAGCAGGCCGAGACACAGCAGGCTCAGACGCAGCAGGTACGCAAAACGGCATCGCGCAGGCGTGCCACACGCCGCTCTATCTGGCAGTCACCTTGGACATTAGTCGGCATCATCGTGGTCCTGGTGGCCCTGGTGGTGGGAGTCTTCTTTACACTTTCCAATCAATCGAGTCAGAACGCGGGTAGTGATGCTGCCACCGCCTTAAAAACCATTACTTCGCTTGACCCCAAAACACTCGCCACCGTTGGGACAGGTGGAAGTGGTGTGAAAAGCCTGTTGACACCTACGGGGAAAGGGAGTACACCATTGCAAGGCAGTAGTGGCAAGCCGGAAGTGTTTTTTATGGGAGCTGACTATTGTCCCTACTGTGCGGCCCAGCGCTGGGGGATTATCGTCGCCCTGAGCCGTTTCGGGACGTTTGGCCCACTGTCGCCGATTCAGGCCGCAGAACAAAATCTCTCGACCTATACCTTCCACAATTCGAGTTATACCAGCCAATATATTGATTTCGTTCCAGTCGAGATTTATGACAATAGCGGCAATGCGCTGGATAAGCTCAGCACTGCTCAGCAGACATTGGTGAACACCTTTGATGCGCCGCCCTATGTGACGGCGGCCAACAAAGGGAGTTTCCCCTTCATTGATATTGCCAATCAGTATGTAGCATCGGGTGCCTTCTACCCTCAGACGACGATCCTGAATATGTCGCAACTTGATATCGCAAAGCAGATTACCGATAGCACAACGGATGTCTCGAAAGGGGTCTTGGGCACGGCAAACTACCTGACGGCTGCTATCTGCACCGCTACCAATAATCAGCCTGCGACTGTTTGTACAGCTCAACCTATTCCGCAGATTCAGCAATCGCTGCCCAAAGCTAGTGGCTCCACAGGCTCAAACCTGGCGGCTTTTGCTGGCTCGGCTGATATAATTACTCGTCGTACGTGGTAGTTCTCAAAATAACGTATATGTGCGGGAATTTTTCTTAGCTAGAGGTGGCAAGGGAAGAGTCAGTGTTGGGGTAGAGGCTCCATGTCCATCATGCGTACGATTGAGGCATATGCTTCTGCCCAGGTCGCCTCAAGCTCTGCTGTCCATTTTGGTCCTATATATTCGACGACTGTTTGGACGAAGACAATGTATAAAACAGCGAAATGCCCCGGCTCGACGCGATAGTACTTATGCCGTTGTCCTAATTGTTGTAGTTGGATTTTTAAGCTATCGGGATCGTGGATGGTTCTGACAATCATCATGAGCATAAGGAGAAGTTTGTTGTATTGCAGGCTTATTTCTGTATGAACAAAAAGACTCCTGGTAGAGGGGTACATGTTGAAAAGATTATTATAAAACCTCGGTACGAACTCATCCTCCACCGTGAGCAAGTTCAGGATGGTTAACTGAAGAGAAGAAATGTTGTTACTCATAGTAGTATTCCCCATGTTGCAATAAGAAGTCGCCACATTTTTACTATACGACATCTGCCAACAGCCCATCAATGAAAACAAGAGGAGAGCCTTGCTGAGAAGCCTTTTGGTGGGTTGCATATAATATAGGTATGGATAGTTATATACGTAAATACGTAGATGTTGCGGATAGGGGAATTCCTTCATGCATTCTTATCAATCACAAATGGCAGCAGAGACGCCACACGCGTCATACCTGTCAGACTCCACAGACAAATCAGTTGCGCCAAACAGCGCGGACACTCACACGTACACGACTTCTGGGAAAATTCGACGGATGCCATCTGTCATACGGTTACAGCCATATGAGCAGGATACTGCCATATTGCCTCTATTGGCTTCAGTGACCGCAGAAGCAGGGCAACCATGCCAGAACACATATATTCTCGATGCACCACAAACGCCAGCCCCGCTAGCAGAGAGGATTGCTGTACTTCCTCTGTTAGGCAGAGAGGCTGCGGCGATGCATACACAAATCTTGCCGCTCCATCCTGCACAGGAAAAAGTGTTGCAGCCAAGAAATTATGCGCGAGCATTATATATCCCACCAATGATCCTGCGTAGTCGTGAACCTGACGAAGGCGAAGTGCTGCTGGGATGCTGTATGCTGCTCATGCTCTCTATTGTCATTAGCTGTAGCCTCTATTATTTTCTGATCCATATACATTGAGGCTCTACACGGCAAGCCATACCAAACAGGGCACCTGCACGGGTGCCCTGTTTGGTATGGCTTGTCTAGTTGCAGCATAGGCGTCTGGCTGGTACAATTAAAGAAAATCAGTTGATCGGCTAGAGTAGAGCGGCCATGCGGAAAAGAACCGACGCCAAAGGATAACGGGCGTGTCAAGCGAGCAAAACAGGATACCATTGCTACCCCGCTTGCACATTGGGTGGAGCCCGTGTTGGTTCTTGCGTTTCTGCATTGGCCTGCTTCATATTCTTTACCTCTATCTCGGCGTGGCAGTGCGTTTTGTTCGTTGGCGGCTAACCGTGCGGCGTACGTACTTTCGGGCCGTGGAAAGTATACACCATACCATGAAAAAACAGACGCTGCTTCTCGTTCGACACGGGCAAACGGCCTGGAATGTCGAGCATCGTCTTCCAGGGCAGATTCCCGGAGTGCCATTGAATGACACGGGATGTCAACAGGCAGCCCGTCTCGCCGAGGCACTCACCGTTATCCCTATCAGTGCTATCATCAGTAGCCCACTAGAACGAGCGATGGAAACCGCTGTATACCTGACGAAGGGGCGTGACCTGACCATTCAACAGGAGCCAGAATTGATGGACACCAATATCGGTGAATGGGCGGGACAAGTGATGGGAGAACTCGCGAAGAAAGACCCGGCGTGGAATGCATACACCCGAAATCCCACAGTAGCACCAGAGGGCGTAGAGACGTTTCCGCAAGTGCAGCAGCGTGCGGTGGCCGCAGTCGAGCGTTGGCGTGTGCGCGAGGATGTGGGAGCCTATCCCGTATTCGTGGCCCATGCCGATGTTGTCAAGCTCCTGGTTGCCTACTATTCGGGCCTGGATGTGACAAGAGCTGCGGCACTGCATGTCGATAACGCCTCTGTCAGCCTCATAGAGTTGGAGCTTGAACAAAAGCAGGAAGTGCAAGAGGGGCAAGAGGTACAGGAACCTCACGAACCCCATAAACCCCATATTATTGCTATCGGCTGGAGTCCTCATCCCGGTTGGCTCAAGCCGCCACTACCAGAAGCACTGAAAGGTGAAGGTGGCATAGCGTCAAGCGATGATAAGGCAAAGCAGGCATAAAATGGTAGAGCGCAATTGATCGTACCTGGAAGGGAAGCACAGCATGTTTGATCCACGAGACCCCTACGAACGCTATTATTGGCATTATGAGTCCCGTAGACCGCTCTCAGTAGCACAAATCATCGCCCTTGGCAGCGTCGATGTCGAAACAGCGGCACTGATCTGGCAGCTCTTAGAGCAGGGTGCCTCACTGACGGTGGCGGGTCCAACCGATCCACAACCGGGAGTTGGCAAGACGACTACCCTGAATGCTTTACTGCAATTTTTGCCAGAAGGTACAGGGTTGGTCTACATGTCTGGCATGTACGAAAACTTCGCCTTTACCCGCTTACCTGATATTGATCCCGCCACAACCTATGCGCTGTGTAACGAGGTAAGTGATCACTTACCTATCTACATGTGGGGGCGCATTGCACGCCGCTATTTAACGTTGACCAGCCAGGGATATCACGTTGCTACGAGTGTGCATGCTGATACGATTGACGATGTGTTGTCAATGTATCAGCATGATCTGCGTCTCACAGGTGATGATGTACGTCGCCTCGGTCTGATCATCAATATCGGTCTGGTCGGGCGCAGCTATCCTGCACGTCGTCGCTGGTTTACGACCCATTTCGTTGATCCCACCTCTTCTGCCACCGTTACGCCGCTTCCCCTGTCGCTCTGGAATCAATTTGATGATACCTTTGAGCATGCAGATCAAGCTATTCTAGATGTTCTGGCCTCGTGGGCTGGCGTATCTGCGCAAGAGTTTAACGCTGCTCTAAAGGCGCGTATTGATTGCTTGCGCGAACTCTCGCAAGGCTCTGGTGTGGATATGCAAGAGATGTTTGATGCGATCAATGAATTACGACACCACTCTTAATCTGCAAAGAGGTGGGAAGTGGGCGAGAAGGGTAGATACCCTTGCAAGCGTATCTGTCCTTCCCGCCCACTTCCCACCTTTTTGGAAATAGAAATGCTGTTTGTTCTGTTTTCGTTAGTAAGAGTTTAAGAAAGGAGATCTTTGACAATGTTTGCATACAAACATGAAGTAAGCGAAGGCCGTTGGCCGCGCATCTGTAATGAACGTTAATAACAATTGAAAAGGAGGAGCAGAACCGAATGTCACAGTCGGTAATCATGCTCAGTATCCACACGTCCCCGCTCGACAGTCCCGGACGCACAAAAGATGCTGGTGGCATGAATGTTTATATGCGTCAGCTCGCGCTTGAGCTAGGCCATCATAATAGCACTGTCGATCTCTTTACTCGCCGTACAAGCGAGACTACCCCGCAAATTGTATATTTGACGAAGCATGTACGGGTTATCCATATCGATGCAGGTCCTTGCACACCTATCCACAAGAATGAGCTACACCCCTATATTCCCGCGTTTACGCAGCAGGTGATTGCTTTTGTCGCCAATGAAGGCCGTCATTATGACGTTATTCATAGCCATTATTGGTTATCGGGCATCGCCGCAATGCAGCTCGCATGGCGTTGGAATATTCCCCACATTACTACATTCCATACCTTAGCTCGCCTGAAACAACAGGCTCACCCCGATGAAGTAGAATCACCATTACGCTTGAACATGGAGCAGCGGCTGATTCAGCAGGCCGATGCTATTATTGCCACGACCACGGATGAGCGCACACAATTGATGCGCTACTGTGGTGCCACGGCTAACCGTGTCAGTGTCATCCCTTGTGGCGTTGATCTCACGCTCTTTACCCCGCAGAAGCGTAGCGAGGCTCGAGAGCAACTTGGTTTATCAGTGCGGCACCCGCTGCTGCTGTTCGTTGGCCGCCTCGATCCCTTCAAAGGGCCAGATGTCTTGTTGCGCTCTGCGGCTATGATGAAGAAGGATGCCCAAGTGGTGATCGCGGGTGGCAGGCTTTCTGGCGATAGCGATGTGGAACAACTGCGCACCTTAGCGCAGGAACTGGGCATCGCCTCTCGTGTGCATTTTGTGGGTGCGCGACCACAACAAGAGCTTGCGACCTTTTATAGTGCCGCCGATGTAACTGTGGTACCCTCCTATCATGAAAGCTTTGGCATGGTGGCGGTAGAGTCGCTTGCCTGTGGCACGCCGGTTGTTGCAACCCGTGCTGGTGGCTTAACGACCGTAGTGCGACATGGCGAGACCGGCTATCTCGTGCCGCGTTGTCCTGGCTTCTTCGCTGAGCGACTGGATGCGCTGTTACGTGACCATGCTACATGGGAATGCATGCACGCTGCCGCACGCCCCTCGATCCTGCAATACAGCTGGAAGCATGTCGCCAGTCAGGTTGACGCTCTTTATGATGATGTGGTGCAAGCAAATCGTTTCGTCCTTGCCCTGTAGAGTAGAAAAAGAGACAAGCAAATCGGCCTTGGCCCTGTC
>JBBPYR010000044.1:0-31594 GCA_038199755.1 Ktedonobacterales bacterium | reverse complement strand
CCAACAGACCTGTTTTTAGATCATGCATGACATATTATACCTGTCACAAACTTTGTGTGAATGGTGTCTTATAGATGCATTGACGGAGTACGTACCTGACAGCGCAAGGTTTTGGTAGATGAAGGAAAAAATGGCATGTTGTCAAAGAGAAAGAATGGGCCGCTCGTCACTACGACTCAGGAAGAGTCGTTTGAAGCCGTATTTACCCGCTATTACCCGCTGATCTATCAGCTGGCGTATCGTTGTACGGGTCAGAGCGACGAGGCGGACGATATCACACAAGAAGCGTTTTTGCGCTTTTACCGCATGCCGCCACATGCTACAACAGAAGGAGAGCGGCGCGCATGGCTCTGTCGCGTCGCCACCAATCTCAGTTTGAATGCCCTGCGTGCTCGTCAACGGCGTACTCATCACGAGGAACGCGCCGGTGTGCAGGCACCACAGGATACAGACAGGGATATGCCAGAGCAGCACGCCTTGGAGCGCGAGCAAGCCGCACTGGTGCGCTCAGTGCTGGCAGAGTTACCGGAACGGCAGCAAACCTATCTTCTGTTACGTAGCGTTGGTTTGAGTTATGCGGAGATCGCACAGGCAACAGGAGTCGCTCCGGCTTCTGTTGGCTCACTACTAGCACGGGCGGAGCGCGAATTCCGAAGGAGATACCATGAACGAACAGCTTCCATACGAGCAGAATGATAGATGTCTGGATAGCGGTCTGCTGCTGCGCCTACGCGATGGCGAATTAAGCACCAACGAGCAGGCAGACGCCTTAGCGCATATTGCTAGCTGCGCGGATTGCAGCGCGGACGCACGCAATGTAGATGTCGGCGGCGAAGAGGTCTATCAATTGTTGGCGACTCTCAACTCGCTAACGGACGAAATGCCTGCTACCGCTACCGCACTCAAGGCACTGCAAGCACGCATCCGCCAAGCAGAACGGCAGGAGGATAGCTATCTTGTGGCGTTGGGTGGACAAACAGTACCCTATCCGCTACCACTCAAAAAGCGACAAAAACACTATCGCTGGGCGATAGCAGCTGTTGCTGCCGCGTTAATCGCCGTATTAGTGCTGCCTAATGCCGGGGCATGGGCAACACAGTTTCTCGCCCTCTTCCAGGTGCATCAATTCCAGCCTGTGTCGGTAGACGCAACCAAGGCGGGGCAGCAGGTATTCACTGCCCTCTCGAACTTTGCTGATGTCCAGACGACACCAGTGAAGGACTTGCATCTGAACAATGTGACCCGTGAAGTGGCCCAGCAGCATGTCTCTTTCCCGATTTTGGTGCCTACGCACCTGCCGCCGGGAGTGAACACGACGGGACAGTATGATGTCTTTGGTGGAGCCACGGGTACCTTTACCTTTGATGCCACAAAAGCAAAAGCGTATATGCAGCAGATTGGTGATGGCAACGTACAGATTCCGTCGCAACTGGTTGGTGCGATCTATAGCATTAAAGTTTCTCCGGGTGTTTTAGTAAACTATAACACCGACTGCCCCAAGAGCCTCACAAGCAGTTGTACTACGAAACGCTTGCTGCTGGGCGAGATTCCTAGTCCGGTAGTGCAGGGTGATAACGCGAGTTCACTTAGTGTGTTGCGTGACTTCATGCTTTCGCTCAAACACTTGCCGCCGGATGTGCATAATCTGTGGCAGAACACCGATTTAAGCACAGGAACCATTCCTGTACCCATGCCAACCGCACAAACAAACGCACAAAGCGTCACGGTGAATGGCGGCTCCGGCATTCTGCTCACCGACGACTCACTCAAGTATGGCGGTATGCTCTGGCAAACAAAGGGTATCGTCTACGGTATCCTCACCAATACCAGTGATAAGCAAGAGATTATGGACACAGCCAATTCGTTACAATAATGGTTCTACAGAGGGCTATCCCACTGACTTCGATGGTGGGATAGCCCTCTGTGCCTGACCATTATGGTTGTGAAAGAAGATGGAGTATTGTATGAGTGTGGCTCACCGTATACCAGCGATTGAGGTACGAGGGTTATCTAAAGTCTATAACAAGTTTGTCGCGGTCAATAATGTGAGTTTTACCATGTATCGCGGCGAGGCGTTTGGTTTTCTTGGCCCCAACGGAGCGGGGAAAAGCACCATCGTCAAGATTATCACTGGGCTCGTGGCATCGACACGGGGCGAGGTGCGTCTGTTGGGGCGCGACGTGCATGATCTTGAGGCACGCCGCCGTGTTGGTTATTTACCGGAATTGCCCAACTTCCATCGCTGGCTCCAGGCGCAGGAGTTTTTAGAGTTTCATGGTCGCTTATATGGAATGCCCACAGCAAGGCTGCTCAAACGCTGTAAAGAAGTTCTGGAAATGGTCGGCTTAGCGGGGTGCGAAAAGCAACGTCTGGGTACATTCTCGAAAGGCATGCTGCAACGCATTGGTTTAGCGCAAGCTTTGCTTAATCAACCAGACCTGGTTATTCTCGATGAGCCGGTTTCTGGCCTCGATCCCGTTGGTCAGCGTGATATGCGCAACATTCTGCTGGGCTTGAAGGCTGAAGGTGTGAGTGTCTTTCTCAATTCACATCAGCTGGCGGATGTGGAGAAAGTCTGTGATCGGGTCGCGATCATCGACAAGGGCCACATTCTTAAGATTGGGCCACCACAATCATTGTTTGATGAGCCATTGACGCTTGATGTGCATGTTAACGCTGTAACACCGGAAGTGTTGCATAAGCTGGGCGCGGTAGCTCTGGCGGTGCAGGTGGATGCGGACAAGCCTTGTCACCTGCTGATTGAGGTAGAAGATGAGGAGCAAGCCGCCGATGTCGCCGCCGTCATCCAGGCTTGTGGGTTACGCCTATACGCATTGGCTCCGCGTCAGCGTTCACTGGAATATCTCTTCTTACATACTATCGATATGTCGCGTAATCAAGGTCAATAATGGGGGAATAGCTTTATGGGTTTGTTGTTGATTATGGGCTTTACACTAAAAGAGGCTATTCGGCGGCGCATTTTTCTGGCGGTCGCTGTACTGAGTATCCTGATGCTTATTGCGTTCACCGTGCTCTTTAGTTTCGTTCTAGCGAACAGTACCCCACCTTCGTATATTGATTTGCCGACGTTTCTCCTGGGTATTGGGGCTTTTATGACCGTTCCCACGACCTGGCTTGTCTATCTCCTCGGCAGTTTGCTTACTGTATTGCTGACGACAAATATGATCTCAGGTGAGATTGAGGCGGGCACATTCGTGATTATCGTGCCGAAGCCGTTGCACCGCTTCGAGATTGTGTTGGGCAAATGGCTCTGCTATGCCTTGCTGCTCGGTATCTATATTGTGCTACTGACGCTTTCGTTCTGGGCTATCATTTATTGGAAAACTGGTTATTGGCCCACGGATGCTTGGCCCGCGCTCGCTTTGCTCGAACTGGTGATTATGGTGTTGCTTGGCATCACGACACTTGGCAGTACGATGGTGCCAACTCTGGTCAATGGCGCGATTGTGCTAGTGCTGTTTATTGTGGCACTGGTATCAAGCTTCGTGCAATTGATCATACCCTTCGTTGCTCCCACCCATGCTGTTGCGGTGCAGAACACAACTACGATCATCAATTTGTTGATACCCACCGATGCCCTCTGGCATGGCACTTCGTTCTTTCTCACCTCTGGTGCGCTCACCTTGCTGCAACTGGCTCATGTGGGCAATACGCCGTTTACTTCGACCGAGCCGGTGACTGTGGCGTTGGTTGTGTGGGCGGTGTTGTATAGTGTGGCGTTGCCAACGCTAGCTGCGTGGCGTTTCCAGTACCGCGATTTGTAAGGAATGTTGCATCACCTCCCGTCTCAGGATGCTATAATGAGAAATCATCAGGTCTACACAATAGATATACAATAGAAGGGAACTCATTATGGCTGGTCAAGTGCAGGGCAACGTTGCCCTGGTAACAGGTGCCGCTTCTGGCATTGGCAGACAGGTTGCACTGATGCTGGCTAAAGAGGGCGCGCTGGTGGTCGTGTCCGATGTTTCGGATGTGGGTGGTCAGGGGACGGTACAACTCATCAAAGAGGCTGGTGCTGAGGCTACCTTTGTGAGATGTGATGTGTCGCAGCCGCAAGAGATTGAAAAACTGATAAATGCTGTGGTCGCAACCTATGGCAGACTGGATTGTGCTGTGAATAATGCTGGCATCGCTGGCGCGTCGGCGCCTACCGCCGATTATCCATTGGACAGTTGGAATAAGGTGATAGCGATCAATTTGACCGCTCCCTGGCTGTGCATGAAATACGAAATCCCGCATATGCTCAAGCAGGGGAAGGGAGCAATCGTCAACATGGCGTCTATTCTGGGAACGACGGGCTTCGCCACATCGAGTGCCTATGTTGCCGCAAAGCATGGCCTGATTGGTGCCACAAAGACTGCCGCGCTCGAATATTCCGCGCATGGTATTCGTATTAACGCTGTTTGCCCCGGATTTATTGAGACGCCCATGCTGACCAATGCTGGCTTGAACGAGGCTACACACAAATACATTAGTTCGCTGCATCCCATTGGGCGCATGGGCAAGCCGGAAGAGATAGCGGCAATGGTGCTCTGGCTCTGCTCAGATGCCTCCTCCTTCGTCACAGGTGCGGCGATGCTCGTTGATGGCGGCTACACCGCCCAATAACCTCAAAAGAGAGGGATAGTATGGAAGAAGAGTCACAACCTACGCGTGAACAAATTACGACGTTGATGCAGCAGGTCTATGCGCTCGTACGCGCCTGCCCTGCTGGCCGTGTCACGACCTATGGCTGGCTTGGCAAAGCCCTTGGTTATCCACGTGGAGCGCGTATGATCGGCTGGATTATGAACGAAACCCCGCAAGGGATACCCGCGCAACGTGTCATCAATAGTAAGGGCGAACTATCGGGCGGTTGGGCTTTTGGGCAGCGTGGCAAGATGCGCCAGTTGCTGGAAGCCGAAGGCATCACCTTCTCTGAGAATGAGCATGTTAATCTGAAGCGTTACGGCTGGGACCCCACGCTCGATCTGAGCGATGATGAGCGGCAGCGTGTTCTGGATAGTAGTGGCGATATTAATGTGGAGATTAGCCAGCGACTATGGCACCTGATGCGCAACGATGTCGCCTCACCGTTTCGCATTTAACACAGGTAGTAGTAAGCAAACAGATGGGCTGTCCGATCGGACAGCCCATCTGTTTGCTTACTACTACCTGTGTTTCCTATATTGCTCTGGCTCATAGCCACGGTCGAAGCCCTCATTGACAAGACCGCGCTGGACGAGGTAGCGCAAAAATTCCAGCTTTTGGGCTGGTGTTGGTGCTGGGATAGCTATCGTAGAGAGGTCCCCTGTGAGTGTCTCGTGCTGGCTTGGCTCTCTGATCTCTGAGGAAGGGGGAAGAGAGGGATCGCTTTGCTCTTCTACGACAAGGGATAGTGGCATAAAGGGTTCAGAGCGTTCATCGGAGTCCGGTATCGCCCATGAAAGCTCCGTGAAAATCTCTTCATCATCACTATGATCAACGGCAACGGAACTTAGGCCCGGTTGCGAGACTGTGCCATCTACTGTCGTATACATGCTAGCGTCTTGCACAATACTCTTGTTGATCGAGCTTACAGGATGCGTGTAATTGCTGGCTGGAGTATTCTTCCAGGGCCACCACGCAAATAATTTTTGTAGCCAACCTTTGATCGCTTGCGAGATCATGTTGTCTTCGCCCTCATCGTAATAGGGACGCGCAGTAGCGTCCTCAAAAACCACGCACTACACTGTTAACGGTTTCTGGTGCTTCCCAAAATACCTATTGAGGAACATAGAAATATAGTAGCATATTCATCGGAACACGTCAAATTATGAAAGATGAGTAATTTCAGTGCTTTACAGTGCATTTCTTCTATAGCATCAAGTAAAAAACGAGTGTATGGCTCTTGCAATTTCAGGCATATCATGCCATAATCAGGTAGGCTAGCTATGTGGTAGGCGCAACATCTGTAATGCGCTCCCCATTACACAAACACATACCTCCCATCGCCTTAAAAATAACTGAATGAAGTGTTCTCACCGTTTATTGTCCTATGGTGTCGAAGTATACTGAACAGAAAGATAGGAGTCGGACATGCAGGAAGATATTCTTGGAACCCGACGTGCCGTTGTCTCGGAAACATATGTCACGTGTGCCCGTTGTGGGAAGACCACGAACCGTCGCTATGCTCATGTTATCCAGAGCGATGTGCTTTCAGATAGCAAATCCGATTTTGAGTATCTCTGCCCTGAATGCCAGAACGCCCTTGCTGATGGCGAGAAAGACTTGCCGCTTCAATAGTTCAGCTTCAATGAGGTAAAAGATAATTCCTGTGGGCAAGGCAATCGTCACCATGATGATACCTTGCCCACAGGAATGCCTGCTATCTCACCCATTTTATCTCATCACATTCTGCCTATTGTGCTACTATGCCGTTACACTATCCTGTTCTGTTTCCACTTTCATTCAAGAGGTAATGAAACATGCAAATGTACTTAGCGTAAGCCTGAGAGTGTGCGCTTACAGCTCTATAATAAAGCTACTAAAGAAGAAAAATAGCACTCGTTGATTATAACAATTGGAAGATAAAAATATATGAAAGAGAAGAAGCATCTACAACAGGAAGAACAGCAACAGACGCAGCGAGAAGAGCAGCCTGTTGTTATCGAGAGCGGGGATGCTGGTGAGACTCATGTAGACGTTCAAGAGGTGCCGTCGGAAGACGCACAAGAGATAGCGGAGTCAAAGGGGGCAGTAGAGGTTGATGATGGAACGCGCAAGCCCTCCCCGCCCCGTAAGCGTACACGTAAGGCCAAAGCAGAGCCACGTTCTCTAGAGCAAGATGAGAGCGTGGATCCGCTTGATGGTTTAACTATTCCCGATACGCTACCAGTGTTGCCGCTCAAAGATACCGTCGTCTACCCTTATGCTGTCCAGCCGCTAGGTGTCGGGCAGGAACGCTCAATTCGCCTCATTGACGATGTGATGAAACCTGGCAGCAATCGCCTGGTCGTGCTTGTGGCACAAAAATCTGCTGAAACAGAGAACGCGGGACCAGACGATATCTTCAAGATTGGTACGGTGTCGCGCATCGCCCGCATGTTCCGCATGCCGGATAACACTCTGCAAATCGCGGTTCAAGGCCTGGAACGGGTCGTGATCGGCGAGTTTACGCAAGAAAAGCCCTACTTGACGGCCCATGTCACCCTCAAGCCCGATGCACAGGAGTCTGGCACGGAGATAGAGGCGATGAAGCGCAACGTCGTGGGCTACTTCCAGCGCCTGATTACGCTCGTGCAGAATGTGCCAGAAACGGTGGCCGCCGCCGCGCTCAATCTGGAGGAGCCGCGTCAGGTCATCTACCTCATTGCCACGTTTATGCAGATGGAGTTAGAGCTACGCCAGAAGCTGCTCGAACTTGACTCTGTGCGTGCCAAACTGGAAGAAATCAGCAACTACCTGCGCCATGAGTTAGAGATACTCGAACTAGGGAAGAAAATCCAGAATAGTGCCCAGGAGGAAATGGGCAAGGTGCAGCGCGAATACCTGCTGCGTGAACAACTGAAAGCCATTCAGAAAGAACTCGGCGAGGAGAGCGAAGAGCAGGCCACCATCAATGAACTGCGCAGCAAAATTGATGAAGCGCATATGACCGAAGAGGCATTGAAAGAAGCCAACCGCGAACTTTCGCGTCTGGAAAAACTGCCCACCGTCTCACCTGAATACAGCATCATTCGCACCTACCTGGAACTGCTGGTGAGCTTGCCATGGGATAAAGGCACCGGCGAAAAGATCGATGTGCCACATGCCCGTCTGATACTCGATCAGGATCACTATGACCTGGAAAAGATCAAAGATCGCATTCTCGAATACCTGGCTGTGCGCCGCCTCAAAGAGGATCGCAGAGCCGAGCAAATACAGCGTAGCCAGGAGATGGATACGAGCGAGAACGGATTAGCGAACGAAGAAATTCGCCCGACGCAACCCTTGAAATCACAAGAGGCCATGCGGCAAATTAACCGCGAGCCGATTTTGTGTTTCGTGGGACCTCCGGGCGTTGGTAAGACCTCGCTCGGTCAATCCATCGCCCGCGCACTTGGACGCAAGTTTGCTCGTATGTCGCTCGGCGGCATTCGTGACGAGGCCGAGATTCGTGGGCATCGCCGCACCTACATCGGGGCCATGCCTGGGCGCATCCTCCAAACCTTGCGCCGCGTTGAGGCGAACGATCCCGTGATTATGCTCGACGAAGTAGATAAAGTTGGTGCCGATTGGCGTGGTGACCCGTCTTCAGCACTGCTAGAGGTGTTGGATCCGGAACAAAACTACAATTTCCGTGATAACTACCTCGACCTGCCCTTCGACCTCTCGAAGGTCATGTTCATCGCCACTGCGAACTCACTTGAGCCAATTCCTGCTCCATTGCGTGACCGCATGGAAATTCTGGAACTTTCCGGCTATACCGAGGAGCAGAAGTTACACATTGCGCGTAACTACCTGTTGCCCAAGCAGTTAGATGCCAACGGGCTGACTAAAGACGAGTTGGTTGTCGATGATGATACCTTGCGTCGGATCGCACGTGACTATACGCGTGAAGCGGGCGTGCGTAACCTGGAACGTGAAGTGGGCTCGTTGTGTCGCAAGGTGGCGAAACAGGTGGCGGAAGGCAAGAAAACGCCTATTCACATCACCACCGAGACGTTGCATGATTTCCTGGGTCGCCAGCGCTACTTTCAAGAAGCAGCCGAACGCATTGATCGTCCCGGTATTGCGACTGGCCTCGTCTGGACGCCAGTCGGTGGCGAGATCATCTTCCTGGAGGCGGCAGCGATGCCGGGCAGGACAAACCTGACGCTCACTGGACAACTCGGCGATGTCATGAAAGAGTCGGCGATGGCCGCACTGAGCTATGTGCGTTCCAATGCCGAGGCTCTCGGTCTACCTGCCAACATCTTTGAGGAGCAGAACGTGCATATTCACGTTCCCGCTGGTGCCATTCCAAAGGATGGGCCGTCAGCAGGTGTGACGATGGCGACGGTGCTGGTCTCGCTCGCGAGTGGACGCAAGGTGCGCTCCGATGTGGCTATGACTGGCGAGATTACGCTGCGTGGCAAGGTCATGCCAATTGGTGGCATCAAAGAGAAGGTTCTGGCTGCGTTCCGCTCTGGCATTCATACCGTTATTCTCCCCAAGAAAAATGAGCTGGACCTGCTAGAGGACCTGCCCAAAGAGTTGCGAGATCAGATGACCTTTGTGTACGCCAGCGATATTCGTGAGGTGCTCGACGCTGCCCTTGAACCCGTTACCACCAAGGACGATAAGGCAAAGGTTGAGGCCGATGACGATTTGCGACCACGCCGCCGCAAGAACGAAAAAGCGGTAGCTAAGGCGTAATAAGAGCCACGCAACAGCCCCCTTGGTAGCGTCGCTGCCAGGGGCTGTTGCGTGGCTCTTATTACCAGCGCATGCGTTCTTTGAGGCTGATATAGCGGGGATTGCCAATAACAAGGTGATCTAGCAACTCGATATCAAGCACTTTGCTTGCGTCTAATAGTTGGCGCGTGACTTCAAGATCCTCTGGGGAAGGGGTCGGGTCGCCGCTAGGATGGTTGTGGCTCACGATAATGGTAGGGCAATTACGGATTATAGCTGGGCGAAACACTTCCGCCACTCGTAAAACAGAACTATTGACGGTCCCTTTATAGCTTTTAATCTTCTCTACCACCTGATTTTTGGTATCTAGAATTAAAATATGCATTTCCTCGTGGTCAAGGTGTGCCATGTCGGGTTTGAACAGCCATGCCGCATCATCAGCGGAGCGCACTTGATACTTTTTATCGGGCTGCTCGATCATCAAGCGTTTCCCTAGCTCTAACGCGGCTTTCAGTTGTGCCGACTTTGCCACGCCGAGTCCATGCTCATTACATAGTTCATGAAAGTTTGCGCTCATCAACCCGCTCAAACCATGATATTTCTGCAACAACTTTTCAGATAAGTCCAGTACATTCTCACCCGCAGTCCCAACGCGCAAAATAATGGCCAGCAGTTCATGTGTCTTCAATGTTTCTGAGCCGTACTTCTCTAAGCGTTCACGAGGCCGTTCTTCAACTGGCATGTCACGAACCATCGCCCGATAGACAGGTTTGATGAGAGGTGTAATAGGAGTGATGGGTGTAATAGGGGCAATGGGCGCAGAGAGCGCGTGTATAGCTGCGTCTTCATCTTCGCTTTGCATAGTGATGGGGATAGCGGTGGTCATAGAATGGGTGCATCCTTTCTGGTATGCATGGCATTTTCAAACAGGAATAATTCTGTTATTTAAACGGGACAGTACACTATGCCTGCCCTTTAAGGCAATAGGCAAAATAGGAAGCAAGCAAGCATTTTGTCACGGTCGCGGAGAATTGCCTGTGCCAATGTAACAAATCTCATATGTGTTATTTCAATTTTCATAGAAGTTTCCTTTCTTCTGACTGGTTTTTGCAATAGGTAAAATAGAAAGCGAGCGAGTAAAGTAATTGACTTTATCCTGGAGATGTGTTACTAATGAGATGAATGAACGACATGATATAGAGATAAAAGTAAGAGCGAGATGGAATGGAACTATGTTACGTCACAATGTTTCCCCATACACAGAGTTTCCATATATGCCGTTGCCAAACGAAGCATCCCGTGCTGCTCGCATATGTATCACAAAACTCCAGTTTCCTGAAAATAGTATCCTCAAGGATTATAGTTTCGCTTCTAAAGAAGTCGGGAAACCATTAACAGTAAACCTTCTGGCTTTCACACATCCGATTCATCGTAATCCTGAATATGCAGGGATAACTGTACTAAATACGGTAAATGCTGCTATGGATGCCGCTTTAGTGCGAACTTTGGCAGCATCAGCCGCTCCATTTCATATAATTCATCATCAACAAGAAGAACAATTTTCATTTTGGACAAGTGCCATTGATAATGCGAAGGAGATTATTCCCAAGCTCGTCGAGCACCATATCTCTTATGATCAGCTTGATCGTATCATGGACCAGTATGCTGTTGATGTCAAACCGCAGCGTATTCTCGATGTAAAGCAAGGACGTGATACATTTACTCTGCCTATTTTTCGGGATTTACAACCTTTGCAATTGACTTTGTGGGCAGCAGATGTTACAGGTGAATTGTTAGTAAATCATTTTGCAACAGTGGTTGAGCTACTTCGTGGATATGCACGGAACCAGTTAGATATACGTGCCAACGATGAACCTATTACAAGACTTGCAATACAACTATTGGGAGCTACAATTTTAGCTGATACAGGGGTATTGGATGATAACCGTGATGAACTGAGGCTTGGAAATGTATCGTTAGAAAAACTAATCACAAAAGCTCATGCGAAATTTGGGAGTTACTTTCAACTAGATCTTTTTGAAAAATATTATGTAGCAGCAGAGGAAGCTTATAAGGTATTGCGAGGAATAAATTATGCTGGATTTGTTCCTGATATGCTTACAAAAATTTATACGACGGCCTATAGTCAAGAGCAGCGTAAAAAATTAGGACGCTTTGACACACCCCTCTATCTTACGCGGCGCATTTGGGAAAATATACCCGTAGAATTTCTTCCACCGGAACAGCGGTATATTGCCGATATGACATGTGGTTGGGGTAGCTTCTTAATTTCTGCCCATAGACGACTCTCAACTCTTACAGATTCACCGCCATCATTGCGGGACTATTTACGCGGCAATGATATAGATCCATTCACAGCACAATTAGCTGGTTTAGGGTTGCTGTTATCCACATCAGAAGATAGTTGGCGTATCGATCATGGTGATGCATTAGAGTGGGAATGGGTAAATAAACATCAACCAAATATCATTGTAGGTAATCCTCCCTTTGGGACACAACAAGGCTCAGCTGAGGAAGATGAAGATGGTTGGTATGAAGAGGCAAACAAATTTCTTAACCATGCTATTACACAGTTAAAGCCAAATGGTTACCTCGCCATGCTGATGCCTCGCTCGTTTACGACTGCTAAAGCTTCACCACTTCTTCGACGAAAATTACTTGAGACATGTGATATCTTGGAGTTGTGGGAGCTACCAACAGATGTATTTCCAGATGCTACTGTTCGTACAATGGTCCTTTTTGCTCAGAAACAAGATGAAGGTAAAAGTGTATTTCGTTGCACTTATCCAACAACTATACGTACTGTACAACGTGGAACATTAAATATATTCAAAGATACGGGAATATACACTGCCTCTAGCCTATCGATAAACCAATCGAAATGGAATGAGCAGTCAAGACTCTCAAAGAACAATACATATGTCATGAATTATCAAACGCTTTTACCTGAATACCTATGGCAATCGATCAGCTCTTATTGTACTGTACTAGAAAAAGTGGCTTATACGATCAAGGGATCAAGCAGAGGAAAAGAAGCTAATCGCAAAAAAGGAGAAGCCGTTTCTTCTAAACCCGTTCCTTTTTTAACGGGAGTGAAAGGCGTGATAGATCATTCTTGGATGATAAATTATCAACGAGCAACGACCCTTATCTATCCAGACGATCTAGAAAGGCCTAGATTAAAGGATGAAGCTCTCCTTGCAGGTGCAAAAGTGTTGATTGTGTATGATATGGACCCTTCATGGGGCAAACGTGTTAAGCTAGCAATCGAGCGCAAAGCACATTATGTGTCAGATAGTTATTGGGTAGTGGTGCCGAAAATAGATGCATTAAAGCAGAATCTCTCTCATGAAGTGTTAGCGGGTATACTGAGTTGGGATGTCAGTAATGCATGGATTATTGGGCATATGAAAAGCCCCTCAATTCCCAGTTATGCCATTAAGACTGCCCCTATACCTGGAGAATTGAGTTTAGAAGATTGTAGTGCTCTCGAGGGAGCAGTCTTGACACTGGAAAAAGAAGCACAGATGGGCCGATTTTCTTCACTTGCTACTGAGGAAGCTAATCTGACGATTGATGCTATTCTCAAGGTCGCCTATCACCTCGATGATGCTACATTTAAACGTTTAAGAAAAATTAGTCAATGGGATAAACAGCCAGAGTTAACGCTTGATCCACAACCACTTTATAAGAGTGATTACTGTCTGGTTAGTGGAGTGGTAGATAGTGTAGATGCGGAAAAAGGCTTAATAAAATTATGGTTGGAAGGGTTTGGCGAACTTCCACCTGCACAAATTGTACCTACTATGCCTGGATGGTTGTTGCGTCCAGAAGCTGCGTTCCGTGCCAAAGTACCATACTCTGCCATAGAACAAGGACATATACATGTGGATCTCACTACATGGGGGGCATTTTATCCACAACCCTATGCCTACTTGGAGTCAGAGGAATTGCTAGAACAATTCTCAAATATTTTCTACGAGGAAGATAAGAATAGTGTCAGATAGTGTAATTCCCTTAATAAAGGTTGCATTTCTCGATGTCGGACAAGCGGATACCATTGTTATTTCTTGTACGTCCACGAAAGAGGCTATCGTTGTAGATTGTGCCGACGCTAAAGTAGTGCTTAACTATCTGGAAGCCGAAGAAATCAAATACCTGCGTGGTATTATCATTACACATTTACATGAAGATCATTATAGGGGTGTATCCCTACTTTTGAATGCATATCAGCAAGTTCAAGGGTTACAAGAGTGTGAAGTCGTGGTTTTTAATGAGATATTGAACAAAAGGGATATTGATAAGCTATTAACGGATACTGATAATCATAGCAGGAGTACTAGAAGGTCTTTAGATACGTTTTTACGTAATTTAAAAGAATGGTTCCAACGTGGAGAAGAACGCAATATAATACGATGCGCCTCTTTACGAGTGGAACGTAGATCTCTACCAATAGATGGCATATTGGCACAATATATCACATTAGTACATCCTTACATGTCTGATATGATCAACCTTGAGACGGAAGGTTTAAATAATACTTCGGGAGTGTTACAGATACAAGGCTCTGGCTCAAGTGTGCTCCTTACAGGTGATCTTGAGCCAAAGGGATGGCAGAAATTAAAATCCAAACAACTAAATTTAGCGAGTGATGTAGTCAAGTTCCCTCATCACGGTGGTGCTTGGCAAGAAGTAGAGGCAACAGATTTATTAGACGCACTGAAACCTTCAATCGTTGTTATATCAGTAGGTACTGATAACACTTACAATCACCCTAATCCCTCTGTTTTTGCCGCTCTGCATAAAAGACCTGATATGCGCCTTCTCTGCACACAAGCTACAGAGCAATGTGGACAAACTGTTAGTACTGCTCGTATAGCTATTGAACAAGCTTTTCAGAAGCAATCATCAAGAGATGGTTCTTTACCTATGCTCGCACGGCAAGGCTGCCCCTGTGCAGGAACAGTGGTTATTGAGCTTGGTGACAATGTTCACGTATTGCAGCCTGATCTTATGTTTCATCAAGATTCAATTGTTAATGTTTACTTCAAAGATCATCATAAATGTCACCTCATTGGTTCATCCTCAAAACTTGCAACCCTCGTCGAAGTAGCACCCCAATCCTCAGATATGTAAGCTCTTCAAAAGATTTCACTATTGGTTATGTATCCTGATGTTCTGTTGATACGTTACACATATGTCTTGAATTCTATATATAAAAACCAGAAAACACAAAACAATACAATTGCGGTCTTGGATGGTGTGCGGGGTATAGCCTGCTTGTGTGTACTCACCTTTCACCTGAACTTAATCGCCTTTTCGGATCTGCACATATGGACCTTCGCGATTGGTCCATTAATGAGTGCTATCATCATGACCGGTTCAGCGGGCGTGACGCTCTTCTTTATCCTGTCGGGCTTTTTACTCTTTTTGCCTTATGCCAAGGCTCTCCTCCTCGCGACGCCGTGGCCTGGACTGCGCCAATTTTATGTGCGCCGTGCTTTACGCATCCTGCCCGGCTACTATACTGCTCTCTTGCTGCTGATTGTGCTGACACAGCCACAGTATTTTCGGCTTGACCATCTGCCGCAATTAGGGCTGTTTGTAAGCCTTTTGATGGACTCACTCCCGCTTACTTACCAAAAGATCAACGGGCCGTTCTGGACGCTGGCCGTGGAGTGGCAATTCTATATGCTCCTTCCCTGGATAGCTCTGCTGTTCCGCTGGCTCATTGCGCGTGTTGCTCCACAACAAAAGCGCTATGCTGTGCTGGCATGCCTGCTGGGGCTACTGGCATGGGGCGTGCTTTCACGTGGCTTTGGTCTCTATTATGTAGAGCATCCTCAGTTAAGCTTCCCCGTAGCACGTTCGGTCTTGGATGTGGTGGTGTTCGTTACCTATGGGGCGAGCGGCAAATTTCTCGAGGATTTTGCCATAGGTATGCTCATCAGCTTCTTGTATGTATATACACAGCAGGGCGCAGCTGAGCATCCGTTGCGTATGCGCTTACAACGTAGCAGTTATTGGCTGTGGGGGATAGGGCTGATCTGGCTGCTGCTGGTCTGCGTCTGGCACCTGGATAATTGGTTCCATTCATCCATACCCTTCTTAGACTCCATTGAGGTGAATTATGATTTGCTCGGCGAGCTTGCCCTCTCCTTGGGATTTGGCTTATGTATCGTGGCTCTCCTCTTTGGGCCAGTCGAACTCAAACGGATGCTTGAGTGGAGACCGTTGCGTTGGCTCGGCACGATTTCTTATAGTCTATATATCTGGCATTTGCCACTACTCGTCTTTTTCAAAGATCATGTCAAGCTCATCCATGGTCTGAGCCATCTACAGCAATATGCGTTGTTGTGGGCTTATGCGCTGCTGGTGATCATTCCATGCTCATATGTTGTCTATAGAGTGGTTGAAGCACCAGGGATACAACTTGCCAAACGGATGCATAGACCAAAAGAAGTGGTGGCGTCATGTAAGCAAGAGCAAGAGATGGCAAAGCAGCTGCACTAAAAATATGAGAAAGACTGAGGAAAATAAGGCCAGCCGCTGAAGCATGTTCACTAAGGGGGGAGAAGAACATGCTTCAGCGGCTGGCCTCGCTATAGTGACATGCAAAATGCACCACTATACGGAGAGAGATGTCTTTAACTTAGAAATTCTATGGATTTACGCATTCGGATAATGCGTTTTCAAATGATTGCTTTTGTGCTAGCAGGGAAAGCGGCAATTCTGCCCACAACTCGTGTACATGAACTCCCTGAGCTTCCGCGACCTGCTCCATCCATCCTTCGCCACAGGGGATGCACATCCCATGGGTGGCCTCATACAACTTTGGCTGGGGGCGTACTGTGACACGCCCCCCCTGTGCATCAATTAAACGCAGGCACCAGGCACACTGCCGAACCATGTCCTCACCTGTTTGCTCCTTTGATAAAGGAACCATATATTTTTCGTCATGCATTTGTTATTTTTCCCTTCCTGTACTCTGGTTTGAGTGCTGGCAATAACCAGCTCGCTCGCGGCTCTGGAGTCCCGACAACTCCAGAAACGGGGGGACAGGTGCCAAATTGGATTTTTTGTTGATCAATTGGATACTCAGCCTTAACATTTCCGCCCAATGCTGTGATCGTTGCTGGCACATATTTGCAGGATGCGATAGAAAGCGTATACTGCAATGTGCCATCTTTTTCGATCATCACTATTTTATGTAGAGTTGTGGCTGCATCTGGCATAGAAATGATTAATTCGACCGAACTTCCAGGTATAAAATTATGTCCACATATATATAAACGTTTCAGGGCAACCTCTTTTGGTTGATGACAAATAGAAATAAAAGGTGCTCCCGTCTGCACTGCTAACGGTGGCATGACTGTATTGTTCGTTCCCTGTGTCTTATTCTTCAGCAGGGAAGAAGAACCATTTCCGCTTGGATGAGCTATATAAGCTACGGCAATCAATGTGACAATCATCAGAAAAACACCGACAAGCACCAGACCGCTTGGTATGCTGACGAAACGCCATCCTGACAGAGGCGATGCCCGTCTCTCAGGTAGCGTTTGGCCTTGCGCTTGGCGCATCACCTGAGTTGCAATCGACGGGTAAGAGGCGCTGGTGTGCATATATGACCGTAACACGCTTTCTGTATCAGCAAATGTAATTGCAGCGTGCCGTTCTCGGCAATGAGAACAGAGAGCAAGATGCTCCTTTATCACTCTCATTTCATCCTCATCGCTACCATAGGCGCGATGGAGAAGAGTGTTGTGAGCATAAGCCCGGAGTTCGTCGTCATATATATGCTTCATGCCTTGCCATCTACCTTCCCCAGCACCTCTTTGTTGTTGGTTCTCATCATATGCCATACCGCTTATATATATATTGGTGTATCAAGACGAGATTGAGCTTTGTTTCCTGCTACTTGCCACTGACTTTGTGGCTGTCGTAGCTGGAAGATTATCGTATACCTGGCGAAACTTCTCGACACCGCGTACAACACGTTTGCGAACCGCCTCCGCTGTGAGATCGACCACCATGCCGATCTGCTCATAGGTTAAGCCGTTTCCGTAACGTAATTGTAGGCAAATCGCATCTTTTGTTTTGAGGGTTGCTAATGCCTGCTGCACCAAGATACGCAGTTCTACTTGATCCTCTACAGAGAGCCCTGGTTCTACTATCGGCATCAGATACCCATCTTCAGCAGAGCTTCCCTCACCTGTATCAGCAGAAGGTGGACTAAAAATACTCAACATCTTTTTTAGCCGCCTGCGCTGAAGATAACGTAACCCATAGTTGGTGGCAATACGATAAATCCAGGCATCAAGTGATGTACTATCAACTGATGACCTATCTATTTCTTTATACACCTGTAAAAAAGTGTCTTGTGCGAGGTCGAGTGCCACTTCCCGTTCCCCCACCAGGCGATGTAAATACCCTATCATTGGTTGCTGTAGACGCTCGATCAGCGAATGAAACGCCTGCGCATTCTTCGCCCGTAGCAGTGCTATCTCTACCTCCTGAACATCCGTCACCATGTTGGCCTTATCTGCGATCATAACTCACGAGTATCCCCTTCTTGTGTGTCGAAACACTGCGATTGGTGCTCCCGTGTGATCTATCCCCCTATATCTATGATCATTTAGCGGCTAAAAAGCGGACAAGATTTGCATCGAGTTTGGAAGAGCAGAAAATTCCCCCTATGCATCATCACTTTTCGAGGAATATGAGTATGATGCGTATTTTATGCCCTTACGGTCAAAAACGAAAAGGCATAAGAAACATCACACCATTGGGACCTGTGGCTAGATATGAGGAGATGCGTAGCCCAAAATGGGGGTAATAGGGATACTAGCTATAATTGGCTAGGGCTATTTTAGGCTATGTGTTTCCCATATCTAGCCGTACTATTGGGCCGTGACGGTAATCGTATGATAGCCAGACGAACCGTCAGGGCTTGGAGGTGCGATGTGCGGGTCTTGTACATTGCCTGCAAGGTCAACGGCGCGTACCATAATCGTATACGTGTTGGCAGCAGGTTGCCAGGGAAGTTGCCACAACACCCAGCTCAAAGCCGATAATGGCTGCTTGAGTGTGGCACGTTGCCATGTTTGCCCATTGTCCAGGCTAACATCTACCTCGCTAATGCCCTGGTTGCCAGAAAAGGCGACACCCGCGATATAGGTTGGTGTGTTCGCCTTGACTGTGGTACCGATGAGCGGCGTATCAATACGCGAGGTCAGACGAATGGGGGCAGGGTCGCTCCAGCCGCGTTGCTGCCAGTAACCTTGATAATCGGTGTTGACTAGCTCGATGCGGGTGATCCACTTGACATGCTTCATGCCATAAATCCCCGGTACCAGCAGGCGAACTGGATAACCATGCCCATCGGGAAGTGTCTGGTCATTCATACGCACTGCCAGTAGCGTTGTTTGTTCCATTGCCTTGCTCAGGTGAATGCTATCGCTATAATCATCAGTTGCGTAGAGGACAACCTTTGTCGCGCCCGATTTGACGCCTGCTTTCTCTAACAGATCGGCTAAGCGCACGCCTTCCCATTTGCCATTGCTCATATACTCTCCACCCACCTCATTGCTAATGCACATCATAGACTCATATTGTGTGTGCATTGGCAGGGCCAGCAATTCTTTGTAGGTGAGTGTGAGCGGCTGCTGCACTTGCCCATTAACCACTAATTTCCAAGATGTGCCATCTACAACGGGATCGTTCAAGAGATTTTTAGAGACAATGTAATACTGATCATTGGACGTAACTTCAGGTGAAAGCAGGGGTATTTGCTCAACGGTGCCATAATTAGGCATTGGCGGTGGCGTAATCTTCTTCTTGAACTGCTGTATGACTTTGGAGACCGAAAGATTCGATGCCGTATCATTGCCTACGCCACCGCTGGTGATAAACCGCCACAGCAATGCGCCCAGTACACCAACACCCGCAATCTCCAGACCAGTTTTCAGAATCAGACGACGGCGTGTGTTCTGTGCGTTTTCCGCGATGGCAATACCTTTGTTGCGTAGTTGCCCTTGCACAAGCCAGTTATACAACGAGACGAACAGCCAGCCGAAGGTAAGACCGACTACCGCTAGGCTCCACATGGTGTTCACACCGCCAATTGCTAGTACCGAGCCAAATAGTCCAGCACCTGTCAGCGGCAAGAAGAGCAGCCCCGTGACGAGCCAGAGCACTACCGCCAACACCACTGCGGTCGGCCAGGAGAGTTGTTCTTCCTGTGTCGCCTTAGTGGAGGTAGGAATGCGCTCCACTACTAAACTGCATACGCCTCCGCTTACGGCAAAGACAAGGCATTGGCCGATGAAGATACCAACGAACAGGTAATACTTGGCATCGCCCCCGATAAGCTGGTGCAAAAAGCTGAACAGTGAAGCGGACATCAGCCCCGTCAAGGCTGAGCCGAAGACCTCTGGCAACGAGATGCCATTAAGTGTCACACTCAGGATCAGCATCAGCACTGAAGCGATAAAACCTGCTAGCAAGCCCGCTAGTAGGCCCTGTTGAAAGCGTTTATTTCGTGTTAAAAACATAGCTATTATCCCATTGCGCAATCTTATTTTTCTGTTTGTTGTCACGTAACAGTAGCACTGGATTTACAAAAAGCGCGAAATTGGCATTCTCCATCGCCCTGCAAAGTCCGTAGGGGCCAGATTTATCGCGCCCCTCGTCCCGATCACAGACGATAAATCGCCTTGGGGCGCGATAAATCTGGCCCCTACGGATGGGTTTCCATTGTTACCAGGTTTATTTGTTAACCAGCATAAGATGGTCCCTGTGGACTTTGCAACAGCTTCGCCGCTGACTTGACATGGCTTGCTTCTTGATAGTATATTCAATGTATAAGTACTCACTCATAGAACAATGTCCCCTTTTTTGTTGCGATAAGGAGACCTATTTTGAAACAGCACCTGTTTCGTCTGCTTTTCCTGCTACTCTCGCTCTGCCTGTTATTGGCTGCCTGTGGCGGCACGGGTACTACTACAACGCCGACCTCCACGCCCACGGTTGCACCAGCAGTGACGTTGAATGTCTTTGCGGCGGCATCATTAACGGAGTCGTTTAAAGAAATGGCGACGAACTATCAGCAAACCCATGCGAATGTAAAGCTCGTCTTCAATTTTGCTGGCTCGCAAGCATTGGTACAACAGATGACGAATGGTGCGCCCTCCGATGTTTTTGCGTCCGCCGATCAAGCCAATATGAAGAAGGCCAGTGATGCGGGTCTGGTAATCTCTCCACAGGTTTTTGCCAAGAACAAGCTGGTTGTGATTATCCCCACGAGCAATCCGGGGAAGATTACCACACTCAAGGACTTGGCGAATAAGGGCATTAAGCTTGATATTGGTGCTCCCTCCGTCCCGGCTGGTAAATATAGCTTGCAGGTGTTCGCCAATATGGGTAAAGCCGCCGATTATGGTCCTACTTATGTAAGCGCGCTCAAAGCCAATATCGTCTCGCAGGAAGATAATGTGAAGGCGGTCGTGCAAAAGGTACAACTGGGCGAAGTGGACGCTGGTTTTGTGTATAAGACAGATGTGACCACGGCGGTAGCGAGCAAGGTGCAAGTGATCGATATCCCCGACAATTTCAACGTGATTGCCGCATATCCCATTGCCATTACGAAGAGTTCGTCGCACCAAACTGATGCTCAGGCGTTTGTACAATATGTGCTCTCGCCCGATGGACAGGCCGTCTTGAACAAATATAAGTTCCTTGCTCCTGGAGCCTGATGGTGAATACGAAACGAACGCGTCTCTTGTCGCGTTGGCTTGCCAGGGTACTTGTTGCTACCCTGGCAACGCTTTTTTTTCTCTTTTTGGGCATACCTCTGCTCTCGCTTTTCCTACGCGAACCGCCCGCTCTGCTGTGGAGTACGATGCTGCAACCCGATGTGTTTCAGGCGTTGCAGCTGAGTCTGCTTACCACTACGATCAGTACGCTGCTCTCTGTTGTGTTTGGCTTGCCGGTGGCCTATGTGCTGGCACGGTTGCGCTTTCCTGGGCGCGGGCTATTAGAGACGTTGGTGACGATGCCCACGGTGTTTCCTCCCGTTGTGGCGGGGGTCGCGTTGCTGCTCACCTTTGGGCGTATGGGCCTGCTCGGTAGCACCCTCGGTTTATTCGGCATTCACCTGCCCTTTACGACGGCAGCTGTCGTGATGGCGCAGACGTTTATTGCCGCCCCCTTTTTCGTCAATAGCGCGAAAGCTGGTTTTGAGCAGCTTGACCGTCGCTATGAGTTGGCGGCGTACACCTTGCGTGCCTCGCCCTTTTACACCTTTCGGCGCGTCGTGTTGCCACTCATTCGCCCTGCGCTGTTGTCCGGTATTGGCCTCTCCTGGGCGCGTGCGTTGGGCGAATTTGGCGCGACCATCACCTTCGCGGGCAATTTCCAGGGTGTCACGCAAACCATGCCCATCGCGGTCTACGTCGCCTCCGAGAGCGATCTAGACAAATCGATTGCGCTCTCCGTCGTGCTGCTCGCCGTCTCGTTCGGCCTCCTGCTCGCCCTGCGCCTGGGACGAAACCGCATGTACAATTAATTCTCTTCCTAACCTTTTCCAAAAATGATCATAGCCACTCACCATCCGATATGGTATCATAGCTCTAAGAAAACACGAACCAAGATATCAAATCTCTTTTCTACTTGAGAGGCAGGGTTACGATGATAACAACAGACGAACTATCAATGGTCACTCCTGCTGATTGGGTTCCAGGGCCACCACAAGGCTTCTGGACATATAAAGACTATGCCGCGCTACCCATTGATGGCCACCATTATGAGATTGTGAATGGAGTGCTTGTGATGACGCCCCCACCTACGCCAGAGCACCAATCAATTTCTATGCGGATTTCTTACCATCTCTTTGCCCACGTCGAGCTTACTGGGCAAGGGCGCGTATTCGCTGCTCCCATTGCTGTGGAATTGCTACCTGAAAACGTGTTTGAGCCTGATATCGTGGTTGTCCTCAATGCTCATTTGCACATTATCGCCGCGAAGAAAATCAATGGTGCGCCGGACCTCGTCGTTGAAATAGCATCTCCCAGTACCGCTACGTATGATCGGCTGATCAAGTATGATCGGTATGCACAAGCCGGAGTAACAGAATACTGGATTGTGAAGCCAACTACTCGTACCATTGAAGTGATGATATTAGAGAATGGCAAATATCACTCGCTTGGCGTTTTTCGCGGACAAGAGACGCTCCCTTCACAAGTCGTCTCAGCATTGCCCGTACAGGTTGAGCAGTTCTTCGTATAAATTTCATACGTGGCTGTTTTACGCATGAAAAGGACTCTGTAGCATCTTGAGTCCTTTTTTCGTGTGTAGCGGTCATACATGAGAGGTAGCAAACTTGTGCAGTACAGCACAAAAAAATTACAGACAGGACGTTCGTGTAATGATATAATAGGGGCCATTAGCAGCGATTGGCGGAGAGAGGAAATAGATAATCCTATGGCAATGTTTGAAAGTTTATCGAAACGCCTTGATGGCATTTTTAGCAATTTGAGTGGACAGGGGAAGCTGACCGAAGAAGATGTGAACGCGGCCCTAAAAGAGGTTCGTATCGCGCTGATTGAGGCCGATGTCAACCTGCGTGTGGCGCGTCAGTTCGTCGAGCGCGTCAGGGAAAAGGCGGTCGGTGCCGATGTGCTGGGTAGTTTGTCTCCTGCCCAACAGGTCCTCTCGATTGTCAATGATGAATTGATCGAAGTTCTCGGCGGCACTGAAGGTAAAAATACGCTCGATCTGGGTGGCCCACCACCCACTATTATAATGCTGGTTGGTCTGCAAGGGTCTGGTAAAACGACCTCGGCGGCAAAACTGGCAAATTATCTGCGCAAGCAGGGGCAGCGGCCCTTGTTGGTCGCAGCAGACATGTATCGTCCTGCTGCGGTCAACCAGATCAAGTCGCTGGGCAAGCAACTCACCATTCCAGTGTATTCGGAGCCAGCGGGCGCGAATCCCGTTGACATCTGTGTACACTCGGTTGCCTATGCGCAAGAGCAGGCATGCACGGTGATCATTCTGGACACCGCGGGCCGCTTGAACATTGACGAGCGCATGATGAATGAAGTCATCAACATTCGCTCACGGGTGCAACCCCGCGAAGTGTTACTCGTCGCCGATGCCATGACTGGTCAAGAAGCGGTGCGTGTGGCGGAAGACTTTAACAAGGCCGTTTCGCTCACGGGCATGATTCTGACAAAGATGGACGGTGACGCCAGAGGTGGTGCCGCGCTCTCCATTCGTGCGGTGACTGGCGTGCCAATTAAATTCATGGGCCTCGGCGAGAAAACTGATGCCTTGGAGCCCTTCTATCCAGATCGCTTGGCATCACGTATACTAGGTATGGGTGACGTACTTTCTCTGATTGATCGCGCACGTGAAACCATTGACGAGGAAGAGGCACTCAAGGCGCAGTCTAAGTTGCAACAGGGCAAATTCGACCTGGAAGACTTTCTCAATTCGATGCGCCAACTCAAGCGCATGGGACCCTTGCGTCAAGTGATGGAGATGATACCTGGCTTCAACAAAATGGCAGATTCGCCAGAGATGGAAGAAGCCCTGGAAGGCGATCAACTCAAGTACATCGAGGCCATGATTTTGTCAATGACCCTGCAAGAGCGGCGTAACCCTGATATCATCAATGGCAGTCGGCGAAAGCGTATCGCCAAGGGCAGCGGCACAACGGTTGAGGAGCTGAACCAGTTGCTCAAGCAGTTTGCCGAGATGCGTACCATGATGCGTCAGATCACCACTGGCAAGGGGCCGTGGGCGCAGATGGCAAAACAATATGCTGGTAGCGGTGGTATACCAGGGATGCCCGGCATGCCAGAACTGCCACAAGGCGCGACTATGCCGGGTGCGCCGCGTCGCTCAGGCGGCAAAAAGACTGGCAAAGCGGCACGCAAAGAAAAACGAAAACAGAAAGCTAGAGGCGGAAGGAGATAATCTCCAATGCAAACACAGACGTACCGTCGTGGGGCGGTCGGTAGCAAGAAGTCACGAGGGGCAGCATCGTCGCTCCTCGTGCTCCTCTTGATGGGTCTTTCCTTTGTGATGGTGGCCTGCGGTGGTGATGCCCATATCCAACAACAAGCCACGCAAAACAAAGCGCAACTTGATCAATTATTACAACACGCGCAAGCAATTGGCATCCCGTCATCTTCTTTGCGCTCAATTTTCACTCAGGAGAAGCAATTAAGTAGTACCAGTGCTCCCTTTAATCTTTTCAATGATCAACCTCTGAATACTTATAATCAAAATCTCGCTACCCATTATACGCAATTAACCGTGCAGACGCAGGATATTGTTACTACCTATACCAATCAGGCGCAGTTGCTGGCGCAGCACGATCTACAAAACTTCCAAAGCTCCCTGACACAGGCGCGTATGCTTGGACTACCCATCCAGAGTTTCTCGCAACAGTTTAGTCAGGAGCAGGCTCTTTTGAGTGCTGCCAAATATCCTAAAGACTATGCGCTTGTGAGTAGCAGGTCTAAAGCTGCGCAACAAACGCTTACCGTGCTGCAAGATGTCGCCCATCAATTGCATACATTTCAGCAAACCATCGCGCAGATGCAGCAGGCCCATCTCGACGTGACGGCCATGCAGACACAGTATCAGGATGACCAGCAAGCACTCACGACGATTAAAACGATGACCGAGGCGCAAAACTTCAATGCCTTGCTTGATAGTCAGTATCAACAATCGGTCGTCAATTCGACGCTGGCAATTCCTTATGTGACCAGTGCCAAATATAATGAGTTTGCCTTGCAGATCAAGCAGCTAAAGACCTATGGCGGCGATACGACGGCTTACCAAAAGCGTTTGGCGGCAGATCAGACGGTGATGAATAACATCAAGTCGCTGCAAGATTATCAAGGCTTTGTGCAGCAAATCAATACTGATCTGGCCTCTATGCATGATGACCTTGTGCAGAGTGAGGCGGTATACCTCGTGAAACAGTTCCATCAAGAGGTGAATGCCTGGGGCAACGCGCATCTGTATCACGACAAATTTGATGGCAAGAATTACCCGCTGGATGCTGGCTACATGGACGCTGGCATTGGCTCCGACGTGGATCGTGATCTCTCGTGGTCGTATACCCCCGATGATTTTCAGGCAATGGTGGTCGAGGCCCAGAATGCCATCTTCAACCTGCATTTGCTGGAAGCTGACTACAGTGATACGACACCGTATAATCAGGTACACGCGACCGACATGCAGATGATCGCCCACTATAAGCTACAAAAAGGGCAGTTGCTGATGGTCTCGTTGTCCCAACAAGCCATGCGTGTCTATCAGGATGGGCAGCTGGTCAAGTCATTTCTCGTGACAACCGGACGCACGGAACTACCCTCGGTACCAGGGGTATGGTCCGTATTGGACCGCAAGTCACCGACCACCTTCAAATCTGTTGAGCCAAAAGGTTCTCCCTACTGGTATCCAGACACGCCGATCCACTATGCAATTCTCTACCACTGGGGTGGCTACTTTGTGCATGACTCGTGGTGGCGTGTAGATTACGGCCCCGGCACGCAGTTTCCCCATGTTGACTCTGGCGGCGACCAATCCTTCGCTGGCAGCGGTAGCCACGGTTGCGTCAATATGCAGGAAGAGCAGGCAGCTTGGGTATATAGTCACACGGATTTGAACACCCAGATTGTAATTTATTAAATTTGAGATTGCTATGAGGGGCGGAGGGCAACTCTTTCTGGTTGCCCCTGCCCTTTTTCCATGGAGGAAACGCTATGATGGATCAAGCGGAGAAGACAATACTGTGCATCTGTAGCTACGAAAAGGGGCAGGAGTTTCTGCGCGCATGCAAACGTCAGCAGTGGCGTGTGATTTTGTTGACGGTAACGGTATTGGAGCACGCGGACTGGCCGCATGAGAGCATCGATGAAATATTTTTTATGCCTGATCTGGCAAAAATCGACGATGTCATTCGCGGTGTGAGCTACTTGGCACGGACTCGCGTGTTTGATCGCATCGTCGCGCTAGATGACTACGACGTATGGCCAGCGGCAGCCTTGCGCGAGCATTTGCGTATGCCCGGCATGGGCGACTCTACCGTGCGTTATTTTCGCGATAAGCTGGCAATGCGCGTGCAGGCACAACAGTACGGCATAGCCGTACCCGCTTTTATTCAGGTCCTCAACCATCAGAAGCTGAACGAGTTTATGGCGAATACGCCTGCTCCGTGGGTGATGAAACCACGCGCCGAGGCTTCTACCATTGGCATCACCAAGATCAACAACCCCGACCAATTGTGGGAGCGCGTCAATGCACTGGGCGACCTGCAATCCTTTTATGTACTGGAACACTACATCCCCGGCCAAGTCTGTCACGTTGATTCGCTCGTCTATGACCGCAACGTAGTCTTCTGCGAAGTCCATCAGTATGGTCGCCCGCCGCTCGATGTTTTTCACGAGGGCGGCATCTCCACCACACACACAATCGAACGCGGATCCGAGCAGGAGCGCACCCTAAAAAACTTGAACAGCAAGGTGCTCACGGCCTTTGGCATGGAGTCTGGAGCAGTTCATATGGAGTTCATCAAGGGAGATGACGGCAACTTTTACTTCCTCGAAACGGCTGCCCGTGTAGGTGGGGCCAGTATTGTTGATCTCATCGAGGCCTCCACTGGCATCAACCTCTGGCGCGAGTGGGCCAAAATCGAGATCGCCGTGGCCGAAGGGCGACCCTATCAACTGCCGGAGCACAAGCAAAACTACGCGGGCGTCATCATCTCCCTGGCGCGCCAGGAGCATCCCGACACATCTGCCTATCAGGAGGCGGAGATTGTCATGCGGCTACAAAAGCGGCATCACGTTGGTTTTGTCGTCGCATCGCCAGAACAGGACCGTGTGCAGACATTGCTTGACGACTACACGCGGCGTTTCGCCGCCGATTTCTCTGCCTCCATGCCACCTTTGGAGGGACGACCACCGAGCACTGAGTCATAGCTACACTACGGTTTGACACTCCCATGACCTGTCTACTATACTAAGTAAAGTGATAAGCACATTCCTGGGGGGCTATACGCCTACCAGTATTTTTTATGCACGTCTTTTGTCGGAAAGGATACATCTTTGCTCGTCGATAGCCATACTCACATCGACACTTCCCGTTTTGACGCAGACCGCGAGGCGGTGATTCAGGCTGCCGTAACGGGTGGTGTCACACGCATGGTTGATCCAGGCACCGATCTTGCCTCTAGTCGTGCCGCGCTTGCCCTGGCGAAGGCGCATCCAGGGGTGATTTTTGCTGGTGTGGGGGTACATCCGCATGACGCAACCACCTATTCAGATGAGGTCGGGGTGCAGTTGCGCGAGTTGGCGCGGGAGCCAGAGGTGGTGGGCATCGGCGAGTTTGGTCTCGACTATTTCCGCATGCTCACGCCACGAGACGTGCAACGCGCCGTTTTTTGTGCCCACTTGCAGCTTGCACGCGAGTGCAATTTGCCGTGTATCATTCATGTTCGCGATTCACATGATGACGTCGTCGAATTGCTAAAGGCGCACGGCAAAGGCTTGCGCGGCGTTTTCCACTGCTTTTCGGGCGATGTTGCCCAGGCCTTGGAATGCCTGGAGTTCGAGGGCTTTTTGCTCTCATTCGCCGGACCGCTCACAAAAGAGGGCAATGCGCTGCCAGAGGTGGCACGCATGGTACCGCTAGAACGTATGCTGGTCGAGACCGATAGCCCCTATCTCGTGCCGAAGCCACTCAAAGCACACCGCAATGAGCCGCTTTTCGTCAAACATACAGCGGAGAAGCTGGCGCAATTGCGCGGCATGACGCTGGAAGAAATTGCCCAGGTTACCACGGCAAACGCTGTTCGTTTGTTTGCTCTAGGAGAAAATCATGAAGCTCTTTAATACATTGACGCAATCGTTAGAAACATTTGTCCCGATTACTGACCCGGTACGCATCTATGTATGCGGCGTTACTCCTTATGACACGACACACCTGGGCCATGCCTTTACCTATGTCTCATTCGATACGCTTATTCGTTACCTCGAATATAACGGCCACAAGGTCAAGTATGTACAGAACGTCACCGACATTGACGATGATGTTCTGCGCAAGGGCAAAGAACTGGGTATCGCCTGGGACGAACTGGGCAGGCGGGAGACCGCACGTTACCTAAAAGATATGGATGCACTCAATGTGCGCCGCCCCGATGTCTATGCCAAGGCCACCGATGAAATTCCGCGTATCATCACGTTCGCACAGGGACTGCTGGACAAAGGCTATGCCTATATCAGTGAGGGATGCGTCTTTTTCAGCGTCAAGAAAGACCCAGAATTTGGTATCATGGCTCATGCCATCGGCTTAAATAACTACGAATCTATGCTCAAGATCGCCAATGAGCGTGGCAATTTCCCCGATGACAAACGCAAACGTGACCCGCTGGATTTCGTGCTCTGGCAGGCGCAGGCTCCAGGTGAGCCCGCGTGGGAAAGCCCGTGGGGTCCTGGTCGCCCTGGCTGGCATATCGAGTGTAGTTCGATGTCCACGCACTATCTTGGCGAACAAATTGATATTCATGGTGGCGGTGCCGACCTTGCCTTCCCCCATCATACCTGTGAGATTGCACAGTCCGAACACTATACGGGCAAGTCCCCTTTCTCGCGCATCTGGGCACACACGGGCATGGTCTATCAAGCAGGTGAAAAGATGAGCAAATCGTTGGGCAACCTGATACTTGTGAGCAACCTGCTCAAAGAGTATAGTGCCGATGCCATCCGCGTCGTTCTACAGAGCCATCACTACCGCGAGCCGTGGGAATGCTTCCCCAGTGACCTCGCGTCCGCGACCGAAACGGTCGAACGCTTTCAGCAAGTGCGCACACTGATCGGTCATGATGCGACTGGCGAGGATAGCATGCTGCAAGAGCGCGTCAAAGCCGCCCTGAACAACGACCTGGACACGCCAGAAGCCCTACGGCTCCTACGCCAAGCCACGGAAAGCGTGCTCGTCACGCATGACCAGAACACGGGTGCCGAGATATTGCGGCTCACAACCATGCTCGGCTTGTGTGTGTAGGGTCAAATCCGCTGTATAAATGCTGAAATCCACTCATCCATGGGAGTGCAAAGGGGGAAGCCCTTTGCCGCAGCGCGAGGGGTCCTCGCCAAATCTCTCCTCCCGTGCGGGCTGAAGGTCCGCAAAAGAATGATGAGTGGATTTTAGTATAAATGCGTTTGACAAAAAGCATCTTTTGTATTACAATACTTTCAAAAAGATGCATAATTGTGAGAATATACGAACTTGTTATCGATCCCGGACAAGAAGAGCATATTGCTCGTCATCATGTGAGCGTTGCAGAAGTTGAAGAGGTTGTTTTTGGTGAGCCTTTTATTCGAAAGGCAAGGCAAGGACGCTATATCATCATAGGACAAACTGATGCGGGTAGATACTTAGCGGTGTTTGTTGCTCCTCGGGGACGAGGTGTATACAGCTTGGTGACAGCTAGAGATGCAGATGATGCAGAACGCAGAGCTTACCTGCGCCACAGTAAGTAGAAATGCTTATGACCAGAAAAGATCAAGAACAATCAGAAGGTATGAAGAGTCGCATACCTGCCTTCAAAACCATCGAAGAAGAGGCAGCTTTCTGGGATACACATTCTAGTGAAGAATTCTCAGATGAGCTTACGCCTGTTGAGAACGTCAAGTTCGTCAAAGCACAGCCGAAGAAGATGCTGACTGTACGATTTGACGAAGACGCGTTTGAGGAACTTGCTAAAGAGGCGAGAGAGAAAGGCATAGGCCCTTCAACACTTGCTCGTATGGTGATACTACAACATCTTCGGGCAAGAGCTTCCTAACTGCATACATTCATCAGAAGACGGAGACACGACAGATACTTATGTATCTGCGTGTCTCTGTTTTTTGTTTTTTGATACGTCTAGCATACAGTAATGGGCAACACCTCGTAGAGGCGCCACTCGGGGTCAAGCTTGAACTGGTTTTGTAGGTGATGCCCTGACAAGCCAGTGTGAATGCTGACCTGTGAGTGTTTACCATCTACCATGACCCAGCAATCATTACACGCGTCATACACACAATCTTGTAGCCAGTTTGTGTTCACGCTGACCGCGTTTTCTATCTTGCCCTTGCTATGGTCGATATGCACAAGCAAGCCTCTACCACGGGCAGTGTCCGCTACCGTGAAGTATTCCTCATTGATGATGCGAATAGAGTGGGGGTGGTCCAGGCCTTCCAGCACAGGTTGCCAGTCACCACTGTCACGGTCGATAGCAATAACCATCCCCTGATGGAACAGTGAAGCCAGGATACGGCCATCGGCCAACTCTGCCGCAGAGTTGACATGGGTTGTCTGTGCCAGCGTGCCATATTTCATGCCACGATGGTCCGCTGATTTATCAAGCACACGCCGCTCACCTGTGGGCGTGTGCGTAAAACCATGTTCCGTCGCCCACCAACTCCACAGCAACTCACCTTCACGTGTAAATTCTAACAGCGCGTCGAGACCTGTACTGGCAACGAGATAGCCTTGCTGCGTGCGTGATAGCGAGTGCAACAGATTGAAACTAGGCAAGCTCACCACATTCTGTTGTAGCGATGAAAGGTCAGCCGTCACCTCATGGATTGCATCTGGAGTAGCCACCAGCACGCCATTGTCTGATATCGCCATCCCCGCGGGCATTGACAGTTTAACGGTTTTTGTACTCTTTCCCATCGGATCGAGTAGACATATGAGACCGCCTTGGTCTTCTTCTGGTTTTTGCATGCTACCCAACGTTGTCAATGGACATTCGGTATTTTGCGTTCCATCTTGCTGTGGTTCCCGCGTTGAACCTGTCTGGCGCCAATGCCGTTTCAGCATAGAATGCTGCGTAGAGATACAACTTAAAAGGTAAGCCATGTGGTTACTCCTCACATAATTTCTCCACTTTCCCTGTCAAAACCCTTTCCGCGGTTGACACACCCTCCAACTGGGAATAAAGTTGAGGTGAGGAAATGTTCAATTCCTTAACCAGACAATTCTACAGTACCCCAAAGCAAGCAGCCAGTCAAGAGGAGAATTAGTGAAAGGATCGTGCAGGTGATGTACAAAACACACACCCCATCGCCGCATTTCCCCTTTATAGATGAATACTAGAGGAAACAATAGGATGACAGCAGAACAGGATGGGAAAAAGACCAATCTT
>JBBPYR010000043.1:0-16831 GCA_038199755.1 Ktedonobacterales bacterium | reverse complement strand
CACGTCACCAGACCAATCAGACACCTCATTCATCGGTTTCACCTCCAACTGGATAGACCGAGACCCCCAGGAGCAAGCCACTCATGAGGGTCCACCCCGAAACACGTAGGAGATCAATCATCCGACCGAGAGGTGTCCAACCATGACCACCAGACACCACACGATACACACCAGGAGGAAGACCAAACCAAGCAGTTTCCACTTGTCCATACCAGGACGACACGCCAGCACCACACCCGCCAGCAAGATGACCGCCATCAAACCAAGCATGCTCTTGCCCCTCTCTTAAAAAGGATGATCGTCACCGAAATCATCCAGGTTCGTCTCACTATGACTGCCAGCCGCTTCCCGCATTGCCAGGAATGCCGTGTATGCCTCGACCAGGGCAGTCATCTCATTGACGGTCAGCGCAAACTGATGAGCGTCGTCAAGATGTTGCCCATCAACGAGCCGATGCAGGCCAATGTGACTGTCCTCAAAAACCGCTACCACTTGTTGAGCATCAAACCAACGACTCCCACCGCTATACGTGGCAGAGAGTTCCACATAGTGGGTGTAGGCATCAGACTTGAGAATACGCGCCATGGGTGTACTCCTCTTCATAGACAGCATATGCAGTGGTATCCGCTACCAGATCAGCCGACTCCATAGGCACAAACGCAGTGATTGATGCTTGCCAGCAGGGGTGGCAGCGACCACCGTAGGAGGCAAAGAAATGATCTTTGTGCAGGTACACGCCGCAGTCTGGACACTGGACGGGACGCGCTAAATGATAGTCAGGAGTGTATTGGTTGGGACCCATGCCCCGACCAAATCGTTTCGCGTGCATGTAGAACTCCTTTAGCAATGAGGAACACTATTCCAACGCGAGACACCTACCAGCAACGCACTACGCAACCGCTTGTTCTTGCTGCATAGGTGTTTGATGCAATCCGTCAATGGCGTGTTCGGCCATCTCTCGCAGCACCGTGAACAAGGCCACCGCTTCACGAATGTTGGTGTGACGAGCTTCCTCATGTAGCGCAATCGCGAGTTGATGAATACGCCACCAATCAGTATGCACAGGGCCATGCTGTTCGGGTAATCCGTGGATAAGCAGCCCACGCAACTCGTAGAGATGAGTCATGACACGCCCGTACCGCTCTGGATGAGGACGCACCGCCGCCAGAAATCGCCTTGTTGTCAATGGTAAACTCGTCATAGCGCACCAACCCTTTCAGAAGGATGAATTGTCAAGCAATGTAAAGAAGGAAAATACCGTTATTCCCTTGCCACCTACTTTGTACGCATTCCCATCTATCCACCACTTCCCCAGTCGTGAGAGCAACCCACCCTGCAAGATGCTACGTGCTTACTTCGCCTTCACAGGCAGCACCCCAGGCATACATTTGCTCCTCCCATACGAGGGGACATGACCACGTATGAGGTATCATCGATGTCTCACGCATCCCCATCCAACAACCAACCGCATCGATCAAACGCACGGTTTCCCGTTTCAGGCCCCTTCACACGCCGTTCCTTCTGGAGGCCTACGCGCTATTCAGTTTTTCATGTTCTAGATTTATTGGTCTAGACTAATTATAATTCCACAAGGCCACAAAGTCAAGTACATAAGTCTACAAATCTATGAATATTTTAAGTCTTGGACTAAGGGTACACAAATCTATGTCTTAGGGGTATAATCTGAGAAGAAAGAAATTTGAAGAGGTGATAATGATGGAAATTGGATACTATACGGCAGAGGAGGCGATGCAAAAACTGAAAAAGCCGCGCTCAACATTCTTTAAGGAGGTTGAAACGGGGCTTATTCCGTTTGAGCTTGAACCAGGAAGGCAGCGCGGAAGGCGTTTTCCTAAGCAAGCTATCGACATTCTTGCGAGGCGACAACAAACAAGGTATAAGCAGAGAAGCCCAAATCACCTTGTCTTTACACCATCAAGCCCTGCTGATATTTGGTCAGAGGTGCAAATAGGCACAAGCTTGTATGGAGAGGATGATATTGTCCCGTTTGATATCTTGTTGGAGTGGCGTGACATCAATGATGAGATGTACATGAGTATCAAAGATCAGGGGCAAGTTGTTGGTTACTCATCTCTTATGCCGTTGGATGAGAGCATTATGGCACCACTCATACAGGATAAGATCAGAGAGAGGGACATCCCCCCTAAATCTATTCGGGAATGGACCGACCCACAACTTTCTATCTATGTTGCGAGTATCACGGTCAAGCCAACAGGGAACGCCAAGAGAGATAAAGAACTTGGGCGTTTCCTTATCAAGCAAACAGTGAAATGGGCTATCACAGTCAATAGGCAATTTGACATCAAAAATTGGTACAGCATAGGAGCAACAGCAGAAGGCCAGTCTCTCTTAGAAGGGCTAGGTTTTACAGAGATAGCCAGTCTTTATGAAGGAACACGCAAAGGCTATCTCCTAAAAAATATCGGAAATCCCGCGAAGGTTATCAGCACACTTCTCAAAAGCATGGAAGAGAAGTAAAGAAATAGAGGGGATAGAGAAGCCATCCCCTCTAGTAGCTTGCTAATAGAAGCACAAGCAACATATTAGCTTTTTTTGCCAGTCCAGAGCGGAGTCGTATACTCATACGAAAGCACAAAGTAGCTTGCAACAAAGAGAATGCGATTGAACATAAGAACCGTCTTATCGTCGTCTTCTGCATAATTTGTGCGCTGGACTTCCAGGACAGGAGTATTGCGAACAATCTTTAATAGCTCTTGCTCGTGAGAAGTTGGTAAACGGCCTATCACATCCTCATGAACCCGTTTGATAACCTTCCCATGAACTTCTTTGATTGCGAGTAAGACATCCAAACGGGCATCAGCTTTCATACTTTCCAGAATGTGACCACCAGCCAGTGTGAGAGGATAGTAGTTTTCAGCCAGACGATAGGGAGTTGTGGTCGTTCCTTGCCGACGTAACCGCCTGATGACTTCCGCACCCTCGTCAAGACCAAGAACTCTAGCAACATCAGCAGGAGCGGATACCACAGACGGCTCACCAATATTCTCTTCTAAAGGAGACAATCCTTGCTCTTGCAGAAACAGATCGAACCTAGCCGTGATACCAGGAACACGAGTACGAGGTTTATTGACAAAGACACCTGCACGCCCCTTAGAGAACAACAGGCCATCCGCTTGAAGCAGCTGCACGACCTTATTCATCGTCTCATGTGTTGTCCCATATTCCTCAGCCAGCAGCCGCAACGACGGCATTCTACCAGCAGTCCCAAACTCGCCATCAAGAATGCGCTGTCGAAACGCATCTGCAATCACATCCATTTTTGTATCAGGTGACATCTCATACCTACACTTTTTAGTGGTCATCATTGACCGATAAACGAAACCAATTGATCTAGACTAAATAAGAATGATATGATTGTACCCAATTCCTTCAGTAATGGCAAGCCATTATTTTCTGCCAATAGCCACAGACACATTTCTATGTTATGATGAGCCCAATAGAACAACAGCAAGTTCGTATGGATCGTGAGGAATGTCGTTATGAGTCCACAGCCAATCACCCAAAACACCCTCTTCTACGGTGATAACCTGAAAGTATTGCGCGATTATATTGCCAGCGAGAGTGTAGACCTCATCTACCTGGACCCGCCATTTAATTCCAATCGGAACTACAACGTGCTCTTTAAGGATGAAAGCGGCACCGACAGCGAGGCACAAATCACCGCTTTTGAAGACACTTGGCACTGGAACCATATTGCAGAGCAGACTTATCATGAACTCGTCACCCAATCTCCTGATACCATCTCTCGCATGGTGGCAGCTTTACGCGACTTTATTGGTGCCAATCAGATGATGGCCTATCTTGTAATGATGGCAGCTCGACTAGTGGAATTGCATCGCGTTCTCAAACCAACTGGAAGTCTTTACCTTCACTGTGACCCTACAGCAAGCCATTATCTGAAAATTGTCCTAGATAGCATTTTTGAGCCACAAAACTTTAGAAATGAGATTGTGTGGAAACGATCTGATGCCCATAATGATACAAAACAAGGGGGAAAGAGATATGGGCGTATTCATGATGTAATATTGTTTTACACTCGTGGAAATGAATGGACGTGGAACCCCATCTATACACCGCTATCAGACAAAACGAAGGAAGGGTGGTACCGAAACGTTGAAGAAGGAACGGGAAGGTTATATAACAAAGCCGATTTAACAGCCGCTAAACCAGGAGGGGATACATCATATATATGGAAAGGCTTTACTCCACCATTGGGACGTTATTGGGCATATAGCCGCGCAAAAATGGAACAAATGGAAAGTGAAGGCAGATTAGTGTATTCTACTTCAGGGCGTCCCTATATGAAACGATATCTTGACGAAAGCAAAGGTACTTCTCTACAAGATTGGTGGGATGATATTGAAATGTTAAGAGGCATTAATAGTAATGAGCGTCTAGGCTACCCAACCCAAAAACCACTAACATTGCTAGAGCGTATTATCAATGCGAGTAGCAATGCAGGAGACATCATACTTGACCCCTTTTGCGGCTGCTTGTGCCGCGTCGGCGGCAGTCTCAAGTGTGGCGAAAGCCACCGGAACTAGTGGATTGTTTCGTGCGTACCTCTCTCACCCCGACGCCTGAAAAGGCAGGGCGACCATCACATGAGAGAAAAGCCACGTAGGAGGTAACCATCATCCTTTGAGTGGTTCGCGCAAGGCATATACGGCAAAGGCTAAACTGCTTGAATCCCAGTCCACCGAGGTATGACAGAATCTGGCAGCGGAAGATGGGTATCAACGCTGTCCCGTCGCGTAATCAGGTAACCACAGCCTGCCTGATTATCCACTCGCAACGGCGGACTCTCCATCAAGAGAGGTCAAGGGACGAACGGGGTGTCTACGTATGCCGCATCTTGACCTGTTGTAAACGCGGGATTGCCTAAACAGGTGGCAACACCTGCATGGTAACGGAGCCTTCGTATTACTCAAGGTGGGCCTGTAATGGGTTCCGCAGTCTCCTCAAGGCAGGAGAACCGGTATGGGAAGAAGTCCGCAGTAATGAGGACGAACGCCCCGCTATCTGGGAGGAAGGAAGGCAGTAGACCATTGGACTCTAAGAACCCGAAAGCGAGGGCGTGCTGATGCTACCCGATACCGTGATGAAGCGATTAGAGTCCCTCGGACACATCTCTCAAGAAGGGAAGCACATCAATGGTCTGTTCCGTTTGATGGAAGAGGACTTTCTCTGGTTTGAGGCGTACGCCCGTATCTACGCCAATGCAGGCGCAGTGACCAAAGGCGTCAACAGCAATACCTTAGATGGCTTCTCCAACGAACGAGTCGCAACGCTCAAAGAGCAATTGCGCAAGGGAACATACCGACCCAAACCGACCAGACGGGTGTCTATCCCCAAAGCCAACGGCAAGAAAAGGCCTCTGGGCCTTCCCACTGGGGACGACAAACTGGTGCAGGAAGTCGTGCGCATCTTGCTGGAACACATCTATGAGCCGCTCTTCTCCGAAGACTCTCATGGCTTCCGCCCAGCGCGTTCAACGCACACCGCTCTGCAACAGATTGACGACACGTGGGACGGCATGTGCTGGATAGTGACCGTCGATATCCACAGTTTTTTCGACAGTATGAATCATGAGGTGCTCATGACCCTGCTCGCCAAGAAAATTGCGGATAAACGCTTCCTCGCCCTCATCAAACAGATGCTCCAAGCTGGCTATCTGGAGGACTGGAAGTTCTACAGGACGTATAGCGGTTCCCCGCAGGGGGGAATCTGTTCGCCGATGCTTTCCAACATCTACCTGCATGAACTCGACATCTTCATGCACGATCTGAAGCACGAGTTTCAAGAAGGAAAGAAACGACGACCAGACCCGCGCTACAGCCACTACAGCCACCGCATCGGCAAGATCAGAAAACAGGTGGATGCAGAAACGAAAGACCGTGCAACGGCCAAAAGGGAGATTGCTGAACTCGAAAGCGTGAGGCAAACCCTGCCAGCAGGAGACCCATTTGACCCGCATTTCAAACGCCTCAAATACTGTCGCTATGCAGACGACTTGGTGATCGGCGTCATCGGCTCAAAAGCCGAAGCACAGGTCATCATGGGCCAGGTTATCACGTTTTTGACAACCACCCTGAAACTGACGGTCGCCGAAGAGAAATCGCATCTGGTTCATGCAAGCAAAGGAACCCACTTTCTTGGATATCGGATAGCCACGCATTCGGGACGCAAACTCATCAAAATCAAGCGCGGGGGACGCCATACACGGATGAGAAGTGTTGCCCAACAGATGCAGCTCCACGTTCCAGCAGGGCGCTTTGCCACATTCTGTACCGCCAAGAGGTATGGCAACTACCAGAGGTTCACAGCACTTCATCGTTCCCTCTTGCTGAACCGAAGCGAAACGGAAATCATCCTAGCCTACAATGCCGAGCTACGAGGATTAGCGAACTATTATGCGCTGGCCTACAACGTCAAAGGAAGAATCAGCAAACTCTACCGACTCTGGCAGGTGAGCCTCTTCAAAACAGTAGCCGCCAAACGCAAAACGTCCGTCAAGCAGGTTGCGCAAAGCCTGAAGCTCGAAGATGGAAGTTACGGCATCCATTACCGGGTGAAAGGCGAAGAGCGTACCCTGAAACTGTTCAGACTCAAAACGTGGAGACGCCCGCAGGAAGGACTGGCGTCAGTGGATAAGGTAGCGAAGGTGGCGCAGTACACGCTGACAAAGTCGGAACTCATCCGGCGTTTGAACGCCAGCCAATGTGAGTACTGCAAAACGAAAATGGGGCCGTTCGAAGTCCATCACGTTCGTGGCCTGAAAAGTATCCAGTCGGGAAAACAATTGTGGCAAAAGATCATGATTGCCAGGCAGAGAAAGACGCTGGTTCTCTGCAAACGCTGTCATCGTTTGCTCACAGCGGGGAAACTTCCCCCTCCAGAGGGACTACAGTGAAAGAGAGCGTCTATGGAGAGCCGGATAATTGGAAACAATTACGTCCGGTTCGGTGGGGGGATGCCGTGCTATCCGAGCAATCGGAAGCACGCTTCCTACCCTGCGGCACCGCAATAGCCGCCGCACAAAAGCTAGAGCGCAAATGGATAGGAATAGACATCACTCACCTCAGCATAGCCCTACAGAAATACCGCCTTGAGGCAATGTTTCCAGGCGTTCAATTTAAGGTAGTGGGAGAGCCAACTGATTACGGAGCAGCGAAGCAGCTTGCTCAGGATGATCGTTACCAGTTCCAATGGTGGGCATTATCGCTTATCCGAGCGAAACCACTTGGAGGCCAGGAGGGAAGCAAGGTTGGCAAGAAGGGCAGTGACAAAGGAATTGACGGTGTTATCACCTTCATAGATGACAACACAGGCAAGCCGAAAAGGGTGCTTGTCCAGGTCAAGTCAGGGCATGTGAAATCAGGCGATATCCGTGATTTAGTCGGAACGGTCAAGCGCGAGAGTGCTGCCATCGGCGTGTTCCTCACATTAGAAGAGCCATCCAAAGAGATGACCAAAGAGGCGTTAACCGCTGGATATTATCATTCAACGGGATGGAACGAGGATTATCCTGCTATCCAGATCATCACTGTCGGTGAGCTACTAGACAAGACCAGAAGAGCAGGGATAAAGATGCCGCCGCAGTATGGCACATTCAAGCAGGCACAAAGAGCAGGCCGCAGTAGTGATGTGGTGCAAACAGACTTGTTTGACGTGGAGCCGATTGATTAACCTGTTTCAAGAAGGAGTACTTTATGCAAAGATGGGAGTATCTTGTTGTTAGAGGTGAACATGGCGGATTTAGCCGCCGTTTTATGCCACGATACGTCAATGAACAAGAGTTAAAAGACTGGAAGAAAATAACCATGGTTTCTTTTTTGAACCAACTTGGTGCAGATGGATGGGAGTTGATTAGCACTATGGGTTATCTGCCTGGAACTAACGACAATGAGCTATGTTTCAAGCGTCCTAAACCATAGAACAAAAGAAACCACAGAAAAAAATTACCAACACTGTAGCAATAGAGGTAGCAGTACCCACAACTTTCTACAAAAATTGGCGGTTTCTGGCGAACAAAGGATAGGTAGTTTGAGCATGAAAAGGACATCTACGGACACTCACAAACAAGCTCTTTCGCGTTTGTCCTTTGGCATCTTTTGATAGCAAACCATTATCATTTCACATAATCAGATACACTGCTCTACAACCTCTCACCACACATAGCGGGGAGCAAAACAGGGAGCAAAACGACTAGACGCAAGTAGAAATAAGCTAACACCATTGGACAACTCTAAAATACGAAGTGGCTTGAGAAGCCGTATGAGCGCATGTAAAGCCACGCCAAAAAGACGCCCTGCGAAGTTCAAATCCTCTCACCCCGACTGAGGAAGGCCCGACTCTTGTAGTCGGGCCTTTTGTATGAAGTGGCTTCCTGGCTTGGTTTACGGGTTTATCTATCCTCCTCTCTAATCTCCAAAATTTGTAGAGTGTAGCAACCGTGTAGCAACGTGCTACTTTTCACTTTCTTGCCTGTTGTTCCCACCCCGCTTATGACCGCGCTTCTTGATAGGCTTGCCAAATTCACTATCCCATTGCTGTGTAGCGTCACCTTGCATAGACGGCATAGCATGGGAATAGATATCCATTGTGGTAGTAATTTGACTATGCCCTAAAATCTCTTGTACTACCTTTGGATGTACTTTCATGGTAAGAAGAATTGTTGCTGCACTATGTCGCAAATCGTGAAAACGCATATGCGGCAAGCCAATACTAACCAGGAACCGCTTGAATACTTTCAGCATGGTACTAGGGCTGTAAAAGTTACCTGTAGCGTTGGTAAACACGAGGTTTTTATCAAGCCAATCACCTCCAATGGTACGCCGTTGCTCTTTTTGCTGTTCTCTGTGCTGCTTGAGGATATCAACCACAAAAGTAGGGAGCATGATTTCGCGTCTACTTCTCGCTGTCTTCGGTTCAGTCTCCACGTACCCATACTCTTTCATGTAGCTAACAGCACGCTTTACTTGAATGCTACCGTTTTCAAAGTTGATATCTTGCCAACGTAACGCTAGCAGTTCGCCACGCCGCATACCCGTTGTGATTGCCAGAGTTAGGAGAGCTTCTAACTTATGAGCCTTGACCTCCTTTAGCAAGGTATGAGCTTGTTCCTGAGTCAAAAAGTTTAATTCCTTGCGAGGAACGCGAGGAGGCGTCACCGCATCACATACATTACGCGAAAGCATGTTCCACTTCACAGCGTTGTCTAAAGCCTTGTGCAGAACGCCATGAATATTTGTTACAGATTTTGGAGAAAGCCCCTCGTTAATCTTTTTCGAGTAGAACGCTTGCACTTGTTGAGGGGTAAGCTTTTGCAGTTTGACTTTTCCTAACCCCGGTACAAGGTAGTTCTTTAATAGCTTGCGATAATTCAAGTAGGTACTCAGGCGTACAGTAGGCTTATGAGTGTCATCAAGCCAACTTTCAAGGTACTCTTGAACGGTAACGTTTGGCCCACTTGCAAGCATACCCCGTTGTTGCTCATGAAGAGCTTCGTTTACTTTGTTCTGTACCTCTTTCTGCGTGTTGCCGTAGAATACTTTCCGCTTACCATCTTCCAGTGTGATACTACCGACCCACTTTCCGTCTGATTTACGCCGATAGATTGAGCCTGCACCATTTCCTCTTTTTGCCATGATGATATCTCCTTTGCAATGAAAAACCGCCTGTCTAGCAAAAGACAAGCGGTCTCACTCTCAACATTGTTTATTTAGCTAGCGTGTTCTCTGCGCATGGTAAGCCAGCCTTTTAACTCGTCAGGGTCTACTAGTACGCGACGCCCGAAACGATGCACCGGCAAGCCCTCTTGACGAATAAGAGCGTAGATTTTTGTACGTCCAAGATGCATAAGCCGCATTGTTTCCTCTACTGTAATAAGCAAAGGTTGGAGTGTTTCCGTTGTCATGAAGCGACCTCACTTTCATCACTAGTCGTATTACCGTAGCGTTTTTGTTTCTTCCGAACCTCTTGGAGAAAGTCCCGATGTTTCGACTCAAGGTAGTCCGACCCCGTTTCTGCTAACCAATGGAGCATCAAGGAAACATCGGTATCTTGACCGGCATAATCACCACCGAGCCACGCCGCTAAGGTCGAGATATAGCCAATCGTGGCGGCTATTCCTCGTTCGACATTCTTTTCTCGTATGCGCCGACGCACTAATGGCCCCAGCCCTGGATCACATTCTTCTGAAAAGGCAGATTGCACCACGGCCCAGGCAGGATGCACCGGCCACCGAGAGCGGTTCGTATCGTCCTCAGTGGGCAACACATAGCGCAGCCAGCCATCAGGTAAACCGTCCTCACCACCTTCCAGGCGACCCGCCGCATAGTCCCACAGCCGTTTTAATTCATCCAGCAGGTCATACGCCCACTCTATGCCGACCTGATGCAACAGTTCACGCTTAAACCGAAACTCAACCCGCCACACGTCGGAGGTGTCATCCCAACCGTTCTTGCGCCAGAGGTCATAGAACCACGTCTTGCCTGACTTCTGTGTAATCTCCAAGGTCTTGTTATAAATCGCACACGACAACGGAGCCTTATGCTTGCTAAAGGCCAGGGTAGAAACCTTATGGCAATCTAAGGCCACACTATCAGTCCCATAGATCGCTTCATTCTTACGTACCCGTGTCACGAACTGCGTTTCATAGTTGCACTGGGAGAAGTCATAACCCACCACATCCGCACAGAGATGCACCTCTGACAATTGCAGATGAATGCACTCTCCAAAGAGGGACAGCAGGAACGTATGCACATGCGCGAGGGCATCCCCACACCATTCTTCTGACCACAAGTACTCTGAGGAGAAGCGCACTTGGGCAATCACATCATTGAACTTGCCACGCGAGACCGCCACATTCAAGAGGCGCGAGGTGAGCAGCCACCGCCATTGTTTCCCTGCCCCGTGTGGTTCGACAAACAGCAGCACATCTTGAAACACCCAATCGGTCGCGACCGCCGTTTCCACCCGCCGAGCCTCACCTTGCAGGTAGTCCAACTCTTCTTGTAACTTCTCTTCCAATTCTTGCTTGATGGGTTGACCTTTGCTATCCGAGTAGCGCACATTCACGATCAAGGTATCCACACCAGAGCCGACCAGCTTGCTTGCTTGCATAGACCCACCTCCTACCAGACCAACAAAAAAGATAGCCCTTGCGAAAAGAACTATCTTGAGACAACCAGGAAAAAAGAAAGAGTTTGTATTTAGAATGGCGCGGTTTACTTGCACTGCGCCATTGAGCAACGGCAACGCTATTGCTTCCGGCTTTGTGCAACGATTTCTGGATAATAGCGAAGAACCGTGTTTCCTTTCATGGTGACACGAAGAGGATACCCGGCCTCTTTCAGTTGCGCGACAGAGGCTTGGACGCGTGGAGTGTTGCCTTCACTCGCGACCCATGTATTGAGACTCGTCAGGAGTGCCAGAGCTTGCGTGCGTTCCATGAAGAGACCTTTCCTTTCTAGCCAGACCACAACCCCGCATAGAGCCTCAACATCTCCTGCACAGGTTGCCGTTGCTCCTGGGGCAAATCCTTCACCACCACTTCTAAGACCCGTTCCAGTTGAGCCATCACGCGAATGCGTTTCTCTCGTGGCGAATATGCGGTACTCTCGACAATCTCTCTCATGCGTTGCAGCATAGAGACGAACACTGTATCCGGTGGTATTCCCATTATTTCTCCCTTCCTTCTTTTCAAAAGGCACGCTACGCGAATGAGAAGCTGACGCCACCCGACCGTTTGCGCGTCGTGGCCCGTCTTGAGGGCTTGTCTTGACTCGACAGGGTACGCACTGCGTGCCAAAGCGACCGAGAGGTATACTGAGACCACCAGTTCCTCGGTCGCTTTGTCCCCCAGAGCCTACCCTATCGGTCAAGACCCTACGCTACGCTACGGCGAGAAGCCCTCAAGACTCCACTTCTGCCATCCCAACGGGAGGGCTACGGCCAAAGCTTCCCTCCAGGTGCCTGAGACCCCTTCCGTGAGCCAACGTTTTTTGCTAACGATGAAGATGCGCTGCGGCCAACGTTGAAAAGCGTCGGGGGCAGCGCGTGGCGCGTGGCGCACAAAGAGGTTAGGAGTGCTTCCGCTCGATGCGTCGCATGCTCACTTCGTTGGCCGCAGTGACATCGGTGGCTGGTGTAACCGAGGTGGTTCCAGGCGGCAAGGCTTGTTGTTTGGCGTGGGCAATCATCGACTGAGCATGTAAGCGGTCGAGTTCCAACCAGACCTGATTGCGTTGCTCTTTCATCTTCAAATCTTGCTGCTCTTCCGTTTGGCGACGAGCGGCAGAGGATTGGGCGCGTGCAATCTCAAGTTCGGCCTCATTGATCTCACGAACCGCCTGGGCGCGTATCCGTTGGTCCGCCACGAACTTCTTGAGAGACTTGAAGGACATGACCGCCAGAAACAACAGGGAGGCAATATCGACAGCGGGAACCATCGCCACCCGAAAGATGAGAGCCACCATGCCACTGGTATCATGGGGCGCAATATGCAGCGAGGCAATAAACCACTGAGCCAAACCCGACGCCAACGAGAACAGCAGGAAGGAAACACAGGAGCCGATGAACTTGGGAACATACCCGGCATCGGTCGCCATGCGTCGCAGTGCCGTCGCCGCCGAGAGCGTCATCATGGCAAGGGCAAACTCGCCAGCCATTGCCACCGTATGCGTCCCCAGTGACCAGCCATCCGACCAGGAGAACACCCCACCGTAAGCATCCCCAATTTCCCGCCCCATGGCATAGGCCACCACTAATGGCAAGCTATAGGCCATGAACAGGAAGAACCAGCGTACCAACTTCTCAAACCAGTTCTCCCGATCTTCATCAAAAGAGTCAATGAGCGACCGATAGCGTTCAAAGTGGGAAGCCGAGGAGGAAGCATCGACTTCAATCATGTCATCGGCGAAGATTTCCCCTGTGACCTGCTCCACATCGTCATCATCGGCAGGAGCCGCCGCCCGTACCCGTTGCCGCAGCACCGCCGCCGTTTCACCAGTCTCCGCCGACCCTTGGACGAGCCAGGAACCGACCCGTTCACGTAGTCCCATAACACACCAGCCTTTCGTGTTGTTTAAAACGGGAACCCACCACAGGCCCCGTACTCACTGAGAATTTCAATAGCCTCATCACTTTGCTTGAGGTAGGAGCCATTGCCGACAATCGCCATGTTCATCACGAGATGCAGCACAAAGTGCGTACCATCTGGGAGCGCATCCAGCAGATCACGCAGGTCGCTATACGTCGTGAACACCCCGGCCACGACCTCTTGACCGTCATCATGCAGCAGCACTTTGGCATAGCCAATAGGCGCACACGTCCGAGCCTTGCCCTTGCGCCGAAATTGCCGATCATAGCGGCGATGACAGCGTTGACACAACACCATGGTATCCGCATCTTTCATCCAGGTTTGATACTGCTTCTTATGGGCAATCGAGAGATAGACCAAGTAGTCTTCACCCGTTTTCATGTTTTGTCGTGTGCTTAAATGCTCTACCCCGCATTCTTGACAGCAGTAACCCGCCTGGTCTAATTTGGTTCGTCGCACGGCCCGCCAGCGAGGAGGGTACATCTCAGAGATGAAGGCCATCACCTCTCCCTCCTCTCAGCCGAGCCAGCAGACGCACCACCACACCAACGGAAAAGCGGCGAGGCGAGGAACAACCCTCAACCCGCCGCCAGCAGAGGAACCAAAGCGCGGCACCCATCGCTTAGCCCTCGTCCTCGTCAAACATGCCCAGATCACGCACGTTCGTCACCTGAGAGCGAATTTGCATGATCTTGCGACCATCGGGCAGAGAGCGTTCACTTGCCGACTGAGATTTGACCATGACCTTGACCTGATGCTCTACCAGGTCACTCTTGGCGAGATCAGTGAACTGTTTGTCATCATCACGCAGTTGGCAGCTCCACACATGTCCATAGCGCGGGTCGGAAATCTCGATAGAAAGGAACCGCCACGCTTGCCCTTTGCGCGGCCCCTCTTGGGTAATGCCCTCAACTTCACGCATGGAACGCACGATACCCGTTAACACAGCAGCCATAAGAATACCTCCTCTTGTGGCGTGGAAAGCAACAACACTTGACAGCCAACCTCTCCCACGCCACAATGAAGGCGAGAGACTAGCCAGGCACAACACCGACACTAGAAACCTCAACATTGCTGACTCATGTTGACAGACGTGAGCCAGCATCCTACGAAACCAGTGAAAGACCGATCGCTTTCACTCAGGTCTACCTCTTCCTCAAAACAGCAAGAGGCAGACCTCAATGAAAGCGTTGCAAACAAGCCATTAGCGATCTCTCTTTGGTCAGTACCCGCCAAGACACTCTTCACTAGCTTGCTTGCATCCCTACGCCCTTCCTTCATCTGTGAATGCATCATGGAGGCAAGTCACACGATACACTGTCTAGCGTACTTCCGAAACGCTAGACCCTTTTGCATTCTCTCCTGCATAGTCCCAAACTCTCTGCTCAATTGCCCTGATTGTTCTTGACCATCGCAGTAACCGTAGGCACTCATCCGGCGCGTTTGTAAGGTATGGAGGTCGGAACGTACCCGATGGTCTCGTTTGTTTATGTGCTGTACTCTGCTCATATTATTGAGTCAAATGAGGTTTGTAACCCTTTTCCTACCGGCCTTTTACCCGTCAGTTCTGAGGGATAATAACCCGTCAGTTGTGAAGGGTAGAATTAGGTATCCCTGATACACAATATAATTATGTATCAGGGATACCTAATTGTCAAGAGGAAGATATGGCTCGTTATGGTATAATTGAGTCACTGGAACACCTAAATTGAGCGGAGCCGAAATATGCTGAAAAATATTGATGTGAACCGTGAGTATCTCTCGACACCTCAAGCCGCACAACGAGCCAACTTGAGCCGATTACATATTGCTCGTTTACTGAGGAACAAAAAGCTAGAGGGGTTTCAATTCGGGCGCGAATGGTTTGTCTATGCTGACGCATTGGAAAGATATCTTGCAAGCCCACGTAAAACCGGCCCAAAAGGTCCAACCAAGAAAAAGCCAACGAGCCAAAGTATGGAGGCATAGAAGAATGCGTAACGCCCTACTCCGAACCGAGAGACTACGCCACGGATGGACACAACAACAGCTAGCGGATTTTGCGGGCATATCACTTTCGACAGTGGAGCGAGCCGAAAAAGGGGAGTCTATTCGGGTCGATTGCATTCAAAGGCTGTGTGAATGCCTTTCAAAAACATCGGAAGCGTTAGGTCTGCTCAAAATAGATGAGAAAACTGTAGAAAGTACGAATAACATGAAACAACGCCCCACAGTTCTCAAAAGTGAAGAGCGAGATGGATGCTTTTCTTTTGGAAAACTCAAAACCACCTGGAGGACGCTGGATGGAGACGGCAGAGGGATATACTTACCGCAGCATATTCGTTCTCATTACATTCCTTTTGCCCAGGAGCTACCAGAAGAGTTACAAGCCAGAAGAGAACACATTCAGCAAGAGCAAGAGCAAAAACGAGAACAAGGTGTACCATTTTTTTGGAATGGTGAGATATACGCCCTTGACCGGTTTGTGATCGGACGTGACCCAACTCACGAAGATATGACTCTTGATGTATGGTTTCGCCCATCAGATTACTACACATTTCTTGCCACGAATATGAGCTTAAAGGAGCCAGAGTTACGGGAAAAGTATCTTGCTCATGTGGATTGGCATTCGAGTGTTCCACACTTCTCTCATTCCTTTGGCATTTCTCTGACTGTCATTACTTCTGACGGATATACCCTTTTTACGCAAAGAGGAAAGAATGTCGGGAGCCGTCCAGGCATCTATGAAACGAGTGTTGTCGAAGGGTTGAGCCGACCGATTGATCGCGGCACGAGCGGAGAAGCACCAGATATTTATCGTTGCGCTTGTCGTGGACTGTCAGAAGAATTAGGTCTCCATGAATCGATTGATTTTTCTGTTTCTGATATTACTTTTTTAAGCTTTGGCGTAGACACACGATATGGGCTTCGTGGATTAACCGGTATCATTAAAATCCAGAAGAGTATCGAGAAACTCTTGCTTCGTTGGGATAATGGGGTACGAGATAAATTTGAAAATCAGGAGCTTTTCCCAGTTCCTTTCACACCAAAGGATGTTGTTTCTTTTGCCTATTCTCATCTACCTTTTGCACCTGGGCCTACGCTCTATTATGCCTTAGTTCATGAATTTGGGCGTTCGATGGTAGAAGATGCATTCGATAGTATTGCTGAACCATTAGAAGACTGAGTTCTGAACGACGCTATAATGAAGCAGAGGCAATCTACCAGCAAGCACACATGATGTGGCCCAACGAAGGAAGAGTGAGAGCCTTGCAAAACGCTTCTAGGATTGTGAAGCGATATAAGTTTGTGAAGCTCAATCAGCAAGAACAGAAACACGTGACTTGCTAAGAGCAATAAAAATACCCAGGTCTATGAAGTGAAAGCATATGAACTGGGTATTTTTTGTCTTCAATCCCTGGTGGGAAATGCAGAGAAAAAGCTCTCGTGATGAACAGAAAACGAGACCTCTTCTCTTGTCTTCAAGTTCCTCGCTCTACTATCCGCTTCTACCACACTTTGTCAACCACCTCAAAGGTTTTAAAATAATGAGAGAGGAGTTGAATTCCAATACAAGGTACTCTCCCCTGAACATTACTCATCTTGCCATACCTGCACCGTGTTATCAGAGGAGCCAGAGGCGATGCGTGAACCATCCGGCGACCAGGCTAATGTATAGACATAACCAGTGAAATCATCGTTCTT
>JBBPYR010000042.1:0-23751 GCA_038199755.1 Ktedonobacterales bacterium | reverse complement strand
TCATTTTGATACTGATCATTTCGGTGGGCCAGTTCTGGTTTCTATCGCGACAAGGGAGGAATAGCTAATGGCAACACAGAGCGCAACCATCGCCCGTTCGCACGAGGCGACGCGCGCCAACACCACCAATCAGGGCCGCAGCATCGGCAAGGGAACGGTCTATGTCATCCTTACCATTCTGGCGGTCCTCTGGATTATCCCTCTGCTCTGGGCCGTGGATACCGCCTTCAAGCCTGAAACGGAGACAACAGCGATTCCCGTTTCCTGGCTTCCGACGCACTTCACGTTTCAGGCATTTGCAGAAGTGCTGCAGGCAGGCGCGTTGCCGCACTGGTACCTGAACAGTATCCTCACCTCGGTGGTCATCACGGTTCTCACGGTCTTTCTGGCGAGCATGGCAGCCTTTGCCTTCTCGCGTGTCCCATTTCGCGGCAGAAATGTGACCTTCTGGCTCGTCTTGGCAGGTATCATGGTGCCGACCCCAATTCTGATCATCCCGCTATTCACGGTGATCCAGGCTTTCGGTATGGTCAACTCGTACTGGGGCATCATCCTGCCGCAGATCGCGGTGTCGGTCGCGGTCTTCATCTTCAAGCAGTTCTTCGACGGCTTGCCACGCGAACTGGAGGAGGCCGCTATCATGGACGGGGCCAGCCGCTGGCGCGTCTACTGGCAGATCTGGATGCCCCTCTCGCAACCCGCGATCGCGGCAGTCGCCATCTTCGCCTTCGTTGCCTCTTGGAACAACTTCGTCTGGCCATTCATCGCCGTCACGAGCACGGATATGATGACGCTGCCGGTCGGCCTAGCGACGGTGCAGACCTCCTACGGCATTCACTATGCCCAGATCATGGCAACAGCGGTTCTCGGTGGCTTGCCCACGCTGATCGCGTTCCTCTTCTTCCAGCGCCAGATCGTTCAGGGTTTCGCGGGTACCGGTCTGAAAGAGTAGAGCTTGCTTCAGCACCTTGCAAGGGCATTCTGCGTTTATCGTCAGAGTGCCCAACAGCAGAACCATGCCTGTCACTATGAAACCAATCATCATTTATTCAGGGGGAGGGAGAGCAATGACAACTGTAAGCATTCTGGGGTCGGGAATAATGGCTACGGCACTGAGCTTCCCACTGTCCGACAACGGCCACGAGGTACGGTTGGTGGGGACTCACCTCGACCGCGACATCATCGACAGTATAAAGAAGACTGGTGTGCATCCCGGCCTTGGTCGCAAGGTTCCCGAAACAGTTCGTGCCTACCAGCTTGAGGAGACCAAGGAAGCTTTCGATGGTGCAGAGGTCGTTATGAGCGGAGTCAACTCCTTTGGGGTGCGCTGGGCAGGTGAGCAATTGGCCTCGTTGTTGAAACCGCATATGATGGTGCTTTCCATCGCAAAGGGAATGGAGGCTGACCAAGATGGCAACCTGCATATCCTACCCGAGGTGCTCGCTGAGAGGGTACCGCAGGATCTGCGTAAGCAGGTCTCCTGGTCAGCTATAGCTGGCCCGTCCATCGCGGGCGAGGTGGCCGCGCGACGACACGATACCTGTGTGGTCTTCGCGGGCAGAGACGCGGACGCCCTGAAGCAGCTGGCAACACTGTTCCATACTGATTATTACCATGTCTGGACCTCCACCGACTTCATCGGAGTGGAGGGATGTGCAGCGATGAAGAACTGCTATGCGCTGGGGGTTGGTTTCGCGGAGGGCATACTGGATCGAGCAGGCGAATCGGGGAGCAAAGACCGCAATTACAACTACGCGGCGGCCCTATTCGGTCAGGGGGCGGTGGAAATCGGGCAGATGATGCGGGTACTCGGCGGTCGGTCCGAGACACCCTATGGACTGGCAGGCGTGGGCGATATGTACGTAACGAGCCAAGGGGGGCGCAATGTGCGCGCGGGGCGATTAGTAGGTAGTGGGCTGCGCTTCTCAGAGGTACGCAAGCGAATGCCGGGAGTCACGCTGGAAGGTGCTGCGGCAATAGTGGTTATCGGGGATGCCCTGCCCAAGCTCACCGAGCGCGGAATCATCCACCCCGAAGACTTCCCCTTGTTGCGCCACCTGCACGCAGTCATCGCTAAAGATGAACTCCTGAACATGCCTTGGGATACGTTTTTCGGGGCGCAAGCGGAGAAGCGAAAGTAAGAAAAGGGAGAAACTAGCAATCAGATAGGAGGATAACCATGACTGACGGCCCTTACTTTCTCGGATTTGATGGTGGAACGGAGAGCATGCGCGTCGGTATCTTTGATCAAGAGGGTACACCGATAGCATTCGCATCGGAGCCATATGCTTTAAAGCACCCGCGCCCCGGTTGGGCCGAGCAGGACCCCGCCGAGTGGTGGGCGTGTCTGGTGGTGGCGGTGAGGAAGGCGATGATCGAAAGTGGTATTGCATCCAATGCTGTCGCTGGCATCTCGTTAGATTGCACCTCTTGCACGGTTGTCGCCTTAGATGCACACGACCGCGTCTTGCGTCCGGCTATCATGTGGATGGACGTGCGAGCGGCCAAGCAAGCGCGTCGCATAGCTGAGACAGGGGACTCTGCACTCAAGTACAACGGCTACACCAACGTCTCGGCGGAATGGATGCCTTGCAAGGCCCTCTGGTTGAAAGAGAATGAACCGGACACCTACGCAGCTGCTAAACATATCTGTGAGTACACCGATTGGTTGACTCATCGTCTCACCGGAGAGTGGACGGCAAGCATCAACACGACCAGTGCCCACTGGTACTACGATCGCAACGCTGGTGGTTTTCCGGCCAGTCTGCACCAAGCGGTCGGGCTGGACGATCTGATTGAGAAATTTCCCCAGAAAGTGCTGGATATGGGGGTCGCAGTTGGCGGACTGTGCAGGGAAGCAGCCGAAGAACTTGGCTTGCCTCCTGGTATTCCCGTTGCTGAAGGCGGAGTGGACGCCTATGTGGGTATGGTAGGACTGAATGCGCTTGAGCCGGGCAAGGTCGCGCTCATCGCCGGTTCCTCGCATGTCATCCTTGCGCAGGCTGCAAAGCCAATTTATAGTACTGGGTTCTTTGGTGCATTCACCGACGCCGTACTGCCCGGCCAGTACACGATAGAAGGGAGTTTGGCTTCCACTGGCTCCGTCGTCAAATGGTTCCGGGATCAGTTCTGTGGGGTTGAAATTGCGCTGGCCCAACAGGAGGGCATCTCGGCCTATGACCTGCTCAACGAGCGTGCAGAAAGCTTGTCTCCAGGTTCGGAGGGGCTGATAGTGTTGGATCACTGGCAAGGCAACCGCACTCCCTATACCGACTCGCAAGCACGCGGGATGATCTGGGGTCTTTCCCTCCGACATGAGAAGAAGCATATCTACCGCGCCATTATAGAGGGAATTTGCTATGGCACCGAGCACATCTTTCGGACGCTGCGCGAAAACGGCTTCGCCCTAAAAGAAATCATCGCGTGTGGTGGTCCAGTCAAGAGTAGATTGTGGATGCAAATCCATGCTGACGTTAGTGGTCTGCCTATCTCCCTCACTAAAGTCGCCGATGCTGGTGTGCTGGGCTCAGCTATCTTGGCGGCTGTGGGTGCCGGAACATACTCAAGTATCCAGGAAGCCGCTCGCCATATGGTTCACGCGGCTCGCCCGATTGAGCCAAACCCTGTACGACATCAAGAGTATCAGTTTTATGTTGATAAGTATATAGCTACCTATCCCCAGATGAGGGATTTGACGCACGCGATGGTCCAACACGTAGCAGGTAGTGAGGGATAACAAGAAAGGTGAATGGTCGGTGTGGTTAGGTTTTGCACTAATCCTAGCCTAGCCTCTAATTAATGCGTCCTTCATAACGCTGGCGTAGTCTTTCTGCTTGCTCTATGCTAGGTACTCCTTGAGGCGTGCCTACTCAGCTCCTAACTGTCCTTGTGCCTGCTTGAGGAAACTCCTGCCTCGAAGCTCGGCGTAGATTCCAGTGAGCCAGAGAATGACGGCACAAAGCGATCCCACAAGCGCATCCCAAGCGTGCAGATTTCCCACCATGGTCTGTACGGGTACAGCGAGCATGACTATCACACCCACCAGGACTAACAATGCCCCGGTCACGTAGTACAGGCGCACATTGAAGAGCTTTGCGAGCGGGAAGAAGTGTACTCCAACGACAATGGAGACGAAAGGCAAGAGGAATTCGGGATGATGGAACACGTTGAGCAGAATACTGCCAAGAGCAATGATCACGATCTCAAGGCCAAAGACCAACCCAAATATCCAGCCATAACGCTTCCCTTCTGCCTCGCCACGAGTCTCCCCTGGGGACGATGTATCTCGTGGCAAACGGCTCGCAGCTCGTAACTGCAGGATGCCCCCGCTTAGCAGAATGATGGTCGCAAGTGCAAGTATGAGAAAATACGTCACCGTCTCTCCAAGGAAGACCCCCTGAATGCCTCCTACGCCCCATCCCCACCATGCCGCACCGAAAAAAGCCATGAAGAATCCGGCAGACGCCAGACCCCTGATATTGGCACGCAATGCATTGACATCTGTAATAGTCTGACTGCTCTTGGATAGCTGAGGTACTGATGACATTTCAATTCTCTTTCTGCGATAAGATGGCAACCTTCGGTGTCAGGCCTTTCCTGGAGAGAATATTTCCCACATTGTTATACTACATTCTGCCACCACCAGTATACGTGTTGGGTAGCAATAGGGCAAGGTGCCTGATCATTTTATTTGCGGACATCACCTTAGGGATCAAGCCCGTTTTATTATCTATTCTATGATGAAATCCGCTTAAATCTTGTGAATTCGCTTTTCTGTCTTATTATAGAGTATAATATTTTTATGACTCTATCACATGAGTTTTGGATACACATTTCCGTTTTCGAGCAAATATTCAGGGATATTTTCCGTCTCCTTTTTTCCCTGAATGTTTGCTCTGTGAGCACAAAGGGTGAGCAAACATTCGGGGCAACTACCACTCAGCCAGTTTCATGTTGGGATTTACACGTCATGCATCAATCGGTGTGTGTCTAATTCAGGCGAAGGTGGATGTTCCGCCTTCTTGATCGGCTTGCTGAGTGTGAAAGATGGCTGGTAGTTCTGGCTCCGCCTCTGGTGGGTTGCCGGAGTGGGCGGACGTGATACTGGCCCAGATTTTCTCTGGTTTGAGCGGCATATCGAGATGGCGGATGCCGAGCAGAGCCAGGGCATCGATGGCGGCATTGACGACAGCAGGAGGCGCGCCGGTTGTGCCTCCCTCTCCCACGCCTTTGGTGCCCAGTGGGTTGATGGGCGAGGGCGTTTCCACGAACGCAGTCAGGAAGGCGGGAATCTGCTCGGCGATGGGCATGGTGTAATCCATGAGTGTGCTGGAGAGCAGTTGTCCATCCGGGCTATAGATGATTTCTTCGTAGAGTGCCTGGCCGATGCCCTGAGCAATCGCGCCGTGGACCTGGGCTTCGGCCAAGTTGTGGTTGAGAATGTTCCCACCATCATCGACAGCGATATAGCGCAAGATATGCAATTCGCCCGTTTCGCTGTCGATCTCGACGACAGCGAGGTGCGCGCCTGAGCAGAAGGTTGCGTTAGCCGGGCTGAAATCGCGCCAGGCGGCCAAGCCTTCGATGGGGGTGCCGTTGATTGGATTGGGCTGCTCGCGCTCGACCAGGTTGGGCTGTGCTTCAACCATGGCTGCCAGTTCGCCCAAGTTGACCACGCGCGAGGGAACGCCGCGCACGCTGACCTGGCCATTTGCCAGTTCGAGGTCTGCTTGAGCTGCCTCCAGGTGCTGCGCGGCTAGGGCCAGCACTTTTTCTCGCGCGGCCTCTGCTGCCAGGTGAACAGCGGTGCCGGAGACCTGTGTGGTGCGACTGCCGAAGGTGCCAATGCCGAAGGCAGGCAAGGCGGAATCATTCATTTGCACTTCGACCTGTGTCCCGGAAACGGCAAAAATGGAGGCCGCGATCTGCGCGAAGGCGGTAAAGTGACCTTGCCCGTTGGTGGCCACGCCGCTCTGTACCAGGATACTGCCATCGCGGCGCACGCGCACTGTCGCGGCTTCCCGTGGCATACCGGGTCCGCTCATCGCGCCGCCGGAAACCTCAAGATACGTCGCCAGACCGAGGCCCAGCAGGTGGGAGTCGCCCCGTTCACGCCTTGCTCGCTGTTTGGCGCGCCAGCCAGCGTAATCGCCCAGTTCAATCACCTTTTCCAGCGCAGCTTGGTAGTTGCCGCTGTCGTACTGGCTGCCGACGAGTGTCGTGTAAGGGAAAGCTTCGGGAGCGATCAAGTTGCGGCGGCGCACCTCGACGGGATCGAGACCTGTCTCCTGGGCAATGCGGTCCATGGTGCGCTCCAAAATATAGGCAGCCTCTGGCCTACCCGCACCCCGGTATGCCGCGGTCGGTACCTTATTGGTAAAGGCACCAACGATCCGGCTCTGTATGGCCTGGATGCGGTACGGACCATTGAGCATTGAGGCCGAGCCTACCGGGACCATAGTGGTAGTATTGGCTAGGAACGCACCCAGATCGGCGACTGTGCGTACACGTAAAGCGAGCAGACATCCATCCTTCTGGTACGCGGCCTCGATATAGTTGCATTGCCCCCGCCCCTGTGTCTGTGCCTGTAGATTCTCGCTGCGGCTTTCGATCCATTTCACGGGCCGTCCCAGACGGACTGCTAGGGCCGCTGCGGCGATCTCCTCGCCCACAAAGGCCGATTTCGAGCCAAAGGCTCCGCCAACCTCGGCATTAAAAATACGAATCTTCTCGCGTTTGATGTCTAGGAATTTCGCCAGGGTCTCTCGCGTAGAATAGATGGCTTGGGATGAGAGCCAGGCACGCAACTCGCGGCTGGCTGGGTTAAAATCGAACAGGCAGGCGCGCAGCTCCAGCGAGCTGGGTGCGACGCGCTGATTGACCACACGCAGATGGGCGACCCCATCCGCTTGGGCAAAGGCCGCATCAAGATCGCCGCCGCTGATCTGAGTATCGAAAGCGACATTTGAGCCCAGGTCCGCGTAGAGCAGTGGGGCATCGGGGGCCAGGGCTGCTTCGGGATTGACCACAGCAGGCAACGGCATGTAATCGATCTCCACAAGCTCCTGGGCATCCAGGGCCGTGGCGAGATCCTCCGCCACAATCACTGCCACTGGGTCGCCGACATAGCGTACACGCTGTGTCGCCAACGGTTTGCGCGGAGGGTTGTTCCGCTTGCGCGGCACCGGGATACTCTCCATTGTGGGCATGGTCTCAACCAATTCTGGCGCGGCTAGGGCAGCGACCACGCCAGGCAACGCTCGCGCCGCCTCCAGGTCAATCGCCTGCACCTCGGCATGTGCGTAAGGACTGCGTACCACCACCATATGGAGAATAGCTGGGCGACCTAGCTCGGCACGCAGATCATCCACATAGTGGGCATGTCCAGTAATAAGCGTATAATCTTCACGACGGCGTTCCAAACCAGATGGCATCAGCTTTTTGTTCATAAGGTTTCCTCTCCCATTTTTCGCGTTCTCCAACAGGTCAGAAAAGGTCGAACACCTCTTTTTGCATCGTCTCCACCCTGTACGCCTCGCCGCTTCTCGCCACATCCACAATGATCAGCAAAAGTGATCCATCGCCAGAGAGGATGTTTGCACTTTCAGGGTGATGGAGCCACTTCTGACTATAGATGTTTCCGCTTCTCTTGTATGCGAAGAGCATCTTCTTTAGCGAGCATACAGAGACTGCCAATGCATTGATGCATCTGCGATCTCTTCGCTTCCTGTTATCGAACCTGCACTCCTGCAACCCAAACGCCACGAATGGTCCGTGTGGCCGCAATATCTCGGGTCGGATCGCCCTCAATGAGGAGCAGGTCCGCTCGACGACTAGCTTCAATGACGCCTCGATCTCTGAAGCCAAAGTACTCAGCAGGGACAACTGTTGCCGAGCGCAGTGCTTCCACAGGTGTCAGCCCAGCCTCAACAAGCAACACTAATTCATCATGCAAGGCTTCTCCGTGTCGAATCTGTGCGGGTGAACCCGATGCTTGATTCGCATCCGTTCCAGCCAGAATGGTCACGCCTGCCTGGTGAAACGCTGTCACGGTCGAGCGAGTATGCTCGTAGGAAATACCAGCCCTGTGCGTCGGGAGCTGTTTGGCCCTCTTCGCCACCGTCTGCATCATGGTTAACGTCGGCACCGACACGATGCCTCGCTTTGCAATGGAGGACACCAGATTGGCATCGATAACGGCATCGAGGGGTGCGTGGGTGAGAATATCTACCCCCGCATCAGCAGCAAGAGTGAACGCGGCAACAGTGGTGACATGCGCAATCGCTTTGAGATTTGCGTGATGGGCGGCCTCGACAATAGCGGCGATAGTGGTGCCATCAAGGGCCGCGGACCCCATGATGCGAGGATCTTCCACGATGATTTTGATGTAGTCAGCACCTTCTCTCACGCGAGCGGCTACAAAGCGACTCGCATCGGCAGGGCCTGTCACCGCGCTCGAAAGGGGCATGCCCATTTTCGTTGTCTGCATCCCTCCCGGAGCACTTGCTGAGTTTCCTGAACCTCGAATATCGGCCAACCCCGGTCGATGACGCAATGAGTCGGTCAAGGCCATCGAGGGCGTACCCATATCGAGCATAGTCGTTGTGCCCCAGTGTGTCCCTTGTTCGAGTTCAGCAACATTCCGAAGATGGACATGAGCGTCGATGAGGCCAGGAAGCAGCGTCCCATGCCGACCATCAACTATCCTGTCAGCCGTCGTTACATCTGAGATGACTCCATTGTTGATGACTACTGTGCATTCCTCGGTCAAAGCGTTGCCATCAAACACTTTAACGTTCGTAATAGCAATTGCTTCAGACATATGTACCATTCTCTCCTTCGACGTTTAACGAGTGCCACGTCCCCTTAAGAAGACTTCAACAATGAGAAACTTCTTTTTCCCTGTTAACAGATTGTTCAGGCATTTTCTCGTAATTCTAATGCCAAATACCCTGCATTGACGATATCGTCTACACTGATTCCCGCATACTGATAGAGGTCTACTTGTGAGCCTGATTGCCCAAAACGATCAACACCGAGTGGGATGGTCGGAACTCCATACAGACTACCAAGAAATGCTAAGCTGTGCGCTGAAGCATCCTGTACCGTCACAATTGGAGCATGGCGTTCTTCTGGTGAGAATAGCGTGTTCAGATGACCACTTTGGACCGGCATCATCGGGTTGTGGAGACGCCGATGACGTTCTTCCATGAAAAGTGCGAAGAGTTTTTGCGGACTGGTGACGTGCAGGACATTTGCTGCAATCCCTTCTGTAGCGAGGAGTTGTGCCGCCTCGACCGCTTCGGGCACCATCGCGCCTGAGGTTGCAATATGTACCACTTCATTCGCTGTTGCATCAGGCACGAAATCACATCCTTCGAGTAAGCGATACCCGCCAGCAAGAATTTGCCGACGCAATTCCTCTTTTCCAAGACGCTGTAAAGCTGGCTTAAGTACTTGTTGGTCAATCTTTTTTGTCGAAAGGCGAAGGTAGGTCGAGCGGCCGGACACACGGTCACAGCATTCACGTAACGCATCGAGCAGTATCCATTCCACCTCACATGCGAAGGCTGGCTCATAATAATTGAGTTCTGGCAGTTCAATCCCTAGCGAGGCAGTGACGGTAGACTGATGCGCTCCTCCTTCTGGACTGAGGCTGATACCAGAGGGAGTTCCGACAAAGATAAATTTTGCCCCACTGTAGAGTCCGTAGATCAGCGCATCCAAGCCCCGACAGACAAAGGGGTCATAGACGGTGCCAATGGGAAAGAGTTGCTGTCCACACAGCTCGTAGCTCAATCCCAGTTGCCCAAGCAACATAAACAGGTTCATCTCCGAAATACCTAACTCAATATGCTGCCCAGTAGGACTCGGTTGCCAGCGAATGAGGCGTTGCATTCCCTCCTGATAGTCAGGATGGGGAGTTGATGAGAAGACGCCGACTTTGCTGACCCAGGTACTCAGGTGAGTCGAGACAGCAACATCAGGCGCGGCAGATACGAGACGCTTGCCGAGAGAAGGAAGGTCCGCAAGTTTGGGTAACACACGACCAAACGCCTCCTGTGTCGAAAGCTTATCTGGATAGGAAAGGTCAATAGTAGGGGGAATTACTTCCGATGCAAGTAGTGGATGGCGTTGCTCGTTTTCACGCTGCAACCGTTGGGCCGCTCTTTGACACCAACGGCCCTCGAAAGAGTTCGGGCTAAATGCGTCCCATTCGTGTCCATCTGCAATGCCCATTGCTTGCTGAAGCCGTGTCATCTGTTCGACACTGAGCAGCATCGAATGGTTGAGCGCCTCGCCAGCGAAGGGCAGCCCCCAGCCTTTAATGGTATACGCAAAGACAACCGTCGGGACTTCCTGATTGTGGTCGGCTTGTGAGAAGGCCGAGAGGAGGCTGTTGAGGTCATGCCCACCAAGGTTGCTCAGGAGTGCGGGAAGTTGTTCATTCGGTGCCTCACTCAGCGCATGCGCGATGTCCTGGTCCTCTGCATCCTCAGAACCAAACGGGTGAGTGAGGCGAGTGCGGATGTCGGCTCCTTGTCGGCGTAGCAGACTCTGATATTCCTCATTGCTCATCTCATCGATACGCTGCCGTAATGCTTTCCCACCTGGACGTGCAAAGACGTGCTGCAACTGTTGTCCGTATTTCGCCTCGACGACCTGCCAATTTGCTGCCTGAAACAGCCGTTTCAACTGTGTTGCGCGGATACCTGGCACGACGCGATCCAGACTTTGCCGATTCAAATCGACAATCAGCAGAACGTTTCCCAATCCTTGCAACGCTTCATCAATAGTCGCCTCCCAGACACTTCCTTCGTCAAGTTCCGCATCACCAATGACTGCGACAAAACGATGGGAAGTCACCTGACCAAAGTGCTTCTGTGCGTAGCGGTGAGCCACGGCTGCAAAAGCGGGAGCCACTGCTCCCAGACCCACTGACCCTGTGCTAAAATCAATCGGGTCAGGGTCTTTTGTTCGACTTGGGTAGGCTTGCAGACCATTGAAGGCCCGAAGTGTCCGTAAGTAGTGCTGATCTAAATTCCCTAAGAGATATTGGATTGCATGGTAGGCTGGTGAGGCATGCGGTTTTACACTCACTCTGTCGGCTGCATCCAGATAATGAAAATACAGGGCGGTGAGGATAGAAACCATCGAGGCCGACGATGCCTGATGGCCTCCAACCTTGAGATCATCCCTGCTCGACCGTACATTATTTGCATGATGAATCATGAGTGTACAGAGCCAAAGGACACGCTGCTGAATGGCGTCGAGAATGGAATACTCTTCAGGAGATAACGGCCATATATCGGGACTGGTTGTCTCTGGTGGAGACCCATCCTGCCCGAAACGAATATCTTCATATCCTTTCATGCTTCTTATCCTTTTTCTGTATTGGCTTCCTGCTCAAGCAGTTTCGTGACATGTACAATCGTCTGTTGAATGTGGTGGCGCACGGCTCCTGAAGCACGAACGGGATCATTGGCCTGGCACGCTGCAAGAATCTCACGGTGTTCGGCATCGAGACGATGTGCATCTCTGGGAACGTCAGCCGCTGCATAGAGATGATTGTAGGCAAGCGAGGCATTCCGCAATTCCTCAATCATGGTGACCAGCCGCGAACGTCCCGACAGGGTATACAATCTCACATGGAACTGCTGATTGCACTCAACATAAAAAATGGCATCACTAGTGTCACGCATCTCATCGAGGAGAGCAGCAAGCGGAGGCGCATCCCCAGCGTGAAAACATCTGGCTGTTTTCTCAGCAGCCAGCATCTCCAGTGCCATACGAATCTCGTAGTGTTCGATCAAGTCCTGGACGGTCGGTAAGAAAACGGTCACGCCTCGATGCGTGTCTATCTGCACCAGACCATCACGTTGCAAGAGCCCGAAAGCCTCACGGACAGGCGTCGTACTCACCCCGAAGCGTTGTGCGGTCTCTATCTGGAGCAACCGCGTCCCTGGCGGAAGCTGTCCCGTGACGATTTCTTGGCGAAGAGCTGTTGCAATCTGCTCCGCTATTGTGAGCTTCGTAAACGTCCCATTCGCATTACTCTTCCTAGTTGCGGCTATCAAATTCATAAGCGTTATGCTCTCCCTCTTGACAATCGTTCCATGCGTTATGCATAATGTATACTATTCCAACCCATTTTGTCCAGAGGAAAAGTAGAGAAAATAATGATATTAGACGTACTATCATCATTTTCGTGCATTTTAAACTTACGGTTTGAATGGGTTCAATACATATTATGCATAATGCATAATGCTCGAGTATTTCTATCGAGCAAAAAGAGAAAGGAGGTAGGCACTCGACAAGGAAATCTGTGCTAAAAGGAGCGTGGATTGGAAAGAAGGCAGGACGAAGATGTTACCTTGTTACTGGCTGAATGGCATCAGTGAAAGGAAATCTCTCATGATCGAACAGAGAACAGCAACCTTGGTTTGGCTGGGTCAACTCGCTTTCCTCAAGCTTCTTCCTAATGTGGACCTATTGCTGAGATTGAGTAAAGAGAAGGAAAGGGAAACACGATGACGAGTCAAGCGGTTAGCATACGTGCAGGTACTATCGAGCTTTCAGGACGTTTTCTTCCAGCGACGAATGGTCAGCCAAGAGCACTGCTCGTCGCACTCCATGGTGGGACCTATTCGAGTAAATATTTTGATACTGCTCCGTCACAGTTACTCGAGTTTTGCGCTTCACTCGGCTATTCGATTCTTGCTCTTGACCGACCTGGGTATGGGACAGCTACTTCTGTTCCACAAGACCAACTTTCGTTCGATGGTCAGGTTCCCATCCTCCGACAGGCACTTTCGGAGATTTGGCATACGTATGGTCAGCAATCGGCTGGGATGTTTTTGATTGGTCATTCCATCGGGGGCATGATCTCCTTGCTGCTCGCTGCAGAACAGCCGCATGAGCGTCTGCTTGGGATGAACATGACTGGCTCCGGCGCGCTCTATAATGAGCAGACCAAGGTCGCCTTTGCGTCTTTAGTCAGTGACGCGCCGACCGTGATGATGGATATTGCGATCAAACTTAGGGCTATGTACGGACCCCCCTGGTCCTATCCAGAAGAGCAGGCTCACTATGATCCACAGCGCGACGTTCCCACTGCCGCGATAGAACTTGCGGAGGCCCAGAGATGGGGCGCACGCCTGCCCGGAGTCGCCGCGCAGGTGCGGGTTCCTGTTCAGTTCATCGTGCCTGAATATGATCACCTCTGGCGGCCTGATGCAGCAGCACTCAGCCATGTGGCTGCCATGTTCTCTGCCGCGCCCTTTGTCGATGTCGGCGTGCAGCGCCTGGCAGGTCATTCAGTAGAATTACATACCCTGGCTCGCGCGTTCTACATGAAAATCCTCGCCTTTGTCGAGGAGTGCATCGTCTATCAACTCAATCGAGCCAGTCTTTAGAAAGAGGAATGCTGTCATGCAACTGGTGAGTTATCGGCTTCATACCGGCACGGAATGGGGATGTCGTTGAAGTCGAAATCGAGGGCATTGGACAGCTTCGCAATCCCGTTGTGGATACTCGGACGTACGTCGGCGGCAGCGTATCACGCGGAGCAGCAAAATAAAAAGAGGTGAGTCCATCTCACTGGAGAGACATGTCTCATAGAAGAGAAGTCTTTCATCTCAACACCTGAGAGGAGAAAAGGAATGTCACACGTTTCTGAGAACACGAAGCGCGTTACGCCTATTTTGCACCACTTCAATCTGAAGACGTCACGCTTGCACGAAATGATTGAGTGGTACAGCACTGTAGTGGGCATGACAGTAAACTATTACTTTCCTGGTGGAGCCTGGCTCACCAACGACGAGGCCAACCATCGTCTCGCGTTACTGGTCTCGCCCTATTTGAGCGAGGACTCTGACAAGTTGATGCACACGGGCTTCCATCATAGTGCTTTCGAGTACCCAGCAATGGGGGACCTGCTCGACACCTATGTGCGCCTGAAGGCGTTGGGCATTAAACCACACGCCAGTCTCGATCATGGTCTGACCATGTCCTTCTACTATGAGGACCCTGACGGCAACAGCGTTGAACTGCAAGTTGATAACTTTAAGAGTTGGCAGGAGTCCAGCGAGTGGATGCGTACCTCGCCGCAATTTGCTGCAAACCCCATTGGTATGCCTGTTGATCCTGAGCAGATGATCGCGGCACATCAGGTGGGAGCCTCGTTCGCCGAACTGCACGAGCGAGCATATGCTGGTGAATTTCAACCCTCTGAACCTTTTGATCTGCATGTACCAATCGGCGACCCACGCTCTCCATTATAGTCGTGGTGATATGTGGAGAACTCATGCAACCTTTGAGTCGCCTCTCCGCCAATTCTACCTATGAGAGGATGTTGCAGACCTAACACGCAGCCTTGGACAGTATTTGCACGGGTATGAACATGAAATGTATAGACATTTGTTCGGGCCTATATGGTCTTAAAGCCACATGGCGTTCTTAGCAATTCAAGTGGAGATACTATGCGAATGTTTGTTTTGCTCTCTCGTTTCCAAAGACCGCTTGATGAGGTCAACCGCTCTTTTGCATTGCATAGCGCGTGGGTACAGCGGCAGTATGAAGCTGGACGATTTCTCGTTTCAGGACGGCGAGATCCCGCAATCGGAGGAATCGTTGTAGCACGAGCATCCAGCGAGCAAGAGCTGCGTGAGATTCTGACTACAGATCCCTATCAACAGAAGGGTCTGGCTGAATACGAGATATTTGCGTTCGAGGCCACCGATTTTCCTAAGCGCAGTAGTGCCTTTGACACCTTTGCTTCGGAACCGATACGTGAACTGTCACCCATGCAAGAGACAGAAGAGACACACTGATGATACGAGCACTAACACGCTTGCTTCTCTCCGGTATCTTCATCTATGGTGGATGGGAAGCATTTAGCAAGCCCGGTGGACGCCCTACATGGTTGCAGTAGCGGGTATCCCATGACCAGAGCAGAGGGTAGTGTTCAATGGGGGACTGATGATTCGTGCTGGTCTCCTCCTCGGTCTGGGCATCGTCCCCTACTCACTACAGCTCTGCTGGTTGGCTGCTTGACTTCGACAAGGCTTGTGGGACATCTCTTATGGAAATATGAGCCTGGACCAGAGTGCGAAAAGTAATTGCTCCAGTTTCTCAAAAATCTCGGCTTGCTCAGTGGCTTGCTGATGGTACTCCCTGAAAAGGACACATGAAAAGAAAATGAGAATAAATGCTCTTAAAAGAGCACATCCAGGTCCCTGTAGTAAAAGTTCTCACACATGCATCTAAATAAAGTGAGGAGCGTACCATGACGACGAGAGAAACGAGTGACAAAAGTCAAGCTATTCCCCAGGAGACGATTGTCCTCATCGTCGGCGGTGGCCCGGTAGGTCTGAGCGCAGCTGTTGAGTTAGGACGGCGAGGTGTACAGTGCCTGATTGTGGAGCCGAGGCGCGTCGTCTCTCGGCTCAGGCCACGTGCCAAGACGGCCAATGTGCGGACGATGGAACATTTTCGCAGGTGGGGACTAGCACAGCGCATACGCGAGGTAGCACCCCTCAAGGTGGACTGGTCGCAGGATGTCGTGTTCTGCACCACGTTGCTTGGTCACGAGGTAATGCGTTTTACCAACTGCCTCGGTCTTTCACGAGAGCGCACTGATGTCTTTGCAGAGAGCGGCCAGCAGATTGCCCAGCCCCTGGTCGAGGAGGTGTTGCGAGAGGCAGTCAGCGATCTAGAGTCATGCCACCTCTGCCTGGGCTGGTCGCTGCACACCCTTCAACAGGATGATGACGGCGTCTTGACGACTATCGTGAACGAGCAGGGAGAACATCGACAGCTCAGGGCATCCTATGTGTTGGGTTGCGATGGAGCGCGGAGTGTCGTTCGAGCTGCCATCGGCATCCACTACGTGGGGACCTCAGATCAGCGTCCGAACTTCGGCATGGTCTTCCGCGCACCGGGATTGGCCGAGCGACAATCCCACGGTCCCGCGGTTCACTACTGGGTGCTCAATCCGGCTTGCCCTGGCGTTCTAGGCCGGATGGATATGGAGGATCAGTGGTGGGCCATTGCTAATGGCGTTTCTGCTGAGATCGGGCTGGCCGATCCATATGCTCTGATTCGTGGCCTTGTCGGAAATGAGATCGATGCTGAGGTGCTGGGAACCGACCCCTGGACAGCACGCATGTTACTGGCGGAGTGCTACCGCAACGGTCGTGTCTTCCTGGTCGGAGATGCCGCACATCTCAATCCGCCCTGGGGTGGACATGGTTTTAACACAGGTATCGGCGATGCCGTGAACATCGGCTGGAAACTGGCAGCGGTCCTTGAAGGCTGGGGAGGAGATGATCTGCTCGCAAGCTATGAGGTGGAACGCAGACCTATTGCCGAGCGCACCATTCGGGAGGCAGTCGCGAATATGAGCGTACTCGCTCCTGAACTGGGCAAGGCAAACCTGGACGATCCAGGCCTCGTTGGTGAGCAAGCGCGGCGTGTAGCCGCTCAGGTGATTCAGGCAACCAAAGACCGCGAGTTCCACAGCCTGGGACTGGTCCTCGGCTACCTGTACGATGCTTCGCCAGTGATCGTTGACGACGGCACACCTCCTCTTCCCGAAGGTCAGGCATATTCGCCAACAGCGCGACCAGGGGCGCGTCTGCCGCATCTCTGGTTATCAGGGGGAGCCTCGCTCTATGATCAACTGGGAAACGGATTGTCGCTGCTGCGGCTCCGCGATGACGCCAACGTGACCCCATTTATCGAGTCCACTGCGGCCCGTCGTGTGCCGCTGACCGTTGTTGAGCTACGTGGTCAGACACTCGAAACGCTCTACGACGCCTCGCTGATCCTTGTGCGACCTGATCAGCATGTGGTCTGGCGCGGTGTGTCCATTAATCGACCAGAAGCGGATGCTATCATCGACCGAGCCCGTGGGGCCTGAGCACCAATAGAGCACGACGCGGCTTCTGTAGTGAAACACCTACCAGATACACACAATGCGGTCGACGAAGGAGGCGTCAGCGTATCCGATCCTGATCGTACAATCTTCGGGTCTGGATATGCGGGCCCCATACATATCAGTGAAGAAAGCTGGGAAACGCTTATGCCTCAACAAGAACAAGCTAAGACGATACGAACAATCACATTAGAAGAACATTACGCGACTCCGACCTTTATGGATGGTCCAGGGCGTTCTCTGAAAGAGCGAGCCCAAGGACCTGAGACAAGAATGCGAGGTGTGCCTGAACTCCTCTGTGATCTTGACGAACGCCGCATCACTAATATGGACGCGGCCGGCATCGATGTACAGGTCCTCTCTCTTACTGCTCCCGGCACAGAACAGTTCGATGCCGCCGAGTCCATCACCCACGCACGCGAGATAAACGATTTCCTCGCGCAAGCTATACGCCGCCATCCAGAGCGTCTCGCTGGGTTTGCCACACTCCCAACTCCCGTCCCTGTAGCTGCTGCTGATGAGCTAGAGCGTGCGGTGCAAACCTATGGCTTCAAAGGAGCGCTCATCAATGGTCACGTCCGGGGGCGTTACCTGGACGATCCTTTTTTCTGGCCGATTCTGGAACGCGCCGAAGCTCTCCATGTGCCGCTCTACCTCCACCCAACACAACCTCCACAGGCGGTAGTTGCAGCCTCCTATACAGGCAATTTCGCCCCTGTGATAGCGTCCGCTCTGGCAAACTCATCTTGGGGCTGGCATATCGAAACCGCTATTCACGTTTTGCGCATTGTACTCAGCGGTGCTTTTGATCGCTACCCAGACTTGCAAGTGATCATTGGGCACCTGGGCGAAGGACTTCCGTTTATGATGCCTAGACTTGAACTCACTTTGCCCCAACAGATAACGAGGTAGGCCCAGGATACGTGTAAAATTCTATCATAAAGCAATTTGTTATATTGCTCGGTCATTTTGAGCGAGGCACTTCTCCCAGGGGATGACAAGTGCCTCGCTCAAAATGACCGAGCAAACTGCGTATTTCTGTCTCGGGGATACTCAGCCAACAGGTGGGTCGCTCTCTATTTGTGGAGACATATCTCGACCCGCCTCAACGATATCCGCCTGTGGAGGGGGCTCAATCGCAAATGTGAGATCATCCGTAATCGGGGGAAGGACTGCTGAGAGATCGAGTTCATAATTGCCAAAGCGCTTGATATGCCGGGTCTGGTAGGGGGAGAGCGCAGCCAATTCATCAATGGTTGGGACTAACCCCTCCTTGGCGAGTGCATTCAGAGCAGTGCTGATCTCGACCGTATTGTCCAACATAATACAATTTGCAAGAATCCCTGTGTATTTAATGCGTTTTTCCTGCTCGGCGTACGCTCGTTCGTAAATTGTTCCCGCTGAGGCAAACGTGATCCAATCCTCAAAGGCATTGTATTGTTCGACTTTATTCGTACTGCGATGGATCACTTCACGGAGTTTGACATCAGAAATGAACGTGAGGAGGAAGGTTGTCCGTACCACCGTTCCCAATGCATGAAATGCTTGATAGAGGCGATTCTTGCGACTATAGGTCGTCAGCTTGCGTAAGAGCATGGATGGTAACATTCTCCCTTCCTGGATGGAAAGAACGACGCGCATGAGATCCTGCCAATGAGTTTGGATCAGATCCCAATCCACCACATTGTCCCCAAAGAGCGCGTCGATATGCTCGTAATGGGTTTCTTTGGATGGGCGATAGAATTTCAACTCCTTCCAGTTACGAATGCGCGGCATCAGCTCTACTCCCAACAAGTAGGAGAGGCCAAACACGGGGAGGTTTTGACCTTGGGTATCCGCGTGAATGGTGGTTGGCTTAATCGTGGATTGGTTGCGCATGAGAATATCCAAAATGTAGATGGCTTCCCACGTCCCACAGGCAACAAAATGGCTGAAGAGCAGAATATACAGATCGCTCACATGATGATAGGCAATGCCTCCAAACCCTCCATAGCGAATGTGTTTCTCGGCGAGCAAATTCTCTTCGGCGAGGTCGTATTGCGTTCCGTCGGCAGCGACCCGTTTCTCATCACCCCAGTAGCGTGGTAGCGTAAACCGATGGAACCGATCAATAATATCGCGTTGTGCTGCCTCCAGTTTTGCGACCGTGAAGTGGCGGTGATTGAGGTGAGTCAGCTGGTCGGCAGTCAGTGCCCCCTTAAGATGACGGGCCATCTGATTGGCCCCAAGATGGGTGCCATACGCGAAGATCGTGAGCAGATGCCGTTCTCTGGCATCAGGTGTTTTCGGCTCGCTGCCGGATAGAGGACCGAAATGGCGAGTAAAGCCCGTGACATGATCAATACGTGCAAGCACGTCGAGCAGGTGTCGCTCAGGAATCTTTTCAACCAAGGCCTCTTCCAATTGTGCAAGGGTTGCAGGTGTGGCTTTTGCACGCAGTTTCTTGAGTACGAGTTCCCCTTTCTCACTCAGAACTAATTCGTGGTTTTGTGGTCTGGTTCGGTCTACCTCTGTTGCGACCTCGGTCAGCCATGATCGTAGATGCGCGACGAAGCCTTCAGCCGTCATGGGAAATTTGAGGCTCTGACAGTACTCAGCCAGTTTGGGTTTGCATTCCTCCCAACTCAGAAGTTGGTCACGATAGTCCGCAAACTGTTCTGTTCCTGCCACACATAGATCGCCCGTCTTGAGTTCCTCAGCCACATAGGAGAACACACAGGTTTCCAGGTGTTGGCGAATATGCCAACTCTTGCGTTTGCGTCGGATCATCACCGTGCGCTGCCATTTTGTACTGGCAAAGGAAAGATCAAGCGTTGCTTCTAGATATTTTTTTGGGTCATGCTCATGGGCAATGATGAAATTCATCGCATTAATGAGGGTTTGGTCTGAGGTGGTTGAGGAAAGATCGAGCGTTTTGATGACGCTGAAGAGAGCCCTACGATGTGAGGAGTAAAACCGCCAAACCAAGGGCTGATAGCGATCTCCATGATGAGCGCTCACTTGTTCGCACTGTTCGAGCAACAGTGCGGTCCCTCCGGCAGCAGCAAGGATTTTGCGGATCTGTGTTCCTGCTTCCGCCACGTTGGGCGTTTCCGTGTTGGTCTGCAAGACCTCGGTAAAGACGTCAATGAGGTGTTCTGTGGTGGTGCGATCCTCTTTGCGCAGCCGCTCCAACTCCTCTTTCGCTTTGGTGGTCAGCTTGCTCATGCGTTTGATAAACATGTGTACGATCTCATCTCGCGTCGAGATGGTTGCCTGGTGAATGAGGCACACGAGAAGGGCAAAGCGTTTGGGGGGCAGAAAGTCCGAGAAATCTGACGCATGTAAGGCTCGTGCTTCTTCGGCGAGGTGACTGATTTTCGTCGAGCGGATACCCTCAACCAAACGCCCAGTCGTGCCGAGGGATTGCAACCAGATGAGGCGAGAGAGCCACTCATCGAGATGGGTGAGGGTGGCACTTTTGGGTGCTTCTTTGATCCGATTGAAGGAAGTAAACGCAGAAGATTCCTCGGCACGCAGCAAACCAGAAAGCACTTGCTGATCGACGTCCGACAGTTTCGCGAGAATGGTTTGATAAATCCCCCCATTGACGAGGGTGCGCATCCGTCGGGCCAAGCGATCCAGAGTACTAAAGGCGGGTAGTTCACAGTGCTCGGCAAGCAACATCTCGATAGCAGCATTGATGAGATCAGCGGGATTATTCATAACTTGGGCGGCGGTGTGCATGGCACGGGTAGCGACGTGGCGGGCTTGTTTTCCCAGAGTCGTAATCTCCAAATACTCTCGTAAGGCCACATGGTAGCGATGGAGCGTCGCCGGGGAAATGTCGGGCACCAGATCGGCTTCTAACTTCATAACGGCTCGAATATGACTGATCACTGATCCAGGAATGGTTTGTGGTTCAGGAAAATAATGCAGACGCTGATAAACTTTGAGTAAGATCATCAGCGCAAACTTTTGGGAGGGTCCACGTGCTTTCGTTGCCACAAACGCGACATCACCAGCAGTTGGTGTGTAAATATCCCGTAACTCCTTCACCGAGGGGGCACGGGTGAAACGAGGATAGGCTGTTCGCTCAATCGAAGTCATAAGGTGATTGCCTCCTGCCCACACCGATATTTCTATGACGAGAGTCATTGTCTGGCTCATAGAGGTGGGTCAATGTGACTATCCTAAAGGAGGAAGTGAAGGGATGACAATGATAGGACACCATGGTAGGACAATTGGCTCCAGCATGCAGAGCTTGCCGCCCACACGCGCAAAGGAGTTGGGAGCCGTCCGGAAAACGGACGTTTCTTGTACTCATCCATTCATACCTCTGGATCTCCTCGTGGAAGCCCAAAACAGTGTTCCTAGTGCCATCCGTAAATCAACGTAGAAAAACGTGCGCAATGAGATGAGTTCTTGTACAATTAGCCCATCCGCATACAGCGCAAGGGAGAAAACCACGATGAAAATCGGCTATATCAGAGTATCACGAGACAAACAAACCACAGCATTACAGGAAGACGCCATGCAGAAGGAACACTGTGAGCGAGTGTTTATCGACAAAATGAGTCACATCCTTATTCCGCCCTCCAACGCGCTTGCGCGCTACGCTTCGCGTCAGGAGGGCGGCAAGGAGTGGGAAACGCTTTGATCGACCAGAGTTCCTCAACATGCTCGATATGGCGCGTACAGGGGACGTGATTGTCGTCTGGAGGCTTGATCGCTTAGGCCGATCACTCAAGCAACTCATCGAAACCGTGACCATGTTGGGGGAACGGGGCATTGAGTTACGAAGCCGGAAAGCGAGAATATCGACACCACGACCTCGACAGGCAAACTCATGTTTCATATCATCGGGGCAATGGCGGAGTTTGAGCGGGATGTGATCAGTGAACGCACCCAGGCGGGGTTAGAGGCTGCACGCGCACGGGGCAGACGAGGCGGTAGGCCAAAGGCGACAGAGAAAATAGAACCACGAAATCTGGCCCGTGCGAAAGAACTGTATGCAGCTAAACAAAACACCATAGCCGAGATGATGCAGATGACCGGATTCAAAAGCAGAAACACTTTCTATAAATATGTGGTGAACTCAGATCAGATCGAACCGAGGTTCGATCATTGAGCAAAAACAGTGTCTCTTTCCTGATACAAGCCATTGCGGTACCGTTCGTATCACTATGGCATCTTGGCCTCACCATCCACGTTTGGGTTGAGGCTTGCGAGGAGCGCATGGAGGAAGATACGCTCCGCCGCATCTCACCTCTGAGGAGTGGGAAGAGCGCGCCTGAGCATCTTCTTTCCTTCTTTCTATTGCCTGCCAAAGACGAACATTGCCATTCCTTGTGAGCAGAAGCTCCTCAGCCAGAAACGGTCTCGCCGTGACGAGAGGGGAGCGCACTCTTTGTAAAGAGTGCGCTCCCCTCTCGTCATCGAGCAACCTCAAGCTAGAGGCTATAAGTACTCATCCACGAATTTCCAATCCACATCGGTTGAAAAGTCAAGAGGTTTCATTTCACGGGGGAATTGCTCACTGAGGGTCCAATGAAGAATTGCTTTCATCGCTCGATATGCCGCCTCTCGGACGAAAGGATCATCCTGTTCATTGCGAACGACCTGTGCCAATTCTTTCAGTAAGTCGCGATCCTGAGTATCGTGTCTGAGAGCGCCCAGCGCATTTGCAGCTTGCAGTCGATTATCATCATCAGGATCATGGCGAAGAACGTCAAGGGCGGTTCGCCAATGTTCTTTAATGACCCAGTCAAAAGCAAGAACATTCAGCGCAGTATAACGTATCTCTGCATCTTCATGGGTGAGAAGTTGTTCCACCTCAGCTCTTGCCTCTCTGAAATTGTTCTTACCAAAGGCAACCAATGCTCTATAGATTTCCGGCTGCGAGAATTGTCCCTGTTGGAGAGCGTGTAATAATTGTCTGAGTTCCTCTTGACTCTTGAGAAACTTCATAAAACTCCTTTCAATCGTATCGTCTATCATAGTCCTTCCCGTCATCAAGGAAATGTAGGAAAAGAAGACGGGGGATTCCACTCATTAGAGGAAATGGCTTGACGAGCACTCTCAAGTGCAGGTTTTGCCTTATCAACAATACACTGAACAATGCATTGATCTGCTTCAGAGAGTTTTCCACTTTTCAGCAGTCTCTCTAAATTTGATACTCTTTTCCCTATTCCACGTAGTGCATTCTCAACCTTTTCAAGATGATCAATATCCCTTTGCTGGTCTTCCCAGAAGCCAGAACTTTGACCATGTTTGTCCTTCCAAGCTCCTCCTAAGGTCGTGTCATCTAGTTGATCATTAAATGCATTTGCTATTTTAGTAGCTGTATCGTGTGCCTCTTGATTTACTAAGTTGCCTATGTCACAATTATGAACCACCCACTGCCCATCACCAACGGTAAAGGTGTGATCCTGGGCAACCTCTAGATTATACATCGTTTTGGTTCCAGGGACACTCTTCCAGATCGTGATGACGCCAAGACTGCCATCAGCACGCAGCATATGCATGCCCACCTTGATCTGAGCAACTGGCAAGAAGCCTTTCTCGATGGTCAAGAAGGGGTGTTTCTGGTTGGTATGTACCACCTCGTTATGCTGAACAAGGCCATGGATCGTCTGTATGGTGGTTGTGATGGTAAGATCAACCAGGTCATGATCGGGATGGACCCACACCTGCACGATGGGTTGCTGCTCCATTTTGTGGGTCTTGGGATTATAGGCCCAGACCTTGTCTCCCACATGCAAGCTTCCAATGGCCTGTTTGCCCAGCGTCGTCGAGACCAGCGTCCTGGCAGTGAAGCTACACGCTCCTGATGC
>JBBPYR010000041.1:0-10783 GCA_038199755.1 Ktedonobacterales bacterium | reverse complement strand
TATGGTGACTGAAGGTTTGGTACGCATGTAGCGTTTCTTGAATAAACAACAATAAAAGCAAACGCACACCCGCAGGTATGTGGAACCCTGCGGCTACCACTTCCCTGCTCTTGTGCTTATTGAAAGAGAATTAGTCTGCCGCCACTGGTCCCCATTGTGTTTGTGCGCGGTCGCGTTTCAACTCAAAGAGATTGGGCTGGCGTAGCGCCCAGGACGTGTAGTCCCAGAGCTCTGCCGCCTCTTGACCGCTGGGAACGCTATGAATGATTGGCCCATAGAAGCCAACGTCTGAGCCTTCGAAGGCGAGTGTTGGCACGCCAAAGGCATGATAGCGTTGTACCGCTTCCTGGTGGTCGTTCAGCACATCTTGAATGGTGCTGTCGGTGGCCAGTGCCTCGTCAACAAAGCCCGCACCCAGACCAGCTTGTTGCGCACAGGCTGCCACTACCTCTTTTTCACGGATACTCTCTTTTCGTCCGTGTTGTGCATTACCCAGCGCAACATACAACTTCTCGAAGGCTTCATTGCCGCCCTTGCTGCGTGCCAGAGCGAGCGAGCGTAAGGCTGCCCAACCATAGCCGTTTACATAATCCGGCTCTGCATCTGCTTTGCGATTGACTATCTCCAGGCTAAATAATCGCCAAACAATCTGTACTGGCCGAACCTGGTGAACTTCGCGGAGCCACAGAGCTGTGCGCCATGCGAGCGGACAGAGCGGGTCTATATGTACATTAATCGTTACCGCTGTACTATTTTCTAGGGTCGTCATTGCGGGAATATGCTCCTCTCGTGAGTATAGACAGATACGTGGAATGTAGAAACACATAACTTCATAAAATGAAGCGGGTAGATATAGGATACGTTTTTGAGAGGGATGATGTCAAGGCAGCATCTGTGTTGCTTGTCGGATCGCAAACGTGGCTTTTTGAAGGTGCAAGAGGTATACTTATGTCTGGGGCTTGTTGTGTATGATATACTCGAACTGCCCACAAATCCTCTTGGGGTGAGAGCGATGGCGAAGCAAAAACAACTGCAAAATGCTACCTCAGAACATGGCATGTTACATTCTCCTTCCGTTCCGCAGAAAACGAAAGAATTGTGGTTCGTCGATGGTGAGACCTATGCGAAAAGTGGACAGTATAAAGAGGCTTTAGCCGCCTTTAAGCGTGTGCTCCTCCTTGATCCGAATAGTGCCGATGCCTATGTAAATAAAGGCACCATGCTCTACTATCTGAAGTATTATCAAGAGGCCCTGACCGATTTTGAGCAGGCTCTGCGTCTGCAACCCCAATGTGGTCCTGCATTTTATGGAAAGGGTTGCATTTTCTATCAGCTGGGCCTACGGAAAAAGGCCTTTGCCGCCTTTGAACAAGCTGTACACTCTGACCCCACGGTTGCACTCTTCCATGTGAATAAAGGGTTCCTGCTCTGGACGTTTCGCCATTATACGGATGCTTTTGCCGCTTATGAGCAGGCAACCGAGTTGGACGAGAACATGGCAACCGCGTATATGAGCAAGGGAAATATTGCGTTCTATAGCTTAAACTGGATAGAGGAAGCGTTGCTGGCATATCATCGGGTGACACAGCTAGCACCGCGTTTTGTGTCCGCCTATGCTGCGAAAGGGAGCGTGCTGCTCCGCTTGCGCCGCTATCAAGAGGCGATTGATACTTACGAGCAAGCTATAAAGATTGCACCGCATGATACGACGATACAACAGGGGCGCACAAAAGCACTCGCCCGTTTACCCCACAGGGGTTCCTCCCAGTCGTGAATTCTCCCCGTATGGGCGTGTGTGGATACACTGGGCCATAGGGACAGCGTTTCCTTTGTCATGTATCTTTTTAATACTGCTTGCTCGTGCCAATAGTAAGCTTTTGCTTCTTCTTGAAGGAAAGCTTACTATTGGCAGTCTGCTATTTGATATAAAGTGGTGAGAGATTGTACACTCTAAAAAGAGATGTGTGCAACGGCTCATGTCTGGCTACTAACTGATTACATGGAGGGTCCATGCGTATTCTCGTCCTGGGCGGTGACGGATACCTGGGTTGGCCGCAAGCTCTGTACTTTTCGCAAAAGGGTCACGAGGTTGCCATTTTCGATAGCCTGCAACGACGATACTTTGATCTTGAACACGGATTTAATAGTTTGCTTCCCATAGAAACACTGCACGAGCGTGTGCGTACTTGGCGCGACATTTCTGGGCATACCATTGATGTTTATATTGGCGATGCGACGGACTATGATGTGCTGGCAGCGGCATTTCAGGCATTTCAGCCGGAGGCGGTGGTACATTTCGCGGAACAGCGTTCCGCCCCCTATTCAATGATTGATCGTAAGCATGCTGTTTTCACGCAGGTAAATAATGTGGTGGGAACGCTGAATGTGCTCTATGCCATCAAAGAGTTTGCCCCGAATTGTCACCTCGTCAAGTTAGGCACAATGGGCGAGTATGGGACCCCCAACATAGATATCGAAGAGGGCTTCATCGAGGTTCAGCATAAGGGACGCAAAGATACGCTGCCCTTCCCCAAACAACCAGGCAGTTTTTATCATTTATGCTACGATGACCAGACAGAGGTACTCACACGTAACGGATGGAAGCTCTTCAAGGACCTTTCTAACGAGGATGAGGTCGCAACTAGGCAACTTGACGATGCTCATCTAGTCTATGCAAAGCCGAGCGCACGTATGGAATACCTCTATGAAGGTCCCATGTATTGTCTTGAGCAGCGTCGCCTCGACCTCTGTGTTACTCCTAATCATCGCATGGTAACTTCATACAAGCGACGCGATGGCACCGAAGCAATGCGGTTTGAGGAAGCAAAGGATATTCTCGGCAAGTACAATCGCTATCATCTCACTTCAGAGTGGGAAGGAGAAGAGCGTGAAACGTTTACTGTACCAGGACACGCTTTTCTGAGTGATGCTGACCATAAGACACCAGATATTGAGATACCAATGGATGATTGGTTACACTTTTTAGGGTGGTATATCGCTGAAGGAAGTGTCGATAATGGAAAGTACAGAAAATTACCCTATCGTGTATGCATTAACCAGAAGGTCGGTGCAAATTTAGACGAGATATATACTGTCTTTGAGAAAATTGCAGCTGCATTTGGGTGCGTACATGATGTGTACTCATTTAAAGACCGCGATCAAAAATCGAACTATCTCTTCAATACTCAGCTTGCTGTCTATCTTGCTAGACTCGGTACCAGCCTCACAAAACACATTCCGCATGAGCTATTCAACCTCTCGAAGCGACAACTGAGAATCCTCTTTAATGCCTTGATGTCTGGTGATGGTAGTTGGATGGACCGTGATAGCGACTATGGACGTTACTATACATCATCTAAGCAACTTGCTGATGATGTACAGGAGTTAGCCATTAAGCTAGGGCTTTCAGCCAATATCTCTGTTCTAGATAGAACAGGAGGTATTGGATGGACAAAAAACATAGAGTACAGAGTAAATTTCACCAAGACAACTATTCTTCAGGTTAATCAACTGCCGGATGATCCTAATGATTGGGTAGAAGATTATGCTGGCATGATATATTGTTGCGAAGTTCCAGGTGATGGTATCATCATGGTTCGGCGTAATGGTAAGCCTGTTTGGTGTGGGAACTCAAAGGTTCACGATAGCCACAATATCATGTTCTGCTGCAAAATCTGGGGCATTCGTGCCACTGACCTCAATCAAGGCGTGGTCTATGGCGTTGAAACTGACGAGACACGCATGGATGCTCGGCTGGCAACCCGCTTTGACTACGACCAAGTATATGGCACGGCCCTGAATCGTTTTTGTTTGCAGGTGGCAGCTGGCTATCCTCTCACCATTTATGGCAGAGGCGGTCAGACACGCGGTTACATCAATATACGGGACACTATTCGTTGCGTCGAACTAGCAGTACTTACGCCAGCGGATGCGGGTGAATATCGCGTGTTCAACCAGATCACTGAGCAATTTTCCTTGCTCGAATTGGCCGAGATGGTCGTGAAGCACAGCAAGACCCTCGGCCTACGGGCAGAGGTGACATATCTCCCTAATCCACGCGTAGAGCAGGAACAGCATTACTATAATGCAATGCACACCAAATTGCTTGACCTTGGCCTCGAACCCCATCTTTTACATGAGACGCTTTTGGAATCGCTCATGAAGCTTGCGATACATTACAAAGATCGTATTGATCCTCAGCTGATGGCACCGACAGTAAACTGGCGTAACACAACCAATGCTTTGTAACACATAGGCGGTGTGTTAGCACGTGCTAGTGGTTTGCATGATCGGCCAATACCTTCTCTATGATAGCGGAAATCTGCTGATTTGCTTCCATATTCCATGCCTTGTAGCTGCGAATGCTGGCAAGCTTTTCTGCCATCATAGAGGGTTGGCTGGCGATGGCGGTCAATAACTTCTGCTGTTTTTCCTCTTCTAGACAGAGCCACCCCAGGTTATGATGCTCAATGAAGCGTAGCGTTGGACCTTCTTGTCCTGGCAAGTAGTTGGTGATGATGCAGGGCTTTTCCAGCATAAATGCCTCGCTGAGAAAGCTCGCGCCCGCCTTGCCGACGATTACATCTGATGCAGCCATATATGGTGCGATAGTCGCGGTGAAGGGGAGGATTTTCAGGTGTTCTGTATGCATAAAAGGCGTGGCGAGCTGCTTGTTATTGCCGATAGCCAGGATAATTTGCATGGGTGTGGAAGCCGTAAGTATACGTTGCACGGTGCGCTCAATACCCGCGGACCCTTTCGCACCGCCTTGCAGAAAAATGGTAAAGAGGGTTGGGTCAAGTCCAAGGGCTGTCAGGACTTCAGTCCGTGCCTCTAGAGAGACTTGCAGAAATTGCTGACGTACTGGCCGCCCAGTGGCATAGATACGCGCCTCGTCAATACCGTTTTGGATAGCCTGCTCCACAATTTCATGACTTGGCGCAAGATAGGCAGCCGCGTGCTTTTCTGTAAACCATGCAAGATGTGTCTCTTCTAGATCGGTCAATTGAAACACCAACGGTATCTTCCTGTGCATGCGCTCTAAAACGTAAGCAAGTTCGTAGGAGATCAGGGCGTGAGTGGTGATGATGAGCTGAGGGTTGAGCTGTTCGATAAGGTGCTTAATGCGTCTGAAGCTGAGGATGAGCATGACGTGATGGAAAAACCATGCGGTGGCGGGCGTGTTGAAAAAGCTATATTGCAGGTTCCAAAAGCCCATGAAGTTACGGCTCAGCAACGCATAGTAGTGATTGAATATAGAGAGGTGAGGCTCAACAATCGTAATCTCATAGTTGCGGGAGAGCCGTTCTTGTAGGGATTGTGCAAGATTGATGTGGCCGCCACCTGTGTGCATGGTGAAGATGGCGATAGGAGTCTTTGGCATAGATGTGTGTGTTCTCCGGGTTCAAAGTTCAGAATGGTCCTTTTCTGTTTGTATTATAGTCTGTTTCTGCGAGAACTGCTTGCTTACTCTGCCGCTTCAACACCGAGCCGTCGCCTCACCTCTTGTTTGGAATGAGAAAGTGCCCATTCCAGATGGGATTGCATCGCTTGTGCGGCGGTGTCTGGCTTGCCTTCCTGAATAGCTTCGAGTATTTCCGCGTGTTGCTCCGCATAGGTGAGCAGTAATTCCTGGGTGCGTCCTGCTGCGATGTCGAATACCCAATCTTGTGTACGTGTTGTCATCGCGATGGTAGAAGAGAGAAATGGATTATGTGATGCTTCGGCCACCACACAGTGAAAGGTGGCATCGCTCTCGCGGAACAACTGGCGTTGCTGGTTCTCCGCACTTTGCTGGCTGAGGGCCACTGCTTCGCGCAATGCACGCAATTCATGCGGCGTGATGCGTTCTGCCGCTAGGCGTGCTGCGGGTGGTTCAAGCATAAAGCGAAATTCGTAAAGACTGATTACTTGGGTGGGATCAACCGGAGAGAGTGCATCAAGCATTGCCGATTGCCGCGAGGATGTCTTGTTGGCTACATAGAGGCCACTACCTCTGCGTGTGTAGACCAGTCCAGTTGTCACAAGCACCTTGATCGCCTCACGAACCACCGTCCGGCTCACCCCTAGCTGCTCACTGAACTCATGCTCGGTTGGTAAGCGATCCCCAGCCTTCAGTTCGGTAGACGTGATCAGCTCTGCTATTTTCTCTGCGATTGTTTCATACGCCGGTCTGTATCCTTCTTCTGCTGATTTTATCCTATTGGTCATAGCTGTTTCACCCTTTCCGTGCCGATTTTCCTGTCATGACTGTTGCGACCTCCGTAGGGACCAGCTTCAGCGCGTCCGCCAGGCGATTTATGGCCAGTGATCCGCCGAATCTCGCCTGATCAATCAGGCTGCGGACGCGCTGAAGCTGGTCCCTACATCCCTACGGAGGTGACATGATCGGTAATGCCAGCTTTGCAACTGCCCTGAGCATCCTCCAACCTGTAAGAGCAAGATACTTGAGATGAGTTTTGTCGTCCTACTGCACGGTGCCATTATAGGACATGAGAATCTTCTCTGTCAATGTCCAACTCGTAAATGAATAGTATAAACTATTGGAAGTTATCATATCATTTTACCTGTTGAGAGGGTATAAAAAGCCAACTTCCTTGTATCTCATTTGAGTGTAGTAAGGTATAAAGTACCTCCGTAAGCCAATAATATTTAGTATTTCCAGAATAAATTACTAGGAAAAGTAGGTTTCTTCGCCAAGCACTCTGATAACTAGTACTAATATTTTTAATGATCTGTATGATATATTATGAAAGATTGTGATGAGAATGAGACATAGAAGTATTGTTTTTAACGCTTTTAGTTATTATACTTCTCTGTAGGATCGGTTCTATCTCCTACTCTGTTGTGCTTTGATTGGTTATGTTAGGTTCGTCTCACCTGATTTCAAGGAGGAAACAGCGATGTTCCATCAGATTCTTGCTCCCGTTGCAGGTAATCTCTTCCTTTCCTTTCTCGTCGGATTGATTCCGATTGCGGTCGTACTGGTAATGCTTGGCGTACTACGCCGTCCCGCCTGGCAAGCGGCCCTCACCGGTCTCGTTGTGGGCTTGATTATTGCTGTCACCATCTGGCAGATGCCGATTGGCCTTGCCGCCAGTTCGACGGTAAATGGCATGCTTTTTGCCCTGTTGCCCGTTATGTGGATCGTCTGGAATGCAATGTGGCTCTACAATATCGCAGTGCGTTCGGGCAAATTTGAACTTTTCCGCCGCTGGATGGTGTTCAACGTGCCTGCGGATAAGCGCATCCTTCTGATCCTGATTGGCTTCTGTTTTGGAGCTCTCATGGAAGGTGTTGCAGGTTTTGGCACCCCCGTTGCCATTGGTAGCGCACTGCTCATCGCGCTCGGTTTTCCAGCACTGGAGGCGATAACGCTGACGCTGATCTTTAATACGACGCCTGTAGCTTTTGGAGCATTGGGTACGCCAGTGATTACCCTTGCTACAGTGACTGGTTTGCATGCGTCTACGCTGTCAGCGATGATTGGCCGTCAACTGCCGTTCTTCAGTCTGTTCCTGCCGTTCTATGCGCTTGCTATCTTCTCCGGCTTTCGCAGTTTGAAAACGACGTGGCCGGTGGCACTCGTAGCTGGCGGCTCATTTGCCGTGACCCAGTTTTTCGTCTCTAACTTCCTCGGCCCAGAGTTGCCAGACGTGCTGGCCTCGCTCGTTTCGCTGATCTGTGTCATAGCCTTTGTTCAGGTCTGGAAACCGCGTGACATCGAGCAGTATAGAGCACAATTTGCTGGCACAAGGTTAAGTACCGAAGGCTCTACAGCTATTGGCGAGGAGCATATTCCCGTTCCCGTTCCTACTGGGGAAGTTTCTGCTCCAGAGGGGAAGCCCAACTTTGGAGAGGCTCTACTGGCATGGACACCCTGGGTGATGGTGAGTGGTATCGTGATTTTGTGGACATTCCTCAAAGTTGGTAACGTTGGATTGACGAAACTCAATATATTCGGTCTCAACAAGGCTGTTTTTCTGACGCTCTACCATCAGCCATATGCCGCACTCTACAACTTCCAGCCGCTGGGTACAGGCACCGCTATCTTGTTAGCCGTTGCGCTCACCGCGTTGGTGGTGATAGCCACAGGGTCAAACCCGAAAGTGGTTTGGCTGGCACTGGGAGATAACTGGAAGCAACTCCGTTTTGCCATTGTGACTGTCATGTTCATTATAGGCCTGGCGTACCTCTTTAACTATTCCGGTATGGCCTATACACTGGGTCTGGCGATCTCGAAGGTGGGTTATATCTTCCCCTTCTTCTCGGTCTTCCTGGGGTGGATTGCTTGTTTCTTGAGTGGAAGTGACACCTCTAGCAATGCGCTCTTTGGAAACCTGCAAGTGGTGGCTGCGAACCAGCTCAACCTCAGTCCCGTGCTGATGGCCGCCTCGAATTCGTCGGGTGCCGTCATGAGTAAGATGATTTCACCACAAACCGTGACCACTGGCGTTTCGACGACTGGTCTGGTTGGTAAAGAAGGGCTGGTAGTCGCACGGACCTTTAAGCATAGTATCATTCTGGCAACCTTGCTAGGCTTACTGGTTATGGCTCAACAATATCTGATCCCCTGGATCATTCCTCATTGATTTTGAAATTGTTGTAGGGGATGGCTCAAGTGGGGAGATTCACTCCACTTGAGCCATCTCGCCACTAAGAAAATCTGAGTTTGTGTTCAACCAGGAAGAATAAGGAGGAATGATGTTGAGCTACACAACCTACACAGACCTGCTCACGCAATTCCAGCAACGGCTCTCCTCTGCTGGTGGCGAGTCTCATCAGGTCGCAAACTTAGCCGCAGCAGCGGACTGCATTGCAGCCCATCCTGCCCTGAACGCAGGTGAAGTGGTGGTTCCACCAGGCTTTGACCAGCATCCGCAGTGGGGGGCCATCCTGCCACTTCTGCAAAGGAAAGACATCACTATCCGCGAGGCTGGCAGTCCTGCGACTGTTGCCGATGCGCCCGCGGGACTTTCCGGCGCGGAACTCGCGATTGCTGAGACGGGTTCTGTTCTGCTCGCGGAAAATTCACTTGCAGCCAGGGTGGTGAGTATGCTTACGCTGACACACTTCGTGCTGGTAAGCGAGGAGATGCTTGTTCCTATGCTTGATGACGCGATTGCAATGCTGCAACGGCTGGCACAAGCAGGTGCTGAACAGCGGCATTATATGTCTTTTGTCACAGGCCCAAGCCGCACCGCCGATATTGAGCGCACCCTGACGATTGGTGTGCAAGGGCCAAAAACGTTGTGTGTTCTGCTTGTCGCGGGTACGGAAGGAGCTATATCGTGACAGATCAATATCAAGTCACACCCCCGCAACTGCTTGTGACTGACGAATCGGCGACGAGCACGAACGAGCATCAGCCCTTCGAGGAACGCCTGGAAAAGGCACTCGCAGACGATGCCATGCACAGTGCTCTGGAACGTTTTGCCCCTTCCTGGCGTGCATCCCGTGCGACAGTTTTCGCCAGCGAGGAGGCAGATTATGGTGCCGATTACAGCTTTGCAGCTATGCGCAAGTCACTGCGTAACGCGAAAGATTATGCCATAGAGCACCAGGAAGAAGTGATTGCCCAGTTTAAAGCGCAGGCAGAGGCTGCGGGCGCGATCATTTACGAGGCGCGTACTGCCGAGGATGCCAACCGTTACATTTATGAACTGTGTCAACGCAAAGGCATTGAGCTTGTCGTGAAGTCGAAGACGATGGTGAGCGAAGAGACAGAGCTGAATCCCTACCTGGAAGCACGTGGTGTCAAGGCGGTGGAAACCGACCTTGGTGAGTGGGTGGCCCAACTCGCCCATGAACACCCCTCGCATATGGTGATGCCCATCATTCATAAAACGCGGCAGCAGGTGGGTGCGATACTGACAGAAGCTCTTGGACGTGAGATTTCGCGTGAGGATGTGGCCGAGCAGGTCGCGGTGATCCGTATTGAGCATCGCAAATCGTTTCTCAACGCTGGTATGGGGATCAGTGGCGCGAATGCCCTGATCGCTGAAAGTGGCACTGTGATGATGCTCACTAACGAGGGTAATGGGCGTCTCGTGACTTCGTTGCCACCAGTGCATGTGGTTATGGCTGGCTGCGATAAGCTGGTCCCTACGTTCGCCGATGCTACGACGCAGTTACGTCTGCTTGCGCGCAGTGCCACGGGCCAGCAACTGACAAGTTATACAACCTTCATCACTGGGCCAGCTACGCCGGATAAAGAGATGCACATTATCCTGCTCGATAATGGACGTAGTGCGATGCGCAGTGATCCTCGTTTTAAGGATGCGTTACGCTGCATTCGTTGTGCTGCCTGCGCCAACATTTGCCCCTCGTATCAGCAGGTGGGTGGACATGCCTTTGGCTATATCTATAGTGGAGCTATCGGTCTGGTCATCACGCCATTTCTGCATGGCCTTGAGGCGGGAGCAGGGCCACAGAGCCTCTGTGTCAGTTGTAATGCCTGTGAGACGGTCTGCCCCGTCGAAATTCCCTTGCCGAGCTTAATTCTGAATGTACGGAGCCGCGTTGCCGAGACAAAGGGGTTGCCCTGGATCAAAAAGGTTGTCTTCGGTTTGATGGCTCACCCACGTCTCTTCGGTTTGGTCACACGGCTTGGCAGTATTGGGCAGTTGCCGCTGACATGGGGTGGCAGGTATATTCGCGCGCGTAACTTTGGTCTGTTGGGTAAGATTCCTGGCATGTCGGCTGTTCGTGAGCTTGCACGTTGGCGTAGTCTTCCCGCGTTTGCGACGAGGCCCCTCCGCGATAGGGTGAAGGCTCCGTTAGC
>JBBPYR010000040.1:0-2712 GCA_038199755.1 Ktedonobacterales bacterium | reverse complement strand
TCACCTCAAGGGAGATAACCCACGTGTTACTCACCCGTCCGCCACTCCCTCCTTGGCCGAAACCAAAGAGGACGTTCGACTTGCATGTGTTAGGCACGCCGCCAGCGTTTATCCTGAGCCAGGATCAAACTCGCCATCCAATTGTTTATATGTAACCTCACTGCTGAGGTACAATGTGCTTTTTGGTGACAAGCTTATCAAATTCCTTGACAGGTTATTTGTTACTTGACTCTTTTCTTACCACTCTTCAGTTGTTCAGTGTGCGGCCTCGCCACCTCATGTCTGTGGTGGAAGGCTTCTTCCGATGCCTTCGCATCTTTTATACCGCTCAGCTGTGTGTGCGGCACGGATGGAATAATATCACTATCCTTCTAAGCTGTCAAGTGGTTTAGGAGCAAATAGTACAAAATTGTAAAAACTCATTTTTACGGCTGTCCGAGCCCTCTGTCTCTTCTTTCTTCAAGGGAGGTGATGTTGGTGGTTTTGGGTTGCTTTTTTGGCTCTTGTTCTGCTTCGTCTGGTCCTGCGCTGTTTTGTTCCATGTAATAGCTACCCGTGAGGGCGATACCGACTCCGAGCGGAATCAAGCCGGGGAGCAGCCATGGACCGAGGTGAAATGGTGTGGTGGTCAGGTACGCGGGCAAGAGAAAGCCAATCGGATAGAGGCCGACGGTGAGTGCCAGACCTATCATGCCTGTAATCATGCCTGCGCGCAGGAGGCCGCGACTGCGCCGCTTGCGGGATGGGCTGCGTGTGCTGTCGGGGTTGATGCCGCTGCGAATGAGGGCCATGCGTTCACGGTGCTGCAAATAGCGCCAGAGGACGATGAAGCCGAAGAAGAAAGCTAGGGCAATGAGCCAGCCCAGAAAGATAACGATAACATTTTCTGACATAATCTGATCTATCCTTAATGTGTATTCACAGCGATATGAATAGTTGCATATAACAACGATATGGGTGGTTGCGTATATGATATGATATGATAGAGAAGATGAAAAGAAAGTTTCAGGAAACTATGAAACCAATGAAACCAATGAAACATCTTGCTTAAAATAATCCTCTAAGAAAGTATGAGAGAGCCGGTCGTGACACAACCACGTAGTGTAGGAATATCTATTCCAAATAGTGTTTCGTCAAGCGTTGAACAAAATGACGTGCAGCTTGTTATTGCCAGTCGCAACGGTGATCAAGATGCTTTTGCTCTGCTAGTGCAATATCATCAACGTCGCGTCTTCAATCTCGTGTACCGCATGTTGCAGGATTATGAAGAGGCTAATGAGGTGACGCAAGAAGCCTTTTTAGCAGCTTGGCAAGGGTTATCCTCTTTTCGTGGCGATGCCAGCTTTTCTACGTGGCTGTATCGTATTGCCTATAACTGCTGCTTAAAACAACTGGAATTACGGAAACGGGATAGAAGCTTACAGTCGGCACTTGAATTAGAGCAGACGTGGGAACAGCGAGATATTGATCAACAGGCAAACGCGGAACTTGAGGCGCGAGATCGTCAAGAAGTGGTACGCGAGCAGCTCTCGAACCTGCCTGCCAAGTATCGTATGGTGCTTGTTTTGCGCCACCTCCAGGAGATGACCTACGAGGAGATGGCGGAGATTTTGAAGATGCCTATTGGCACGGTGAAAACACATTTGTTCCGAGCTCGTAATCTACTCAAGGAACGTCTTGAGTCATTTGAACGCGAATGGAACGCCAGAACGAGAGGTTAGCAATGCGCTGTTCCAAAGCTGTTCAACAATTGCAATTATATATTGATCGCCAACTTCCCCTGAGTTCTCTGCACGCGTTAGAAACCCATATCGCCACTTGTCCCACGTGTACGCAGGAATTGCGCTTGCTTGAGGAGGTGGCGGATACCTTGCACAATACCGCCCTTGTGATGGAACCCGCCAATCTGACGAGCACGATCATGCAACGTGTGGCAATAAGCTCTCTGCAAAAGGATGCGCAACGGTATCGGCTGTTTCGCCCCTCATCCTCTGAGATGATGCTGGTGCTGGTGCTGGCAACGATGACGATGCTTTTTGTGATTGCAGCGCAACCCAATTTACGCGATAGTTTGCCGCTCGCGGATGGGCTGGCTACGCTGGCGTTGCTGCTCACGAGTATGCTGCATCTCTTTGTCACATGGGGTAGTTTTGGCCTGTGGATTGCTGGTACGCTTCTCGGCGTGTGTATCACGATTGCCACGGCGGGCAACGAGATGCGCTCCCTGTGGCTGAAGGCAATGACCGATCGTTTGCCCGTGTGGTAACTTATACTCCTGCTGCTCTACCTCTGTCTCTGCCTTGTGCTATGATATTTCTATGTAATAATACTCCAACAAGGTAGCTGAATTGAAATGGATATTACCAGAAAACGGCGTTTCACTGATATCGCACGGGGATTTTTTTTGCTCGGCCATCCAGGGCCTGTGCTGTTTCATGTGCTTGGGGTAACACTCTTTGCGGTGTTGGCTGGCTGGCCGCATATTGCTTGGGGTGTGCTGCTGCTGGTCGTCGCGGCCCATACCGCGATGCAGCTCTCTATCGCGGTAATCAATGATTATTGTGATCGCTATAGGGATGGGCAGGGCAAGAAACGCAAACCAATTCCACTGGGTTTGGTGAGGCCGCGTGAGGCCTTGGTGTATGGTTGGCTGTTGATGGGTGTGATGCTGCTGCTCTTGCTGCCCCTCAATCTGTTTGCCTTGCTTGTCTC
>JBBPYR010000039.1:0-56521 GCA_038199755.1 Ktedonobacterales bacterium | reverse complement strand
GGGGGGGGGGCGTGGGGGGGCGCGCCCCCCGCGGGGGCCCCGGGGGCGCGGGGGACAACCCACCCCCCCCGCCCCGCCCCCCCCCCCCCCGGGCCCCACCCGGCGGCTCCACCCCACCCTGCCACATCCTCTCCCGCCCCTACGGAGATGAGGAGCGTGTTTTGAAGGAGAACAAATGATATGAGCAAATTTCCAATGGTACGCATGAGGCGTACACGGCAGAACGATAAATTACGCGGTATGGTACGCGAAACACACCTGCACGTTGACCAATTGATCTATCCGCTCTTCATCGCGGAAGGCCTCACGGAGCCGCACGAGATCGCGTCGATGCCGGGGATCATGCAGTGGCCGCTAGAGCAGGTGGGGCGCGAGGCCGAACGGATCGCGCAACTTGGCATTCCGGCTGTGCTGCTGTTCGGTATCCCCAATGAGAAGGATGAGGTCGGTTCGCAGGCGTATGCGCAAGAGGGCGTGATACAGAAGGCCATTCGCCGCATCAAGGCTGAGACGCCTGACACGCTCGTGATTACCGATGTCTGCCTGTGCGAGTACACCAGTCATGGGCACTGCGGCGTCATCCATAATGGCAATGTCCAGAACGACGAGTCGTTGGTTCTGCTGTCACGCATGGCCCTTTCACATGCCGAGGCGGGTGCCGACATCGTAGCACCCTCCGACATGATGGATGGGCGCGTTAGCTCCATGCGTTCTACTCTTGATGAGCAGGGCTTCAATCAGACGCCTATCATGGCCTATTCCGCCAAATTCGCCTCTGGCTTCTACGGTCCGTTCCGCGAGGCGGCTGGCTCGACCCCACAGTTTGGTGATCGCCGCTCCTATCAGATGGATCCCGCGAATGCGCGTGAAGCTCTGCGCGAGGTCCAGCTGGACATCGCGGAGGGGGCCGATATCGTGATGGTCAAACCAGCGATGGCATATATGGACGTGATTCGCCAGGTACGTGACTTCTGCAACCTACCCATTGCCGCCTACAACGTTAGTGGCGAATACTCCATGATAAAGGCCGCCGCCCAAAACGGCTGGATCGACGAGCAGCGCGTCGTAATGGAGGTGCTCACCGGCATCCGCCGCGCCGGTGCGGACATGATTATCACCTATCACGCACCACAAGTGGCGCAGTGGCTGAAGCAGTAACGACCTTCTCATAATGCTCATGAGCTACCGGTCCTTTTCCTCACCTTATAAGCTGAAGCATTTCCGACTGTCTTGGCGATGACACCTTTGAGCAGAGACAGTCGGAAGACTCCTGGAGCCGCTTTATCCCTAAATATGACAAAACTGTCGCGAAAACACCCCTCTTAAAACTCTTCTGTAAAGAGACAGTCGGGAACCCAAGAATAGAGTATGATTGTCGTAATCACAAGCTTAATGGCCAGTGGAGCCCGTTCGGGATGAAGAGCAACGGAGGGGGAGCTTTAGAGATGCCGTATGATCCTGACAAGCATCATCGTCGTTCCATTCGTCTCAAGGGGTATGATTATCGTCAGCAGGGAATGTATTTTGTGACGGTATGTGTTCAGGGCCGTGTTTGCCATTTTGGGGAGGTGGTTGAGGGACAGATGTGTTTGAGCGAAAATGGCAGGAGAACACAGCAGGTGTGGTTGGGCTTGCCCGAGCGGTTTGCGGTGGTCGAACTAGATGAATGGATGATTATGCCAGATCATATCCACGGCATCCTCGTCCTGAACGATCCCCTCTTTCAGCAGCATCATGCAACCCTGGGGGAGATTGTGCGAACCTACAAGGCGGTTACCACCCAAATAGTACGATCTTCCGGCACTCCAGAATTCGCATGGCAACGCAATTACCACGAACGCATCATCCGCATCTTCAACCCGCGGGAACTCAACGCCATCCGCCAATACATCGCCAACAACCCCTCACGCTGGCACGAAAAACACCAACGAAACGCCCAAACGCTTCCGCTCCCTAATGACCACAATCACCTGTAATGATGCCACCAAAAGCAGCAGCGAAGCGCGCTGCAGGCCCCCGTAGGGGCAGGCATTTATGACGCCCTCGTACCCGTTCTGCTTGTGGGCAGCTTGCCTACTATTTCCTCGGCGCTGTACCCATAGATGAACTCAGCACCTTTATTCCAACTGGTAATGGTGCCATCAAGATTTCCCCCAATAATCGCATCTTGCGATGACTCGACGATGGCGGCGAGTCTGGCGCGTGCTTCCTCGGCCCGTTTTCGTTCGGTGACGTCACGAATGATGGAAATCAGGGCAGTACGTTTGCCGTTTTGAACGATAAACTCATAGGAAGTTTCAACGATGCGCTGTATACCGTCGGCACGCATGATAGCTGCTTCTAGCGGTGTCGTGATTTTTTCGCCTGCAAACACTGCTTTATAGCCTTCTAAGGCCCATTCACGCAGTTCAAGTGGGAAAATGATGGCAAAGCTGTGACCAATAATTTCTGCAGGCTTGTAGCCATACAGCTTGTAGTACGACGCATTGGCGGCCAGCACTATACCATCTGCATCGGAAAGTGACATGGCATCGGATGCCGACTCCCATACCATGCGGAAGCCCTGCTCTTCTATGAGAAGGGCTTCTTGCTGCGTGAATATTTGCCCTGCTAATTGCTCGATACCTTCATCCACTTGTGTTTCTTCCATTACAACACCTCAGCTTGCTCCTTTACCCACTGCTCTTGTTTCACCTGCGCTGCAAGCTCCTCCACCAACTGCACCGTCTCCATGCTCACCGTCACCACCTGCCCGACGAGGCGCACGATGTATTGTTCATCGTCGTCGCGGTTGGGATCGCTCGTGATGCCACTGCGGGCATCGGTGCTGACCTGATACTGGTCAATCACCCATTCCAGGGCTGAGCGGTTGCCCAGGCGATACTGATAGCATGCCTGCGGAATATCGGCCAGGGTCAACCACTCATTGACGCGCAGGCTATCCTTGGCTGCCGAAAGTTTCATCTTCTCGACACGCCAACTGATCGGCACATCCTTGTTCTCTAGCCAGCGCAGGGGATATTGCTGAGCCTCTTCATAGTGCAGGTGCAGTTCCATCAGGCGTTTGCCGATGCGCACACAGGTGGCGAATGCCTCCGCACTTGCCAGCAGTGGGAGGCGCGGCAGGTCGCGTTTGAGGTTCTCGGCGTAGCGTTCGCGATACTGCGGATGGTGCAGCATAGCGTAGACATAGTGGAAGATGTCCCATTTGCTGACGCCTGCACCATATTTGGCCTGAAATTGTGCGAGTGCCCAGTCGGTGATGTTCTCGCGACGGTTTGTGCCATCCTCGGCATAGGTATAGTAGGGGAAGCATTGCGACCCGCCTTGAGGTAAAAGATCAGGAATGACATTCGTTGAAAAGGCAAACATTGGCCATTCAGTGCCGGTTTTCAGCCAGATAATAGTATTCTCTGTTGTTTCATTGGGGAAAATAAGATATTGTTGATAACGACGCTGATTTAGTAGATGGTCAAAGTACAGAAATTGTTTACAGAATGGACGATACATTGCTTGACGAACTTTTGTAATATCAAACTTTTGTACTTGTTTCTTCGACAATGCATCTTTAAGTCTATCTGTCCACTTCAAAAAGCTCGGATTATTATTCACAAAACTATCTATAAAACTTATAAAGTCAACTTTGCGACTAAGTGATGGCATTATTACTTGTGATAGCCGAAAGACTTCCATATTGTAATTATTCAGGAAGAGGTGCATCTTTTCTATTAGATGTTGTTCAATGAAGTCATATACCCATTCATCACGACTTGTTACAACTCCTAGCGAGTACATTTTGAATAATGCCTGTCCGTCGACAAACTTGGCATCCTTCACTTCTTTGGTTCCCAGTGCAAGGAATGTCGCAAAATCAGAATGAATACCTTCTGTTAACCAAGTATATCTGTCATCTGGTTGTAGTTGTTGCCAGTCAATAGAAGCAATGCTTCCATATTTGGAAAGGAAGGAAAACTTTTCTCTTTTATTCCAGCCTTCTGGAACACGATAATAAAATAATTTGCTTCCTATATCATTCTTTGTTTTGACCGCAATAGTAATACCAACACCTACTTGGATGCCAAAGACGTTATGTGTAGTTCCTGAGAGTTTAGGATTCTTACGAACATTTCCATGCAGATCAAGATGGTATATTTGAGTAAAATCTTTTAGGAAATGTTTACGCATACCATCAAACGCAAACTGATCAACAAACGAATTATTAGTAACAAAACAAATAATTCCATCTCTTCCTTGTAGCCGATCTATGGCCCAACGGAAAAATCTAACATAAGCGTCATAAAGCTTATTATTAAGAGTTGCCTTAGAATCTTTGACGTATGTTTCTCGTATGTGCTGATCCACTACAGAATAGTGACGATTTTTGTTGTTATCATTCTCGTTCTTTTGGCCCATATTATATGGTGGGTTACCAATCACGACCATAATTGGTGCTTGTTTTTCTTTGATGACGCGCTCCGTATTTTTCTCGACAAAAAGCGACATCTGCTGTCCTTCTGCAAGATCAAGGGTGTCGGCAAAGACGATGCCTTCGAAGCGTTTATATTGGCCGGTGCGTTCGTAGTAGGCGTGTTCGATGTTGAGGGAGGCGATGTAGTAGGGTAGCAGCATGACTTCGTTGCAGAAGAGGTCGTGCTGGTATTTGTGGGCAAGCGTGCCGCCGCTGATGCGCTGGATCAGGTTGACGATGAAGTTACCAGTGCCGACGCAGGGGTCGAGGATTTGCACGCCGGGGGTGGAGAGCGAGGAGCCGAATTCGCGTTGCAGCACGACATCGACGCTGGCACACATGAAATCAACGATCTCTTGGGGCGTGTAGACGATGCCGTGGGTGTCGGCCTGTTTGGTGGAGAAGCCCTGGAAGAAGCGTTCGTAGACGGTGTTGAGGAAGTGTTGCTTCTCTGACCAGTCATCCAGGTTGCGGGCGGCGTTCTCGATGGCGACGTAGAAGCGGTCGAGCGTTTTGAGAAACTCTTTGCGGTTGAAGGCACGGCTGGTCAGGGCCTGTATGACCTTCTCGATCTCACTGGCAATCACATTGCGATTGGTGAAGTCCTGGTTATCAAAAATCGTGCGGAAGAGGCGTTCGGTGAGCAGGTGTTGGATCAGCATTTCATCGACGGTTTCGCGGCTCATATTGGGGTCAAGCGAGGTACGACACTGCTCCAAAAAAGAGCTAAAGGCGGCTACAAAGGGCTTGTTTTTGGTGTGCTCCTCTTGGATGATCTTCAATAAGCCCTGCGCGAGATCGGGAATGCTCTCCTTGAAGTCGTCTACCGCGTGCTCAAAGGAGGCGATGTCGGGCGCGGCATAGTGGAAGAAGGTGTCAAGGATGTCGGTCAGTTCTTTGGGTTTGGTCAGGTCGGCTTCAAAGGCGTATTTGTTGTTCTGGTAAAGGATAGCTTTACGCGTGTCCTCGAAGATGGTGTTGCTGACGGGGTAGCCTGCGCTGATCTTCTTGCGGATCTCGTTGAGCAGGTCGTCTTTGGTGTCTTTGGCCTCCCAATAGCCACGGGGCAGGTTGAAGCTATCACGCAGGGTGCCATCGGGTCGTTTGCCATTGGCTAGCGTCTGCTCTGGAATGAGTACCCAATTGGCGGCTTGTGCAAAGCTGGCAAGCAGATTTTGGAAGGCACTGCGCACGGCGGTTTCGTGCGTGACTTTCTTCTCCTGGTAGGCGGCCAGTTCTTTATAGTACTGGTCAAGGGCTTTCTTCTGGCTGGCTGTAGCTGGCATAGGCGTGTGGTTCCCGTCCCTCTCCATATAGCGTTTATCTCTGCTGATGTGTGCTTATGATAGCACAAATGTGCCGCTGCCTGTCAAGATGTGCATCAAATAAACGGGAAATCATGGACGCCCTGGGCACCCATGATTTCCCGTTTATTTGCTAATCTCATCTCTACGAACGTGGCAAAATTCCTTCAGGAGGTGAAGTCCTAATGCGCTTGCATCTTTTGGTTGCTGTTCTATAATGTAGTGTGAGGGGGAAACGGTAAGCTATTATATCTCGCCTTCGCTGACATCTGTGCCTTCGGCTACGCCCGCGTTTCTGTAGAGGGCAGCAATAGGGAAGCGCACCGCGATGCTGGAAAGCTCGATGTCGTCACCTGGGCCATAGGCGTGATAGGATGTCCAGCCTTGTGCGGTACGGCGATATATTTCGACTGCTTGATACTTTGAGGCAATAAGCATATACTCTTCAACAGTAGGGCAAGCGCGATAGTAGCTGAACTTTTTGCCACGGTCGTAGGCCTCGGTGGTGTCTAAGAGGACTTCAACGATGAGACGGGGAAACTGTATCTCTGTCTCATCGGGCGTTGGCTGATCGCGCTCATCACACGTCACCACTACATCAGGGTAGGTGTAGCGCGTTTTGGAGATACGTACACTCAGATCAGAGTTGTAGACGTTACACGGACTATTCGCCAGTGCATCTTCGAGTGTTCTGACGGCATTGCTGCCGATGCGACTATGGGTGCGGCTACCTCCCGACATGAGGTAGACCTCTCCATCTATATATTCGTGTTTGGCGTTGTGCGTGTTTTGTTCTAACGCGCGCCACTCGTCTACACTCATGAATTGTCGTGATGGTTGAGCTACCATGTTAGCCTCCTTGGTGCGTGAGCAGCAGCGAAGCGCGCTGCAGGCCCCTACGGATGGGTTGCGATGATGGCCTGTTTCATTCATTCATGTTCATTAGTAGCGTTTTAGGCGGGCGGCTATGAGGCGACAGAGACCGACGAAAATAAGGGCTTTGCTGGCCTCACCTGCGGTGGCGGCAAGGAAGCCAAAGATTAAACCTACGGTTATGCCTATACGTCCAGCGGGATGATGCAGCATTTGTTGGATGGCTTTTATCATATGCTCAGTCTCTCTACTTTCTGCTCTGGTCAATCGGGTAATTTGTTTTCTCTATCTATACAAAAGTACCACGAAGAAGGTGTAACTGTCCATAGAATAAAAGCGGAATATATATTGCTAAGACAGAAGTGGGTCAATTTACGAAATACACAGAAAATTCACAATATTGCTACGAATATGTGTTACTATTGCCGCGCCCATTCCGTCTATTTGAATTATAAGACTCCTCTAAGGAGTTCTAATCATTTTTTAAAGGTTTTCTAATGTTTTTGTACTCATAAGTTCTTATAGAGAGAAGTGTTGTGTCAATGGTTGGGATGAACGAATTCAATCGCACTTATCAGCCAATTAATTCTTATGGTGTTATTGGTGATTGCCATTCAACAGTGCTCATCGCGCCTGATGGGTCTGTAGACTGGGGATGTCTCCCCGATTTTGATAGTCCCGCCATTTTTTGCCGTTTGTTGGACGCGCAACGAGGCGGGTACTTTCAAATTGCACCCACGGATAGTACAATCCCTGGTACGCAGCGTTACCTGCGTGGGAGCAATGTACTTCAAACTCGATTTGCCAGTACAGCGGGGGAGGCAGTGCTGACAGATTTTATGCCGGTGGAAACGCTGGATGCATGGCCTTATAAATGTATGAATAATAATACGTGGACACGTGATGATGGGTCTTGTCACTGCCTGGTACGCATTATGGAATGTACGCATGGCGAAATGTCGATAACAATGACGCTCAAGGTGAGCCCAAACTACGCGGCGACCCCCAGTGAGGTGATATTAGCACCAAACAATATCGGTGCATTGATTTCCGGCGGTCAACAACATGTGGGACTGGCTATTGTAGGTGCCTATCTATTACCCTCTTTTGAAATGAAGCTGGTGCAGACAGCCGATGAGCCGCATGCATCGGTAGTGGTAACGGCCACATTGCGCGAAGGCGAACGGTTGTTGTTTGCGCTCGGTCTGGGACGTAGCCAACGGGCCACACGCCGCTTGGTGGAAGAGGAGCTGCGGCAGCGTAATTTTGATGCTGAACTGGCGCATACCCTGCACTGCTGGCGCAAATGGCTCGCGGCTTGTACCTATGAGGGGCCATACAAGGAAATGGTGCAACGTAGCGCGCTCGCCCTGAAAATGATGACCTACGCGCCAACGGGAGCTATTATTGCGGCTCCGACAGCCTCTTTACCGGAGGGCCTGGGTGGTGAGCGCAACTGGGATTATCGCTTCACGTGGTTGCGTGATGCAACCTTCACACTCTATGCCTTAAATGTGATTGGCTTTACTGACGAGGCTCGTGCCTTTACACACTGGTTGCGTAGACTCTCGTATGCCAATGGTGAAGACCTGCAAATTATGTATGGCGTTCGTGGTGAGCGCGATTTAACCGAGTATGAGCTATCACATTTGAGCGGCTATTGCGATTCGCACCCTGTGCGTATCGGGAATGGTGCCGCCGACCAGAAGCAGCTTGACGTGTTTGGTGAGGTGCTGGACTGCATCCACCTCTATCGCCGTCAGGGTGGTTTTGAACGCTATGGCGAATCGTTAGAGGGGCCGTTATGGTCGATGATGAGTACGCTGGTGGAGCATGTGTGCGCGCACTGGAATGAGCCGGACAACGGCATTTGGGAGGTACGCGGTGGCTTGCGCCATTTCGTGTACTCGAAGGTCATGTGTTGGGTCGCGCTTGATCGTGGCGTGCGCGCCGCGCAAGAACTCAACCTGGATGCCGACTTACCCCGTTGGCTGAGAATACGTGATCAAATTCGTGCCGATATTCTATCGCGCGGTTATGACACAACGCTTGGCGCGTTTACACAGTCTTATGATGATCCCGCGTTGGACGCTTCCAATTTGCTATTGCCGCTGGTGAAGTTTATTCCACCCGACGACCCACGCATGCGTTCTACCGTTGATCGCATCATGCAGCACCTGACCGATGAGAACGGCTTCGTTTATCGCTATCATAATGAAGATGGGCTTTCAGGTTCAGAGGGCACGTTCACGATTTGCACCTTCTGGCTCGTCGATAATCTCGCCATGCAGGGTCGTGTGGCAGAGGCGCGTTCACTGTTTGAGCGGCTCACAAAGTATGCCAGTCGCCTCGGCCTCTTCTCCGAAGAGATTGATGCAGAAAATAACATGGCGTTAGGAAATTATCCTCAAGCGTTCACCCATATTGCGCTGATTAATAGCGCGATGAACTTGAAAAAGGCCGAGGAGCGGCTCGCATCGCAAGAGACAGAGCCGATTATCGCCGCTATCAAGCTTCATCGATAGCAATTATCCTTTAGCAAACAGAAGAAAAAAACAGGCCGCATGCATGCGGCCTGTTTTTTTCTTCTGTTTCCCCTCTTTATGCATATGAGATAATGGTGTGAAAACGCTCTATATGTGAATGACGTTCATACAGGAAGAGGAATATTGTGTTATCTATTCATTACCCTACGGCCAGTCTCAAGCCACATAAGGAGGAGAGCCTGGCGAACGGGCATCTCTGGATATTCTCTGGTGCTTTACAGCAGGCTCCACGGTGGATAGAGGCGGGCGACTTGGTTGACGTGAAGTCCGCGACAGGTGAGTTTGTGGCGCGTGGCTATTATAATCCGCAGACGGATATCGCGATTCGTATTTTGACACGCGACCCGGAAGAGGCTATTGATGGCGACTTTCTAAGAAAACGCGTTCGTAGCGCACTTGAACTGCGGCGTGTGTTTGATCCCCAGCAAACGAATGGCTATCGCTTGATTAACGCGGAAGGCGATGGTTTGCCAGGGCTAATCGTGGACGCTTTTGGGGATGTGCTGGTGGCGCAGATACATACGTTAGGCATGGAAAAGCTGCGTCCAATGCTCGACGAAATCCTGCTGGCAGAAACGGGTGCGCACGGATTATTGATGCGTAACGAGAGCCAATCGCGGCGCCGTGAAGGGCTAGAAAGTCAGGAGGCGTTCGTGGCATTAGGGGAGGTGCCAAAGAACGTGGTCATTCGTGAGCATGGCATGCAATTTTTGACGGATCCCTGGCAGGGGCAGAAAACTGGCTTCTTCTTTGACCAGCGCGATAAGCGGAGTGCATTACGCAAGTATGCGCGGGGCAAACGTGTGCTGAACTGCTTTAGCTATACAGGCGGCTTCTCGGTGTACGCGGCACTGAGCAGCAAAGAGACGCGGGTGATCAGTGTCGATATCTCTGTGCCCGCGATAGAGAATGCGCGCCAAAATTTTGCCATAAACGGCCTGCACCCTGAAGACTACGAATTTCTTATAGCCGATGTTTTTACGTACCTTGAAGAGGCGCAGCAACGAGGCGAGTTGTTTGATGTGGTGGTGCTTGATCCGCCAGCCTTTGCGAAGACACAGAGTGCGCGTAGTCAGGCAATCAAGGCCTATCGTCGCCTCAATATGTTGGGCATGAAGGTGTTGAGGCCGGGGGGTATATTGCTCACCTGCTCGTGTACGAGTGTGGTGGGGATGGATGATTTGTTGGGTGTGTTGTCGCAGGGTGCGCAATCGCTGCATCGCTCGGTGCAATTGCTGGAGACGTACACGCATGGGGTCGATCATCCAATTCACCTCGCGATGCCTGAGACCTCTTATCTGAAGGCGGTGTTCTGCCGCGTCAATTAAAAATATATTGGTTCAACAACGCAAAATAGAGCTTGCCGGACAAGCTCTATTTTGCGTTGTTGAACCAATATGGTATTAAAATGTTAGCTTGTGCGGATGAAGCCGGAGACGAGTTCTGCGGCCTCGTCACACATGTGGGTGTGGGATGCCCACTCTTTGATGCTTCCAACCATTTTGCCGTCAATGGTGTGCAGTTCGAATGTTGTGATGGCGCAATTGTGATATTCCTTCTTGGTGAACAAGCTGCGGTCAAAGTCTGCGCAGATTTCGGCGATGCTGGCGGAAAAGATGCCTCCGTGTCCGACGATGACGACGTTTTTGTCTGGCTGCTCTTGCATGACCTGTGTGAGGCCTGCGCGCATACGGGCGATAACTTGCAAAAAGTTTTCGCCATCGGGAAATGCAGTCTCCAAATTGCCTTTGAACCACTCTTTAATGACGTTGTTATGAATTGTCCATAACTCTTGAGTGGGTGGTTGCCCTTCGAGAGTGCCAACGTTGATTTCGCGAAATTCCTCTTTGATGATTGGTTCAACGCCGACCACTTGCGCGATCATCTGCGCGGTCTCCTGGGCACGTTTCAGGGGAGAGGTGTAGATGGCATGAATAGCTTTATCTGGAAAGTATGCTGCGGTCTGTTGCGCCTGGATGACGCCTTTGGGGGTGAGTGGGTAGTCAACTTTTCTATATGAGAACTCTTTGGTGAGGTTGGCTTTATTTTCGCCGTGTCTGACAAGGTAAATTGTATTCATTGTGTGCGTTATAATTCCTATCCTGCTGTGATGTAGTGCAGGGTGTGCCTCTCATGGACACATCCTTACTTCTAAGTATACCATGAGGTATCGTGCTTTGCTGTTTGCTAGCAACACATTATCGCTTTGTCTATGCTATACTAGCTCTAATAACGCCTATTTGTCGCTGGGTGTAATGGAGCATGTAGCTATGACGCAAACAACAGAGGAGAGCCACGCCCAACTGATCACAGACCTGAAACAGCGGGCAGAGGAGTTGTCGCAACTGAATCGCATCGCCGTTGCACTTACATCGGAGTTGGACTTAAAACGACTATTGCAAATGATTACGGATGCTGCACGCAAGGTGACTGACGCCCAGTATGCCGCTTTTTTTCTGCTACCAGAGATTGTGGGTGAGGATGAGGATATGCCAGAGAATAAAGTTGGCTTTAACCTTGCCGCCATCTCTGGTGCGACAGAGAGAATTGCATCCCATTTTCGGCATCTAGGCGCGGTTGAGGGCATCGGTTTATTGCAGCCAATTTTCTGGGATGGTGTGTCTATTATTGTTGATGATGTGCTGGTGGATGCACGCTATATGGGTATCCCGCGTGGGCATATTCCGGTGCGCAGTTTTCTTGGTGTGCAGTTGCGTCCACGAGAGGGCGTAACACTGGGAGCCTTTTTGATAGGGGACACCCGTCCTGGCCGCTTCAGTCGACGCCACTTCGAGCTGATTGAGGCGTTGAGTGCGCAGGCCGCAGTTGCCATTCATAATGCGCAACTGGTGACAAGGGAGCGGCATGCGATGGAAGCCCATGCCGCTCAACTGGAAAGCGAAGTGCGGGAACGCACAGCTGAACTGGAGCGGCGCAACCAGGAATTGAGCAAGTTTGCCACCAATCTGCAGCAACTGCATCATGAGTTGACCGGAGCACAGAAGCGGCGCATGCTGGCGGACGAGCGTAGTCGTATCGCGCAAGAATTGCATGATCGTGTGCAGCAAACGCTGTTCACCATTGGTTTGAAAGCGGATTGGACGAAAAATCACTTGAGCACGGATTCGGCGTTGATACCGGCACTGCATACGATTGAGAAGCTTGTTTCGTTGGGAACAGCGCAGGTGCGCGATGCTATTTTTGCCCTTGCATCCACGGAATTACCCGAAGAGGGTTTAGTGAAGCAATTGTATAATCTGATCCGTGATCTGCGTGAATGCTCTGCCATAGAAGCTGATCTGGTGGTTGCTGAATGGGCAACCACGCCGCCAGCGCATGTCGAGCAGACATTGCTGACCGTTGTGCAGGAAGCTCTCTCGAATGCGCGGCGTCATTCACAGGCAACGATTGTGATTGTCACGGTGCAGGTTACGAGTACGCAGGTCATGGTGGTAGTGCAAGATAACGGAATTGGTCTTACTGCGAACGTGCTACAATCGTATCAACAAAATACCATGCATCTTGGTCTGAGAGGGATGCATCATCGAATCGAAGAACTTGATGGGCAGTTTGCGCTTGTTAATGGTGAAGAAGGTGGCCTGATTGTAAAGGTGGTATTGCCCTATGACGCGCCTGTTGATCGTTGATGATCACGAAATGGTTCGCGAAGGCTTGAAGGCGATGCTGGTGACGGAACCAGATTTCAGCATTGTGGGAGATGCTGCTACCGCCAAGCAAGCACTAGAGATGATAGAACAATTGCAGCCTGATGTCGCGCTTTTGGATATCCGCCTACCCGATAGCAGCGGGATTGATGTATGTCGCACGATAACAGAGCGTTTTCCCAACACCGGGGTTATCATCTTGACAACATTTACCGATGAAAATTTAATAGCACAGTGCATCCAGGCGGGTGCGCGTGGCTATATTGTGAAAGATATCGAGCGTTTCGATTTGAAACGTGCCATTCGTGCGGTTGCGCGTGGCGAAGCTGCGATTGACTCGAAGACCGCGGTTTCGGTTTTCGCACAATTGCGTCGTGCTCCCATCAGCCGTACAGAACCCACACCAGAGCAATTAAGTGAGCAGCAGTTGGTGATACTACGCATGGTTGCGCAAGGGCTGTCCAGCCGTGAGATTGCGACGCAACTCTACCTGAGCGAAAACACGGTGAAAGGCTACGTGCAAGAGATTCTGCATCGCCTCGGTGTCAAGAATCGCACTGAGGCGGTAATGGTTGCAGTAAAACAAGGATGGCTCTGAAATCCAGCTTTTTCCCTCCTTTTGTAGGTACAAAATCCCCCCATTTGTAGGTATTGTTTCTCCATTGTCTGAGGATATACTTATAAGGGCAGAGTTCTGCACACTCTGCCCAATCACCCCTCCCTATCGGTGCAACATCTTTATCTTAGATGCACAAAGAAATGCATACTACTGGATGTCGGAGGTGACAAATTGATTCCTGGATCTTTTGATTATGTAGTGGCGAACAGTGTCGCAGAGGCTGTCGCACTACTAGAACGGCACGGCGATGAAGCCAAGATTCTTGCCGGTGGTCATAGTCTCATCCCTATTTTACGCTTTCGTCTTGCAAGCCCTTCGGTATTAATTGATATTAACCGGATCGCGGACCTGGAGTATATTCAGGAGACGGACGGTGTGCTCCACATCGGTGCGTTAACACGCGAGGTAGAGCTAGATACCTCGCCCCTGATACGCAACCGCTATCCCATCCTCTATGATACCGCTATGAGCGTTGCGGACCCTGTGGTACGCAACTGGGCAACGGTGGGTGGCAATATTGCTCATGCTGACCCTGCCAACGATCATCCAGCGACCATGCTTGCTCTCGGTGCCAGCGTGGTGGTAAGTGGACCAAATGGCAAACGGGTGATTCCGATTGAAGAGTTTTTTACCGACTCGGCGTTTGAGACAACGTTACAGCCAAACGAAATACTGATCGAGATTCGCGTGCCTGCCCCAGTAGCGGGTAGCGGTAGTGCGTACGTTAAGCTTGAGCGCAAAGTAGGCGACTACGCAATTGCAGGCGTGGCTGCTTGTGTGACGCTTGATGAGGATGGTCGGGTAACACGTGCTGGCATTGGTCTGACGAATGTTGGTTCGCACCCCATCAAAGCGACAGCGGCTGAACAGTTGTTGCTTGGAAACGTACTCGATGATGTACTTATGGAACAGGCCGCAGTCGTGGCGGCAGCCGCGGCGCAACCCATTGCCGATTCCCGTGGACCAGTAGCATATAAGCGGGCGATGGTTCGTACATTGTGTGTGCGGGCGTTACACACGGCGCGTGAGAGAGTAAAGTAACGGGGGAGCAATACAGTGAGCAAGCACCATATTAGTGTCACCATCAACGGTACCGTCTATGAAGACGATGTAGATTCTCGTACATTGCTCGTCCATTGGATACGTGATGGGCTGCATCTAACGGGCACACATATTGGATGTGATACCACCTCGTGCGGAGCATGCACGATTATTGTTGATGGCAAAGCCACGAAATCCTGCACCATGTTTGCAGTACAGGCCAACGGACGCGAACTTATGACGGTCGAGGGCCTGGAGCAAGCCGGTAAGCTGCATGCTCTGCAAGAGGGTTTTCATGAAGAGCACGCATTGCAATGTGGCTACTGCACCCCTGGCATGATGATGACCAGTGTTGCCTTGTTAGCACGCAATCCCAACCCAAGTGAGCATGAGATTCGGGTGGGTATATCAGGCAATCTTTGTCGATGTACCGGCTATGTCAACATCGTGAAAGCTATACAATACGCGGCACAAAAGATGCAAGTGGCTGAGGAACAGCCAACGAGTGCCGTTGGGGGAGGCGAATAAAATGGCAACTGAAGTATTTAAGCATGGTTTGGGCGAACCGTACAAGCGCAAGGAAGATGCCCGTTTTATACGCGGCCAGGGCAACTATGTCGATGATGTGCAGTTAACGGGAATGCTATTTGGTGACATTGTACGCAGTCCCTATGCACATGCGCTGATCAAAAACATCGACATCAGTGCGGCTATGAAGGTGCCGGGAGTGGTCGCAGTCATCACTGGAAAAGACCTGGAGAAGGCGGGATTGGCCTGGATGCCCACCCTCTCTGCTGATATGGAAGCAGTGCTGGCGGTGGATCGTGTGCTCTATCAGATGCAAGAAGTGGCCTTCGTCGTGGCTACAAGTCGCTATGCCGCCGCAGACGGCGCGGCAGCGGTGGATGTGGACTACGAACCGCTAAAGGTACTAGTCGACCCCAAGAAGGCATTGGACGCCGATGCGCCTTTGCTACGCCCCGACAAAAAAGAAAAACAGCCCACCAACCAGATTTATCACTGGGAAACAGGTGATAAGACAGGAACTAATGCGGCTTTTGACGAGGCAGCGGCCAGCGGCGTTGTCGTCAAGCAGGATATGTATATACCGCGCATCCATCCCGCGCCAATCGAAACCTGTGGCTGCGTGGCAGATTTCCACAAGGCGACTGGGAAGTTGACGGTGTGGATGACCTCGCAAGCACCACACGCCCATCGCACACTCTTCGCGATTGTGGCAGGGCTGCCCGAACACCGTATCCGTATCATCTCGCCTGATATTGGTGGTGGCTTCGGCAATAAAGTGCCGATCTATCCCGGCTATGTGTGTGCGGTTGTGGCCTCAATCACTACGGGCAAGCCCGTCAAATGGATTGAAGACCGCACCGAAAATATTGGTAGCACCGGCTTTGCACGCGATTATCATATACACGCGGAAATCGCGGCAGATAAAGATGGCACGGTGAATGCGTTGCGTGTGTATACACTGGCAGATCACGGTGCCTTTGATGCGGCTGCCCAACCAACCAAATTTCCGGCGGGTTTGTTCCATATCTGTACAGGCTCTTACGATTTCAAGCATGCCTTTGTGGAAGTCGATGCGGTCCATACCAACAAGGCACCAGGGGGCATTGCCTACCGCTGCTCGTTCCGTGTGACCGAGGCCTCGTACCTGATTGAGCGCATGATGGATACGCTGGCCCATGATCTCGGCAAAGACCCAGCAGATTTGCGCCTGCAAAACTTCATTCAGCCGGATGAGTTCCCCTATCGCTCCGCGCTTGACTGGACCTTTGATAGTGGCAACTATGAGGGTTCGCTGCGTTTGGCGATGAAGAACGTCGATTATGAAGGTTTGCGACGAGAGCAGCTGGAAAAGCGTGCCCGTGGCGAATTGATGGGTATTGGCATCTCAACCTTCACCGAAATCGTCGGTGCTGGTCCTGGCAAGCACTTTGATATTGCAGGCATCCAGATGTTCGATAGTTGTGAGATACGCGTCCATCCTACGGGCAAGGCTCTTGCACGAATTGGCGCGCAGACACAGGGACAGGGACACGAAACAACCTTTGCCCAGATTATCGCTGCCGAACTGGGGATGTCGCCTGACGATATTGACGTGGAGCATGGCGATACCGATACAGCACCTTATGGGTTGGGAACCTATGCCAGTCGTAGCACGCCTGTCGCGGGTGCCGCGACCGCACTGGCAGCGCGTAAAGTGCGTGACAAGGCCAAGAAGATTGCCGCTTACCTGCTTGAAGTTGGCGAAGAGGACCTTGAATGGGAGCCTGGCCGCTTCTTTGTCAAAGGTGCTCCAGGCAAAGGCAAAACAATTCAGGAGCTGGCATTCGCGGCATACACGAATTGCCCACCCTACCTGGAGCCGGGTCTAGAGGCGGTCAACTATTACGATCCACCTAATCTGACGTATCCGTTTGGCGCGTATATCTGTGTCGTCGATCTTGATCGTGGTACGGGACAGGTCAATATTCGTCGCTTCATGGCGGTCGATGATTGTGGTACGATCATCAATCCAATGATCGTCGAGGGACAGATACACGGTGGGCTGACGCAAGGGTTAGCACCCGCGCTGTACGAAGAGCTGTCATACGACGATGATGGCAATATTCAGGGAGGTAATTTCCAGGATTATCTCATTCCGACATCGATGGAAACCCCACATTGGGAAACTGACAGAACCGTTACCCCTTCACCGCATCACCCCATCGGTGCGAAGGGAGTTGGCGAATCGCCCACTGTCGGAGCTCCACAGGCAATTGTCAATGCCGTCGTTGACGCGTTGGCACATGTCGGTGTGCGCCATATCGATATACCGCTCACTCCCTGGAAGGTCTGGAACGTCCTCAACGAGAAGGGCCTCGCAACCAACGTCTAGCTCAATTCTGAGACGCTGTGCTCACCAAGTTCCACGGTGAGCACAGCGTCTTGGGATGCTCTTTTGGAGGAGGATACCATGCTACCGACATTACTTGATCTTGCTCAGCAACTCACACAGGCAGGTAAACCGTTTGTGTTGGCGACGGTCATATGGTGTGAACGACCAACATCTGCGAAACCCGGTGCGCAAGCAATTGTACAAGAAGATGGACAGATAACAGGATGGGTTGGAGGCAGTTGTGCTCAGCCTGTGGTGATTCGCGAGGCACAGCGTGTCCTGCGAGAGGGTGGCGAGCCCTATCTGTTGCGCCTGGGTGCCTCGGATATGGGCATTCAACGCGAGAATGTGCGTATTTTTCCCATGACCTGCACGAGCGGTGGTGTGCTGGATATCTATATCGAGCCACATCTTCCCGCACCCCAATTGTTGCTCATTGGTGATTCACCTGTGATTAGCGCACTGAGTCAGCTTGCGTCCGTCCTCCATTTTGAGGTATCACATGTGCCATATGCGGACCTGAACCAGGTTTCGGTCAATGAACGAAGCTCAATCCTGGTGGCGACACACGGCCAATATGATGAGGATGCGCTCGAGATGGCACTACGCAGTTCCGCCGCTTATGTTGGTATGGTAGGGAGTCACCGCCGTGTCGCCGTTTGCCGTGAGTATCTGCGTGGATCGGGCTTGTCCGAGGCGCAGATTGCTCGTTTGCATGCTCCCGCTGGCCTCGATATCGGGGCACAGACGCCGGAAGAAATAGCGGCCAGCATTCTAGCTGAACTGGTGCAGGTCCGCAGACGTGGGGTCAGTGCGAGTGAACCCGCTGCAATCCCTGTGGCGGAAGAAGTCGTGACAAGCCATGAGGTGGCGCGTGAAAAGGCTGTTGATCCTGTCTGTGGCATGGATGTGGAAATTGCCACGGCGCGGCATCGCACGAGCTATGATGGACGAGATTTTTATTTCTGCTGCCCCGCGTGCAAGCGTCTGTTTGAGCGCAGTCCGCAGGAATACTTTGTGAGTAATCAAAAATAGCTTGAGTATCTGAGAGGTAAAATATAAAGCAAGCATGCTGTGTTATTTTTGCCTCTTTTTGTGATATGATAATAAAGCAGCGACGCCTCGACAACGGACGAGTCAGTGCAGGAAACGTTTTGTTTGAGCTGCCTCATCCACAAACGGTTGTTTCGTACAGCATATTATGAGAATATTTTGTCGAGAACGAAAGGGAAGTGTTTAGATGGAATTTTCAGGTACTCAAACCATTAGCGTTCCCATAGAGAAGGTGTGGATCTATCTTTTAGATGTAACTAAGGTTGCTACCTGTGCCCCCGGTTTTCAGAGTCTGGAAGAGTTAGGGGATGAGCATTGGAAAGCGATTATTTCGGTTGGTGTTGGTCCTGTCAAGGCAAAGTTTAACTTAGATGTGACGCGGCCAGAGATGGAAGAGCCGAGCCGCATGGTCGTCAAGGCACGTGGCAAAGCTCCTGGCACGGCGGTAGAAATGTCGGGGGCGATGAACCTTACCTCTACTGAGGATGCTGGCACGCAAATGGATTGGCAGGCTCACGTGGTGGTAAGTGGTACACTTGCGAGCGTTGGCGCACGCTTGATGAGTAGCACGGCAGAAAAGCTCACAGGTCAGTTCTTTGATTGCCTCAAAACGAATTTACAGGCGCCTTAAGGCTGAAACACTAGCGCGAAAGTGAGTCGTTCATCGTTATGCAGAGTGCTGTTGAGCGGTGGCATGAAATACTTGATGCGCGTGCGCGGCAAATGGATGCTGCCTATGCAGAATTGGGTCGCACGAGTGCAGACTTTTGGGATCGCCGCGCACGTAACTTCTATGGTTCCACGAAGGATACTGTCAGCAATGATCCCTTTTTGCTCAGAGTCCTTTCTCAGGTGACACCACACACGAGCGTGCTTGATGTTGGCGCAGGTACAGGACGTTTTGCGCTGGCACTCGCGCCACAAGCCAAACAGGTGACTGCTGTCGAGCCGAATACTTCGATGTTGAATTATCTCCGTCAAGAGGCAACGCAACAGGGTTTGACCAACATTTCACTGCTGCAAACGACATGGCAGGACGCTCCCGCTGATCTGGTCGGTGACATTGTTCTCTGTAGCCATGTGCTCTACCCGATACGCGATATCGAACCATTTCTAGCGAAACTCGTGGCTGCCACACAGGGTGCGTGTTATCTGTATTTGCGGGCGACCCATTTTGATGCCTTAACTGCTGATCTGTGGAAGCATTTTCATGGTGATGAGCGTCAATTGCCACCGGGCTATATCGCAGCTTTGGATGTTCTGTATGAGATGGGCATCTATGCGAATGTCGAGGTCGTTGCGTTCCCTCATAGTGGTAGCATGCGTTATAGCTCGTTGGAGCACGCAACAACGGAATTGCTAGAGCAGCTCATCTTGTCAGATGATGAGCATACACGCAGCGAACTACGGGCGTTGCTAGATGGATGGTTAGTAACACGCGATGGTATGTTGGTGCCACCTGGGGATATGCAGGTATGTGCGATCATTGAGATAAAAAGGTGAGCCTGCATAGACGGTACAAGCGAGAGGACGCATTTCAACGTGAAATGCGTCCTCTCGCTTGTACCGTCTATGCAATATCTATGAATTAGACAATGGCTTTGTCGAGATTCTTGAAGAACGCACCAAGTGAGCTTTTTGTAATCCCTTGCCCGATGGGATTATTCGCCATGGCGATGGGGCCTTCGAGATCGGCATTGGCATCGTAGGTCAAGAGCGCACCATCAGCCTCATCTTGAATGTTGATCTGGCTGATGGCATTGATAGAGCCGCCGGTACCCTTACGCCGTACCTGGAGCACGAGATGGTTTGGTGCCTGGTTTTGTTGAATGTTGATGACGACACCATAGGGTCCTTTGAGCCCAGGGAACGGTGTGGTGATGTTTGCCTGGATGCTGCTATTATCAAGATATTTTACGGAGTTGCAGCCGGGGATGCAAGACTTGAGTATGTCGGGGTTCAAAATAGCATTGTAAACCTGGGTACTGGCTGCCTTAAATTTGTGTCTGCCATTCAGTTTCATGTTCGGAAAAGTCCTTCCTTAGCGCAAAAAATAGCATGATGCCTGTATTCTGTATGTAACAGACATCACAGCATGTATTTCGTGATCTTCTTATAGATCAGAATTGCATTGTAGCGGTTTTGTTGTTTGCTGACAAGGATTAAGGTGTATTCAACCAGATATTCCTATCTTCACTGGGGCGATTGCCGAATGGTGCTTGCCTCGACGGTGCTAGCGGAGAAAAAACCCAAATGTCCTATCTGTGTTTTATGCTGGTTGGATGTATGTTATACTACGCCTGTATATTTCATGATATATCGCGCATTCTGGTTATAGATATCAAAAAAAGTTATTGGGGGTAGAGATGGCTCTGCACGAAGACTTTGATAATACCCAAGATCAACTGCTATGGCTTAAACATCTTGACAAAGAGCGACAACATCTTTCTGCTTCTGTTGAGGAAACGCTAGCAGATCCATCTTCATCACAACAAGATCAATGGGATGATGATGGTTTGCCACCGGATACATCGCAGAAAACTGCACTGATTCCACCACGGTTAAGCTTGCAATCAAGAGTGCTTCCAGTTGTAGGTGCCGCAAGAACGGAACAATCGCCCACTGGTACGCATCAGGCTATCGCATCGAGTCAAGAACCGCATGCGACTGAGGCTCCGCAGGGGCAGAATGTGTTCAAGCGTATTGCACAACGCTTGACTGCGGTCTTTGGCTCGTCTGACCAGCACGAAGCTGTTGGCACAGACGTAAGGCAAGGAAAAGGAATAGAGCCAGTGCAGCCACGAAGATCACAAACGGCTTTGCTGCCCGCAGTGTCGCCAACCCCCTCAATCCCCCGTATGCCCTCAGTACCCCAAACGTCTAACAGACCCAGTGTAGACACAATGCCAACGATGCCGCCGCTTCCAACATATACTCCTAATGAGTGGACTGGTGGTCCAAAGCCAACGGTTGTTGATGCCGTTCCTTCTGTTCGGCAGCCAGCGATACCCGTGCGGTCATCTGAAATGGCTGATGCTGAGACCGATACAGGAAAGCAAAAACTGGCTGGCTGGAATACAAAGGTGCGGCTGCAGGCCGTTTCGCTGCCATCTCGTTCTGCTATGATAGCTACTAGGCCTATTGAAGAGGTAGACACGAAACCAGACCCGCGTGAGGTACGTGAACCGCTCGATAGTAGTGTACACAACCACACGCGGAGTGGACAGACCGCTCAAATAGGCGTCAGTAGAGCAACAGGCAAAATCGAAGAGGTAAGAGTAGCGAAACCTGCACAAGAGCAGAGATCGTTGCAAGCCGGAAACACAGTCGCTGGGCGCGGTTCGCTCTCCGGCATGGATGCATTCGAGAGCGGACAAAGTGAATATGCGGTGAAGAACACGAACATCACTGCGACATCCGTTGTACAGGTAATGCTTAGCTCCAATCCTGGCCCGGTTGCCTTGCATTATGTCAGTCTACAACCGCAAGTGGGATTTACCATTCATCTCACAGGACCAGCGACTATGAAGACAGGGTTTAACTATGTCATCTTGCTAAGCGAACTGTTCTAGTCTTTTTCTAGCAGCGGTAACGTGAAGGTGAAGGTGCTACCCTCGCCAAGTATGCCGCTGCTTTCCACTTGAATCGTTCCCCCTTGTAGGCGTAGAAACTCGGCGACGACATATAACCCCAGCCCTACCCCGTGTGTTTGGCTCCCTTCGACGTTGGGTGCGCGATAGAAGCAATCAAAGAGATACGCTTTGGCGTCTTCTGGTACCCCTATGCCGGTATCTTGCACACTCACTTCCACGAATGCTGGTTGGTGGAGAGGACGTTGTTGGCGCATTGAGATTGTGATGGGGCCACCGAGCGGACTATACTTTATGGCATTCTGAAGCAAATTTGTGAATACCTGTAGGAGCCGTGCCGCATCACCATGAACGAGATAGGGATGTTCTGTGGCTGCAATGTGAAGCGATATGGTGTGATTGTTGGCGGTTGTGCTTTGTGTTTGTATGGCTTGCCGGGCCAGCTCTGCCAGATCTAGCTCTTCACTGACCAACTCCAGTTGTCCGCGTTTCAGCCGCGTGACCTCAAGGAAGGCGTTCACAATACTAGTTAATTGGCGTGTTTGCTCTTCAATCGCGGTAATGCTTTCATGGAAGCGTTCGCGCTCACGCTTCTCGAATGGCTCATTCTTGCGCAGTATACGGGCCATCATTTGATTATGGGCAAGAATGACGGTGAGCGGAGTACGGAATTCGTGTGCAGTAATGGCCAGAAACTGATCTTTCTGTTCATTCGATGCACGCATAGCCGCTTCATTCGTACGTGCGGCAGCCGCCTCTTGCTGCCAGCGCGCCTCTTCGAGGGCCATGCCGGTAAATTGGGCAATGCCTTCTGCCAGCGTGAGGTCCCAGACACCAAAATCACGCCTGAATGTAGTGCTTGCAGAGGGAGCCGGAGTGGATGCACTAGATTGCTGCTGTGTGTGTTGGCTTCCCACGCGATCAAAGACCATGACGCCCAGTAAACTGTCGTTGCGCATAATCGGGGCAACGAGGATATGTTGGTCGTGCGGCTGGGCCGATGCAGCTGGATAGTGCGGATATTCGTCGGCTTTCATGAGTACGCTATAGCCTTCTTGCATGAGTTCACGTAAGATGTCGTAATTACTGATGTCGTGGGAAGGTGTATTCATGTGGGCTGCTCGCCATTGCATCTCCTCTGCCTCGGAGAGTCCTACGCTATGAACAGGGAAAAAGAGATGGTGTTCCTGATCGTACAGTTCGATGAAACCGCACTCACTATAGAGTGAGGTATTGGTCATCTTAAGCACAGTGGAGAGAATATCCTTGATATCGGTATGCTCTGAGACCGCTTCAACCGCGTGAAGCATTGTGTCAAGGGCATGACGGATACGGCGATCAATACGCACCTGTTCTGTGACATCACGAAACGCTCCAACTAAGCCAGTCCGCTGATCCTGGTTGTCGTAGAGCGGTGCAACATTGACCTCGATGGTACGCTTTGAACCATCGGCCCGAAGAGCAACAAAACGTTCGCCGTGAATGATTTCACCTTTAAGTGCCCGTACGAGGGGGAAGTTTTCTGGTGGAATAAATTGGCCATGGGTCGTGTGGCTGGGATGCTGTTCCATCAATGGAATCAGAGCTTGCCGTGAGGTGGGCGAAATACCTAAAAAGGCAGCGGCAGTCGTATTGCTCATGATCAAATTGCCTTGCGCATCAACTACCATTATGCCCTCGCTCATGGCATTAAAAACAGCTTGTAGGGTTTGGGCTTGTTCCGTTACCTGCTTTGCGGCTTGTTGGGCCTCGGCGAGAATACGATCTTTCTCAATCGCGAGAGCACATTGTGCGGCGATGTCGCATGCGAAGGCATACTGTCCCTTGCTGGGCGAGTCGATACGTTGGGCGTAGTTGATGAAGGCAAAGCCGATGCAGAGTATGCTGTCGGAAAGCTGTGTCCCGCGTGATGCCTGATCACTTTTGCGTTGTGGTCCCAAAATAAGCGGCACGACAATACAGTTTTGTAATCCTAGCTGCTGATACCATTGTTCTTCTCGGCCTTTCCTCTGTGGCGCGGTGACGAAAAGAGGCGTTCCTTGCATGGCCGCTTGATAGCAATGAGGTAGTTCCGTGAGTCTTGGAGAGGTAACTGGGTCGGCATGATAAGGCTCATTCTGGCGATGGGCAGCGGTTGCGCTCAAAGAGCATGGGTTATGGTGGATTACATGCAGCGTGTTCTCTTGCAAAAGGGTGATTGCGGCACTATCGGCGTGCAGCATGGCAATAAGGTGCTGTGTGGCGATCTGCAAGGTTGTGGCGAGGTCTTCACCAGAATTAATGGCATGCGTCACTTCATAGATAGATTGCATGCGTTCAATTAAGTTGTTCGCACGTTTGCGTTCAGACTGGGCCTCTTTATAGAGTTGTGCATTGTTGATAGCGAGTGCGGCTTGTGGCCCGATCGCTTTCGCCAACTGGATTTGTTCGGCGGTGACCTGATATTTTTTGCCAGGGTTATCGAGCGAGATCATGCCCACTGGCTCATTATCGCGCTTGAGAGCAATAAGGAGGACAGAGCGGACAAAGAATTGCTCTGCAATGTGTTGTAGGCCAATCGTTACCCGTAAATCATTGATGAAAAGGGAGCCTTCCTTGGCAAATAAGTGGGCAATTGTGGGATGCTCAAGGGGAATCGTGCTTTCAGGCCAGAGCGTCTCGCCCATTTCTACATTACTTTGTTGGAGATGGGCTTGCGAGAAATAGTAGGCAGAGGGGACGAGTTGTTGATGATTATCGTGGATGAGCCAAATGGAGCAACGCTCAATTGCACAAACCTCAGAAGTACGTTTTGCTAGCACTTGTAAGATGTGAGAGAGGTCAAGAGATGATGCTAAAATCTCTGCTAATTCGCGTAAAATTTCACTTTCGCGTAATGCATGTAATAGACGTGTGTGCTCGGCCTCGGTAATGGGTAAAAGATGCTCACTTTGCATATGCGCGACCTCTCAAGGAAAATACGGCAATCACAACATATTGTGTTGTATTGTAGAGCCAAATGGCAAGAATGGCAATACCTTTAGATTAGAAAAGGCAAAAAGCGTAAAAGAAGACCTCAACAAGCTGTTAAATCATGTGAGGTCTTCTTTTACGCTGTATAAAGGATCGAGAATGGGCGGCTAGCGCGTACGACGGCGCAAGCGTAGAGTCTCAATAACGACAGCGATTGCGGAACCAAGGGCGACTTCAATAAAGGTTGGTACTTTTGAAGGTTCCTTAGCCTTGGTAGGCTGTTTTTTCTCTTTTACTTTATTGGTAGCGATAGCTTGAGCGGTTACTTGTTGTTGCTTCTGCTGATTTTTCTGTGTTGTTCTCTGCTCCTGAGAGCGTGCGTCAGCGATATGGTGGTCATCAGCATTCTCGGTTGGACGGCTGTCCTGGTGGCTGTCTGCTTCGACATTGGGTCGATCTTTATTCAGCTTGCCGCCCATGGTACTGACAAAAGTTGCCAGGTCGTTAGGCAAAGGCTGAACCTTTTCAGAGAAGAAGGCGTTCGCCTCTGCGCCGAGCAGCAAAATGACGGCAAAGTAGTAGAAAAAGACGAGCAGGATAATCGCGAAACCCACCTGGCCAGCATAACCATTGAGTGCATATTGAATATACAGGGGGAAGAGTGCCAGGAACAATTCCAGGGCGACTGCGGCAACGACGGCACCCAACCAGCTATGACGGAAGCTAATTTTTTGATTGGGGATGACAAAGTAGATAGCCTCAAACAAGAGGAAAGAGGCGATAAGACCACCGACAATACCAGCTACACTGGCTACGAAACCATTCTGGCCAATGAACGTATACTTGAGTAAGGAGGCCGCCAGCGTTGGAATACTCGAGGCAAAAATCATGATAGGAATGAGTATAATGAAAATGAGTAGCATGCCAAAGGCCATCAAGTTCTGGCGAATGAGTGTGCGCTGGCGAACATGATAGATGATGCTGAAGCAGCCTTCGATAACGATAAAGAGGCGTGAGCCAAAGAAAATCGCGAGGATAATGGCCAGAATACCAAGAATACCGGAACTTTTGTTGAGCTGAATGAGCGCGTTTGTCACGAGGTCGGGTGAGACACGGTTAGGGAGCACCTTCACAATACTCGTGACAATAGACGTTCTGGCACTTGTGCCCAAGATGAGACCAAAGATGGAGGCAATGGCTACGATAATAGGGAAGATTGACAAGAGCAGGTTGTAGGCCAACATGCCTGAGAAGTTCATTACCCAATCGTTATTAAATTTTGTGAGAAATGCCTGAATAGGCTTAACATCTTTTTTTACATTTTTGACAAGGCCCGAAGTCTCGTTTTCATGCTGTTGTGCAGAGTCCCCAGATGTATTTGTTACGGTTGCCATAGTACATTGCTCCTTATCAGTGCTTGCTCTGCTTTGTGCGAGCATTTTGTTTGCACTTAGTGTACGAATCGAATAGGGTGTTCCGTTTCATATGAGAAGCAGCTGTAATGTATACTGTAAAAAAGTACCTATTGGAACTGGGAATTTTCATGAGTTCGCAACCACCAAAATCGTTTACCTCGCTATTGTGGGATGTGTTACGTGTGGGCGCACGTACCTTGTGGCGCAGCAGCGTTAATCCTGCTCGTCCTCTGCTAGAGCGTCAGCAGGCATTGGCCGTGCTGGGGCTGCCCGCTAACGCGACGCCACAACAGATTAAGCGACGCTATCGCAGTCTGGCGAAGCGAAATCATCCAGATCGCGGGGGCGACCAGCGAGAAATGCAGCGCATTATTGCCGCCTATCACTTCTTGATGAAAGAACAGCCGAAGTAGCTTGGCGAGTAGAGCTATGGTGCAACAGTCCTGTGTATTGATGTGGAACAAGCGATTAGGGTAAACGCGAACCACAGTTGTTGCAGAAGTGTTTGCCAGGGCGGATACGAGCCCCACACTGATCGCAAAAGAGTGCTTCCTGCGGCGCATTTTGATTTTGCTGGACAGGTTGTGCTGCTGCCGTCTGTTGTATGGGTGGTGCAGGACGCACAGGCTGGACGGGCTGCGCTGATTGCATAGGCTGAGCAGGTGGTGTGGGTTGTGTGGGTTGTGTGGGTTGCATGGGTTGTACACCTCCTTGTGTGGCTGCGTTTGGCGTTTGGGTAGACTGTATGGTTTCGTGAATCGTCTTCGCCGCCTTAAACACCGTGCTACCAATGGTGCCAGCGATTTTTATGCCTTTCGCAATATCTTCCATATCTTTTTTGATACGGTGTGTTGGAGGTAGCACGGTGGAATCGGACACTTTGTTAAAGAAATTTTGCCCAAGTTGTACCCCATCACCATTCCAGGAAAATTGCCCTTGCTGCTGTGTGCCGTCATCAAAGTTGAGTACGAGTGTATTGCCCTGACTGCTATAGTAGCCTTCTTTGCGTGTTTCGGGTGCGTTTGTTGCTACCTGTTGATTGGCTAAAAATGATTGTGCTGCATTCGCGAGGCGGCTGCTATCCTGTGAGATGAGTGCGAAGCGTCCTCTGGGTTGTAAGGTCAGGCGGTCGATCCGCGAAGTAAAGTAGTCAAGTCCTACACCTGAGCTGTGTACATATTCGTATTGGCCGATGACGGGTTTTTGCATGGCAAGCATCCTTTCCTGGATATGGGCAATATGTGCTAGTAATATTGTGTCATATGGTATACGAACAAGCACATATATAGGTTATTGTGCGGAACCTCAGTCCGCTACCTCCACATATCATGAAAGATAGTACTGCTTGCGCTCACAATATTCGCGAGGAGACGTGCCTTCTCTAATTCCAGGTTGCCTTCGTCCATTTTCCCAAGGTAAAAGAAATAGCGTCCTAGATAGGTATGAGCACTAATGCGCATGCCCATGCGGTCAGTGGTTGCCAGCACCTCGGTTGCCCGACGGAACGTCGTTTCTATGGCTGGATCAGTAGGGTCAAGAGCCTCTAAGATGCGACCATGCATAATATAGGCATCCGCTAATCGTGCTGGATAGCTGCGAGCACCCGCTTGCAGTGCGTCTTGCACCTGTCGTTGTGCCTCAAAGATGTGTCCGGCGTCTAGCGCAAGGCCCGCCAATGTACACGCGGCAGCTGACACAACATTTGCTTGTTCTTGCGCTAAATGCTCTGCTTCTGCATCCTGCGGGTCTTGGGGATTCTGGGTGTTTGGGAAGGTTGATGCCTGGGACATGGTCGGTCGCCATGTCTCTAATAAGTTCTCTAAATAAGAAGAAACTTTTTCAAGGTGGCCTAACTCTTTTTCGATTTGTGCTATCTGACAGGTAATGGCAGCGGCACGCAGTGGCTCTCCAATCGAACGATACAGCACACGCGCGATCTCGGCGTGTTCAAGCGCAGTTTGTAAAGACTGCACTCTACATGATTGCTCCGATGCGGATTGGCTTTGCAGCTTGTATGCCTTGACAAAAGCAATGATGGCAAGCCCCCAGTGGGCCTCTGCAACGTAGCCAAAGGGCGTGTCGCTGTTCATCATTTGCAGTGTGGTTTGATAATGCTGGAAAGCTTCTTCACGTTCTAGTTCGCGGTAGGTGCTGGCGAGGTGAAGGTGTAAAAGCATCAGTTCATGCTTTTGTATGGCAGACATTCCTTCGATTTGTGGTTGCTCTTGCAGTGCGTAGATAAAATCTTGCAACGCTAACAGATGGTGGCGGAGTTCAAAATAGCATTGTCCACGCAGAGCCGCCAAACGCCAACGTTGTAGGGCTGGTACCTGAGAAAAATGCATATTTTGAAAAAAATCAAGAGCTTGCTGTGGCTTTTTTTGCTTGAGCAATTGCTCAGCTTCTAATCGAAACTCGTCAATGGATTTGAAATGATGCGCCTCAACTTCTGTTTCGCGATGTTGGTGCGCGAGAGCTTCGAGGTCATGCATGGGGAGTTGCAAGCGATCTGCGAGGAAGCGTAGGCTGTCTTGAGATGGATCAACACGATTACGTTCAATCTGCGAAATCAAACTTGTACTATATTGTCCATTCGCTACTTCAGCAAGAGAGAGATGTAAGTCTTCTCGTGCTGCACGAATGCGACCCCCTAATGTGTCTGGTGAAACATGCTTTGATGGCCGTGGCACTATTCTTTCAAGCCGTCCTTCCTGCGGATGGTAACGTCTTGCTCTGAGCGTGACGTTTCGTCGTAGTTTTGGTATGGGGTCTGCTTTCTCTTTGGCAATTGAGAAGAGCATCGGACAAGTGTAGACTAGTATAATGGAATATTAAGCAGATGGCAAGCGTTTTTGAAGCCTATTTGCCAGTGTTTCTACACACTGGCAAATAATCGATTTCCCAGCAATGTGTTCTCTAAAAAACAAAAATATGTTACCTGCGCTATAGGTTGAGTGTTGGATATGATTGTGCTATTCCATAATGGATGAATTTTGAGTCTACAGAATGGGACTTTCTTCTTTCCCCTTTTGCGTTTCTCAGAAAGAATGACTAGATGTGATATACTCACCACTACTTTACAGAAGCTCTATAACAATAAAACCTAGCAATTAGAACTTTTGGACTAAAAATAACTTGACTTTCCAGACTTGAAGCTGTATGCTGAAAAAAGCAAAGCATTTTTAAAGAGAGGTATTGGATACAGATGGTACGTTTGGCGCGTTCCCCCAGGGTATCCCCTTCCGCGCAAAGTGAGTCTAAGGCACCAGAAGCACCACAGGAGCAACTATCACTTTTTGCAGTTAGCGGTAATGACGAAACAAAAGAGACAGTAAAAACAGAAGAGACAGCAAATATAGCAGTTATGAATACTGAGCCGAAGCACAAAGGAGAAACAAAGTCAACGGGGCGAGGGACTAAAAAGGATGCAACCTATTCAGCCGCCGATATTCAGGTATTAGAGGGAATCGCGGCTATTCGGCATCGTCCTGGCATGTATATTGGCTCAACCTCTGCCTCTGGCCTGTTGCATCTCATTTGGGAAGCCCTGGATAATGCAGTTGATGAGGCGGTGGCTGGCTTTGGCAGGGATATCTGGGTGGCGATTGATCGTGAAGGCTGGGTGACGGTACGGGATGAGGGGCGCGGTATGCCTTTCGATTTGATGCTGTATCAAGGTGACTATCTTCCAGCTGCGACAGTGATTCTCACTGTGCCCCATTCCGGCGGAAAATTCGCGGAGGGGGCGTATAAGACAGCTGGCGGCTTGCATGGTGTTGGTTCGACCATTATTAATGCCCTTTCTGAAAAACTTGAATTAACGATATGGAAAGATGGCCAGGAATTCTCGCAAATATTTAGCCGTGGCACCGCTGTGCCGCATACTATTACGCCTTGTGATCCGAAGGTACACGGTACGCAGTTACGCTGGTTGTATGACCATTCGGTGTTTGATGCCGATGCCTACTACTCATTAGAAGCCATTGAGAGCCGTTTGAAGGCGGCTGCCTACCTCAATCGCGGCGTTTCTTTCCATCTCGAAGCCTGGGATGATAGCACAGATGAGGCGATCAGCCGCGTCTTCTATTCTCGTGATGGATTGCCCGACTATGCGCGTGATCTGGCGACAGGGACGAGTGCGCCACTCTTCAAGCAGGTGATTGGTATCGTGAAAGAGAAAGATGGCGTACAGGTTGAGATCGCTCTCCAGCCTACGAGCGGCTACAAGATCGCCATGTACAGCTTCGCGAATGCCGTGCGTACACGCGATGGGGGCGTGCATGAAACAGGGTTCAAGGCAGCTCTCACCAAGGTGGTGAATGACAATGCCTTGAAATTGGGCATCATTAAAAATCGCGAGAAGGATGGCTTTAAGCCCGAGGTAATTCAACAAGGGCTGAACGTTGTCATTTCTGTCAAGCTCACCAACCCACAATTCCAGGGGCAGACGAAAGATCGGCTCAACAACGCACCTGTTGAGGGTATTGTGCGCTCGGTTGCAGATGAAGGCCTGAAAGATTGGTTTGAGAGCAACACCGGTGTTGCCCGCGATTGGCTGAAACGTATTCTGCAAATGCAAAAGGCACGGAACGAGGCGCAACTGGTTGAGGAGTTGGCGCGTGCTGGCAATAAAAAGAACGGCGAGTTGATTGATACAACGCTCTCGAAAAAGTTCTTGCGTTGTAATACTGCGGACCCTTCGCGTGCGGAATTATTCATCGTAGAGGGTGACTCGGCGGGTGGAAGCGCGGGTCAGGGCCGCTTCTCCGAATTTCAGGCTGTGCTCAAGCTCAAGGGAAAGCCGCTCAATGTTGCCAAGGCAGATCTGGAACGCATCGTAGAGAACGAAGAGATTCGCACCATTATTAATGTGCTGGGTACGGGAACGCGGGATACATTTGATATTGCTCGTCTCAAGTTTAATCGGGTGATTATCGCCACTGATGCCGATGTAGACGGATTGCATATTCAATGCCTGCTCCTGACGTTGTTTCATCAAGAATTTAGTGATCTGATTGAACGCGGTCATGTCTATATTGCCTGCCCGCCATTGTATTCGGTGAAATATAAGGGCAAGATCGTGTGGTTGCTCGATGATGAGGCGCGGATGCAATTTGTCAAGACGCGCGCGGATGCACAGAACTTAGAATTTAAACGATTTAAGGGCCTGGGCGAGATGAACCCAAAAGAGTTGCGCGATACGACGTTTGATCCTGCGCGGCGCACGCTCAAACGGGTCACAATGGAGGATGGTGTGCTGGCCGCGAAGCTGGTGGCACAACTGATGGAAGACAAGAACGCTGAGATGCGCCGCACCTTTCTCGCTGAGCATGCACGTAAGATCAAGGAGTTGGACATTTAGAGATGGCACGTACAACAGGAACAACTACGAATGGCAACGGCGCGTTGGACGTTGGCATCATTCGCGAAGAAGATTTCTCAGTCATCATATCTCAAGCTTTTGCCACGTATGGCCTTTCTGTGGTAACAGACCGTGCCTTGCCTGACGCACGTGATGGCTTGAAGCCGGTGCAGCGGCGCATTCTCGCAGGCATGCGCGAGGCGCGGTATCTTTCGACGCGCACAACGGTGAAGAGTGCGGAAGTGGTAGGCTTGATTCTTGGTAATTATCATCCGCATGGCGATAGCTCGGTCTATGACGCAGCGGTACGTATGGCTCAGCCCTTTACGCTGCGCTATCCGCTGATCGAGGGTCAGGGCAACATGGGCAGTGAAGATGGCGACGCACCTGCTGCCTATCGCTATACCGAGATGCGCCTATCACCGTTGGCCGAGGCAATGATGGCTGATATCGATCACGATACGGTGCCACTCCACCCAACCTATAAGCAAGATCCAAAGGTGGTCGAGCCAGACTACTTGCCAGGGCACATTCCACCCGTTGTCAACGCTTCAAGCGGCATCGCGGTCGGTCTTTCAACCAATATTCCTCCCCATAATCTGGGTGAGGTGTTACGGGCCTGCATCGCATTGTTGGATAAGCCAACGATGACGGTCGAGCAATTGATGGAGTATATTCCGGGGCCAGACTTTAGTCAGGGCGGTCGGATTATTGGCAGCGACGGTATCAAGGACTACTTTACCACAGGCAAGGGGCGTATTATTGTGCGGGCCGAGGTGCGCATGGAAGAGACGCCACGCAGCCGCTCGTTAATCGTCACGCAGATTCCTCCGATCGGGCGCGATAAGGTGAAGGCTTCAATTGTAAAAGCCATAAACGCACGCAAGCTAGAGGGGCTGATGCCTGACGTTCGCGATGAAACCGATACAGAGAAGGGCATGCGTATCGTACTCGATCTGCGTAGAGATGCGGAGGCGACACAGGTGCTTGCACAACTGTTTAGTGAGACCGATCTGCAAATTCCGCTTTCATTCCAGATGGTGTTTTTGTTTGGTGAATCGATGCAGTCGGCGCGCCAACCGAAACAGACAGGCATGCTCGATCTGCTCAACTATTGGAATACGCATCAGATTGATGTGCTGACACGCCGCTCACAGTTTGATTTGCGCAAAGCGCAGGAGCGACTACACATCGTGGAAGGGCTGATCGTGGGGGCCGCACACGCTGAGCAGATTGTCAGAATTTTCCAACAAGCGGAGGATCGTGCCGCCGCCCGGAAAGAGATTGAAGAGCGGTATCAACTCACGCCTATTCAGTCAGATGTGATTGCCTCGATGACGCTGGCGCAGGTGACGCGGCTGGATGCCAGCAAGTATGCTAATGAACGCCAAGAGCTACAGGGGCGCATCAATGAATTGGAGCAACTGCTCTCAGATCGCAAAGCTCTCATCGCCTTGCTCAAAAAAGAAATGCAGCAGCTGATTAAGCAGTTCGCTGACGAGCGGCGCACCGTTATCGACGCGGCAGGGCAAATACATGCGCCAATTGCAAGCATTGAAAGCTTGCATCAACGCGAGTTTATCACGGTTGTGACCACGCGCTCCGGTGGTATTAAAGCTTTACCCGCCGATACCTTTGTGCCAAAAGGCAAAAAGGGTGAGGGCGGTAGCCCGCTGTATACCCCCGTGCGGGGTGATGAGCAGTTGCGGCAGGTGATAGCGACCACGTCGCAAGACTACTTGCTCTGTGTCTCGTCGTTTGGCCGTGTGTTTCAGATTGCCGCGCATCGTATTCCCGTGGCAACACGCGCTGTAAAGGGTGAGCCGCTGCGTAAGTTGCTCCAATTGCAGCCATCCGAGGAGATTGTGACGGTCCTGCCCGTTGAAGCCTACGACGAGGATCGCTATCTTGTGCAGTTTAGCAAGCTCGGCAAGGTAAAAAAGTCGCCCTTGAGCGAGTATAAGACGGCAGATGTTGATGGCTTGCAAGATATGAAGCTGGCAAATGGCGATAGCACGGTGACGGCACTCATCTCGCATGGGCTGGGGGAGTATCTGGTGACAACGAACACGGCGCAAACGCTGCGCTTCGCCGATGAGAGTTTACGCGCCCAGGGACGTGTTGGCCAGGGTGTGGCGGCGATGGCTCTGGGAGCGCATGCAACCGTTGTCAGTGCGGTCTATCTGGATAAAGAGCAAAGTGACAGCCCGTACCTGACCAGCCTCTTTGTAATCAGCGAGCAGGGCATAGCGAAAAAGGTGCCAATAGCTCAATATCCGCAAAAAGGGCGTGCCACAGCTGGCGTTGTGTCAATGGAATTGATGGCGAAAGACGCTGTGTTACTAACCCTGCTGATGAACGAAAAAGATACGCTACTCCTGTGTTGGACTGGCGAGGATGGCGAGCAAACCAGGGCTTTCAAGGCAGCGGAGATAAAAACGTTTGCCCGCAGCCATAAGGGAGCAGCTCTTGTGAACGGCAAAGTGCAAAGCACCCTCAAATTGTAGGGGCGAGATAATAGGGATGAACGATCACCAATTTATTTCGTTCATCCCTATTATTGTTTATCGTCGTCTTGCTAGCACTAAATACACGAGCCCTAATGCCAGTAGGCCGATGGCGGGGAACCAGAGCGATAGCAGGAATGCAATATAGTTTCCTGGCAAGAGATGGGTGACAGGTGGAAACTCTATCAGGCCAATTAGGAGCACGAGGATGGCTGGCGTAACAGCTCCCGCGCCAATATAGCCTTTGCGGGCCGCGTATGCGATAGCCAGCAATGCGATTCCGATGGCCAGAATAAGCGCGCTTCCGGCATAGGGAACAATGTTGCCGAAGGTCAAATAGACATCAAGCCCGACGGTTGAGAGCAGAATACCCGCGGCCAATAAGCGCGATGGATTGACTAGTGCCGCGATCAGTATGCCCAGGCCAAATAAGAACACGCCTAGTGGAGGGGCTGAATGCCAAAGAAGTGCTCCGAGCAGACAAATTATTCCTATAGCCAGTAGGATATAAGCTTGGCGGAGGCTTGCGGAATGTGAAGAGCGTCTTGCGAATGATTTTAGCATGGCGTCACCTCGTCGCGTCCTGTTTTTTGGTTATGGGCAGTGATTGTTTCAGACTATTTATTTGGTCGAGGTGTATTTGTCCATGCTCCACATAAAGCTGAAAAATATCATACAAAGTCATCTCACCTCGCTCAGGGTGGGTGCTGGTTTTTTGCCATGCATCATCTGGCAGAGAACGTAAGAGGGCGGCGGTAGAGGTGCGTAACGCCATAAACAGGTTGAGCGCGAGAGTGCGGTCCTGCTTTTCATAGGCGAGATTTTTTTGCCATGCTGCCTCGTCATAAATCGGCAAAAGGCTGTTTTCTTCGGCCACTGTTTTGCGAATGCGCCAGAAGCAACCGATCTCGCTATCTCCCATGTGTATGATAATGTCGTGTACGCTCCACTCGTTTTCGTTGGGCTTGTAGTGCAGTTGTTCTTCGTTCAAAGCGGCGATGGCGACGGTGAATTGCGCGCACGCCGCTTCGTAATCTTGTAGTTGTTCTTTGGTCGGTATGGACATGATAAATAACTCCTTTGTTTGCTCTGTCCTGTATTATACCGCGTCTGGAGATGCAGCGGATTATACGAGAATAAAGCACGCGGCAGGTTGTGTATGGCCTGCCGCGTGCTTTTGTTTGTTGCTAGTATGCAAGGTAGGGGTTCGCCTTTTTAGCGAAGGACCCCACCCCTGGACGCGATAAATCTGGTCCCTACCCCACCCTACGCGGTTTTGATGAGAGGATGGAGGGTAAGATGGGATATTAGAGGGCTGGTCCGTCATAGGGTGTGGCGTTATCAATCTTGTCTTTGAGCACGTCACTGGGCCGCTCGCTGCGTACGATTTCGAGTGAACAATTGGCCACTAGTGCGCCGATGACGCCGATAGCTGCCAGCATGGGTGCTGCGATCACACCAACCAGACCAATGGTCAATGGAATTTCCATAATCGTGTGGCCATCTTGTTTGATGATGAGGCGGCGCACGTTACCTTCGTGAAGCAATTCCTTCACCTTTGAAAGCAATTGCTCCCCAACCACCTGTAGTTCCTCGTAGGCTGGTTTCTGATCAACATTCGTGTTGGCAAAATTTGGATCCTGTGACATTTTTTACTCCTCTTCTCTGCGTATATGCTGCAATCTCTGGTATGTATTGTAGTCCTCTTGTAGTACGGTTGTAACGCGCATTGGGTTACAGTAAAATACTGTAGACTGAGTTACACAGCGCGTTCTCTGTAATCGTCGTAGCCATGTGTCATGTCTTTTGGCTACACTGTATATACGAGCTATGGGGAATAAAGTTAGATATTTGAGGTGCTTGACGCTGAGAAGCGGGACGTGCTATGTTCAATAAATGGAAGCACAGTCTATATAGCAGGTTTGCTAGAGATAAGAGAAAGAGATAAGTTCAACGATGAATAGAGCAGAGACATCACTGGTAGTGCCCATATTGGTTGCGCCATCCGAGAATGAGCAGATGCAGATTGCACAGTTGCTAGGGCAACTCTAGAGGTGTAGATATAAAAGAGGCAGGTGCTACTATGGCATATTTTCTTGCCAAGACAGATCCCGAAAACTATGGTATAGAGCAATTTGAACGCGAGAAGAAGACGACCTGGGATGGTGTAACCAACGCACAGGCGGTACGCACTATTCAAGCGATGAAACCCGGTGATGAGGTGCTGATCTATCATAGCCAGGGTGCGGCAGCTGTGGTGGGGATGGCGCGTGTAATTTCGGAGCCGCGACCCGATCCGAAACAGGAGAAGAGTTGGGTAGTGGACATGGAGTTTCTACGCCGCTTTCCACAACCAATCTCGTTACGTGAAATCAAGGAAACTCACCTCTTTGACGATTGGAGCCTGGTACGCCAGGGTCGCCTCTCGACAATGAGCGTGCCCGCTACATTTATGGCGTGGCTCACAGAAAAAATCCAGTAGGGATGCTCCTTGTGGGCATCCATGTGCTCTATGCAAATGCATGGTGAGGGAGTAAACAATCATGGATACTCAGGCTTGGTGGTATGTTGGTGGTCAATGGGTTCATCCGCATGAGGCCGTAATTTCAATTAATGATATTACGGTGTTGCGTGGCTATAGCGTCTTTGAGTCCTTGCGTACCTATGATCGGCGACCATTCCACCTTGAGGAGCATCTGAACCGCCTGTATCACTCTGCTACGTTGATTGAGTTGGATGTTCCCTACACACGAGCTGTCATTGCGCACGTGATAGCCGAAGCGATTGAGCGCAATGCATACAAACATGCCACTATTCGCCTGCTCATTACGGGCGGCGTGAGCGAGGATGGCATTATTGCCGTGGAGAAACCAACGTTGATTGTCATGGTTACGCCGCTGGGTGAACGCGACATGGAACGTTTCGCGCAGGGCATCAAACTGATTACGACCCACCTGCAACGCGTTTCACCGGAGGCAAAAACATCCAATTATGAGGCAGCTGTGCGCTCCCTCAAGGAGGCGGCGCGTCGCGGTGCTGCCGACGCCTTGTTCGTCGATGAGCAAGAGCAGGTGTTGGAGGGAACACGCAGCAACTTCTTTGTCTTGCGTGGAGATACACTCGTCACGCCCAAGCAAGGTGTCTTGATGGGCGTGACGCGCAACGTGGTGCTAGAACTGGCACGTGGTCGCTTTGCCATTGAGGAGCGACCAATCCTGCTTTCAGAGTTATCACAGATTGACGAGGCATTTATAACGTCTTCGTCAAAAGAGATCACGCCCGTTGTGCAGATTGATGATCTGCTAATAGGCAGCGGTAAGCCGGGCAGCAGAACGTACGAGCTAGAGCAACGCTTCATTGCCATGGTGGAGCATGGGCAGTGATAGTATTGTGTCTTTGACACAAAAAAGAGGCTTGAGGACAAAATATGGTAAAGAAAAGGTGAATCCTGTAAAGTATAGTTGCTCTGTTTGTTTCTATACTCAATGAACCCAATACTTGTAATTACTGTATGCGTATCAATCGCCACTGCTGATTTGTTCCGCCCCAGTAGTCCCATTGTTGGATCAGAATACCATTATCGGTCATGTCTTTGGGCGCATCCAATGCCTTTCCACTCTGTGCAGAGATAATCTTGAAAATCTCACCATTGCTATTGGTCGGAATCACTTCCCAATGTTGATTGGCTCCACCCCAGTAGCTCCACTACATTTTCATTTGATTTGACACGGGGTAAGTTATCACTCACGCATATGATAAGCGTCTCAACGCAGCGCAAAGAGGAGAGGACAGCACCTTCATCTGCTGCCTCTCCTCTTTATGCGCACTGATAACGGTGCTTTCTTCTTTTGCTTATCCCACCGTTGAAGGGGTTACATTAGCGGCAGCGGCGACCGCATCTTCAAGGATAGCCAATGCGTGCTGAAGCTGGACATCGGTGATGCTGAGCGGGACGAGCACGCGAATGACGTTATCATACATGCCAGCCTTAATGATGAGTAAGCCGCGTTGGTGCGCCTCATTCATGATCGCACTTGCCAGGTGAGCATCTGGCTCCTTTGTGGTGGCGTCCTTGACGAGTTCTACCGCAACCATGCCGCCGAGTCCACGCACATCACCGACAAAGGAGAAACGCTTTTGCATGTCGCTGAAGCACTTCGTTACCTGGTCGCCGACTTGCTGTGAGCGTGTGGCGAGGTCTTCTTTCTCATAGATGTCGAGGACGGCCAGGGCCGCGGCACAGGCAACCGGGTTGCCGCTATAGGTGCCGCCGAGCATGCCAGATGTCGGTGCGTCCATGATGTCGGCGCGTCCAATGATGCCACTGATGGGCATGCCAGCACCCATCGATTTCGCGACAATCGTGATGTCAGGCTCAACGCCATCATGCTCGACCGCGAACATTTTTCCGGTGCGACAGAAACCTGATTGAATTTCGTCGGCGATGAAGAGGATGCCGTGTTTCTCACACAGGGTCTTGAGTGCGCGCAGAAAGCCCGGAGGTGCGACCATAAAGCCGCCTTCACCCTGCACTGGCTCAATCACGATGGCAGCCACTTGATCGGGGGCAACCTCGCCAACAAACATGCGCTCAAGCTCTTTGATGCTGTAGTCGTTGGCCTCTTCTGGTGTCATGTTCATGCGATAAGGGTAAGGGAACGGGGCGCGGTAAACTTCCGGTGCGTAGGGGCCAAAGCGATATTTGTAGGGCTTGACCTTGGCGGTCATGGTCATGGTAAGTAGGGTACGACCATGATAGGCGTTGTCGAACACGATGATCGCTGGGCGATTTGTGGCGTAGCGTGCCACCTTCACCGCGTTTTCGACAGCCTCGGCACCGCTATTGAAAAAAGCTGCCTTCTTGGGGAAGGTGCCTGGTGTGAGTTTGATGAGACGTTCGGCGAGTTCGATATAGGGCTCGTACATCATCACTGCAAAGCAGGTGTGCGTAAATTTTGCTGCCTGTTCCGCGATGGCGCGTGTCACTTCTGGCCGTGCGTGCCCAATATTCATGGCACCAATGCCACCGGCAAAGTCAATAAACTGGTTCCCATCCACATCTTCAATGATGGCTCCCTCAGCTTTGGCGGCAAAAACTGGCATGGTAGAACTGACGCCGCGTGCCACGACTTCGTGACGTCGTTTCATCAACTCTTGTGATTTTGGACCGGGGATGTTCAACTTAGCGATAGTATCAGACATAGATTGCCTCCTGACTGAATAAAGATAGTACGTTATGCCAGCTTATAGTGCTTTCTAGGGTATCTTATCATATTTTTTGTGCGCTTCGTATAGAGACAAAGAGACGACACGCGAGCAAGTCTATGTGGTGTAGATGCTCGCGTGTCGTCTCTCTGTCTCTGTGATGCTGCGGTCTGGTTATGCGGCTCCGTGAAGTGGTTCCCCTTGCATTGCTTGCAAGAGGTGGTCAACCGCTTCTCTGATACGGGCCTCGCTGCGAGGTCCGAAGCCGGGTAGCTTGCGGATGCGCTGGTTTTGGGCGGCCCAGCGCATTTTATCGAGCGTGTCAACGCCTAGCTCCTCGTGAAGACGAATGGCGGTGATGGGTCCGACATGCTCCACTTGCATAAGCCTGCGAATATCAGGGGGTAATGTTTCCAGGCAAATGCCATCATGAAAGGTGATGGTGCCACCGTTGACAAACTCCTTGATACGCGCATGCAGGCGATAGCCTAAGCCGGGAACAGGGAGTTCTTCGCCGCGCGCCAGAATATCCGCGGCTGGCTCTGCTAATTCGAGCACGCCACGAGCTGCGTTGCGATAGGCTTGAACACGGTATGGATTACCATGTTGAGACTCTAGTAAATGGGCTATATTAGCAAGGACCTCGGCAATATCGCGGTTCGACACCTGTATGGCTGGCTGCTCGGTCTCTAATCCGGGCAACACAGGCTGTAGCGGTCGTCTGGCTGGTCTGCTGTGTGCCGAGGGGACAATATGAATGGTTTGTGTCAGTTGCATGATGCTCATTAGGCACTGACCCCTTTCCTGCACGAATACGTTCTTTATCTATTTATTCTTTTCGAGTGGTATAAAAGTGGTTATATGGGGAATCACCTACGAAGGAAGAGTACACAAAAACTGTGCCTTAGTGTATGATATACACGGAATTCTTGTTCTAATTATACCATATTTGAGCACAAAACACAAATTTTTGCGAAGTGTTTCAAAGTCTGTAGGAACCAGCTTCAGCGCGTCCGCTGCCTGATTGATTTGGTGAGATTCGGCCTAGTCCGCCTGATTTCGCTTAATTCATTGAGCTAAGGAGGGTGAGCGTGTGAGAGTTCTGTTCTTGCAAGAGGTCATAACAATATCAGGTGGCCGCATTGTAAAAATTGAGGCGTACACCTGCTGTGAGGAGTATGTTCAGGAAAAGATAGAGAAAAGGGAGTACTTAATTATCTGTACTCTGGATCTTGCATAGATTTTTCGAGGACCACACGCTCGATGCGTGGCTCCGTGTCGTGCTCGCTCTCTTGCTGTATGGAAAGAAGGGTCTGGCGATAAGCCGTGAGGAGATCGAGAAGTGCCACTGTTTCATCGAGTGTGAATTCAAAATGAATGCCAGACGGATGTTTGAGTAGTAACCCTTCCTCTTCCATGCGTGCCCGGTACCTACCAATAATTGCGTCCATTGCTATCTCCTTCGTACAAAGCGGTACTATCACAGATGCTCGTTTCTTGGTGAAAAGTATAGCATATCGGTGTATCGATGTATAGAGTTTGCATTACAAATTGTGCTGCTATGAATGACATATAATAAATAAACGGACAAAAAAATCTGTTTTGCGAAAGTGGGTCATTGACATGACGATGAAGGTTCTACAAGGTGTAAAAGCACTGGTGTTTGATGTTTTTGGGCCGGGCAAATTGCTTGATTTGACACCGGATCCAACTTTCGATATTGTGGCTACTGATATGCTTGATCTGGCTCGTCAGTTGGGAGTATAAGGAGTCGTTTTTATGGGATATCGCGCCGTTCGCGTATCTGATGATCCGCTCAATTATTTTTTACACAATGAAGAGCAGCCATCATTGTTACATATTTCGGACGTTGTTTTGCGTGAAAATAAGGATCCTAAAGAGGTTTTTGCCCACGCCATTCGTGTTGCGACGGGGAGCAAATGGAGTCACTCTGCCATTTGCTTTCTGTTAAGCAAGCCACATATGGGCTATAACAATACTTTCCTGGTAGAGGCAAAGACCAAGGGGGTACACATCGCCAGTTGGCGTGATGAGGTTGTGCCTTTTGATCAGTTTACCGTGGGCATCAAACGCATCAACATGGATTGGTATCAAGAGACACCTGAAGAGGCGTCACTAGCCAATGCTCGTGATGCCAGAGATCATATACATGGCATAGCATATTTGCGCCATGTGCGTGGTATGGCCTTTGATCAGATCAATGGTCTCTATGACCATAAAACGGTGTATGAGATTGCAGCACTCTACGCAAAACGGGCCGCGAAACGCCGCCTGACAAGTGTGCCACAGGTGGCGGATGCGGCAGGTGCCATTGCTGATCTGTTCAAGAAGTGGGATGAATCGGACGAGGCAGTGACGAATGATCTCAGCTTCATTTGTAGTGGACTGGTGCAGTATAGTTTTTTTGAGGCGTTACGCTGGCGCATTGCCAACGCCATCGATGTCGCTGATTTTCACGAGATCGCCTTGCACAACCTGCGCAATATGCAGCATGTTATTTTTTGTGAAGATGATGAGCAGCTGATTCCGCACTATATTGAGCAGGTACTCGCGGGCAAGATTGATATTCACGAGCGGCCACCAGAGGATGTGCTTGATCTTCTCAAAACGGCCACGCCTGCGGACTTCAATAATAGTGCGAACTTGGCTTGGCGGTATGTGATTCTCAAAGGCATTGTGTGGCAGATAGCAGCAGCTTCCGACGACTATCAGGCAAGCAGTGAAGATGAGCAGGAAATACTGCAAATGCTGAGCCCGGAACATCGCTCTGATGACGATAAGTGATAGAGGTAATAGAGATGGGTGGAATGTAACAACGGTCACTATAGGAGCTAGAGGCTTCTCTTGCCAGAGTGACCGTTGTTGCGTGCGACTTACCGATTGCTGGGGGCGGCCCAACGCACGGCATTCATAATGACGCGTTGTACGTCGGGGTGATGATATGTTGGTAGTGTTTCGTGACCCGGGCGGAAGTAGAAGATGCGCCCCTTGCCACGTGTGTAGCAGCAGCCACTCCGAAATACTTCGCCGCCCGTAAACCAGCTCACTAGTACCAATGTATCGGGCTGGGGAATATCAAAAAACTCACCATACATCTCTTCACGCTCAATTTTGATTGATTCACCAATACCTTCAACGATAGGGTGCCCAGGTGCTGTTACCCACAGCGTCTCACTATCATCGGCCTCGCGCCATTTGAGATCACAGGTCGTTCCCATGAGCAGCTTGAAGATTTTTGAGAAGTGGCCCGAATGGAGCACAATCAGCCCCATACCATCAAGGACGCGTTGCTGGACACGCTGGACCACGACATCTGAAACCTCTTTATGGGCGAGATGGCCCCACCAGAGTAGAACATCGGTGTTATCAAGAATAGCTTGTGCTAGCCCATGTTCAGGCTCATCAAGCGTCGCTGTACGTAACTGGAAGCCAGCAGGTTCGAGTGCCTGGGCTAGCGTGGTGTGAATGCCGTTCGGGTAGTGTGCGGCGACCCGTGGGTCCGAACGTTCATGGCGGTATTCATTCCAAATGGTTGCTCGTATGGTCAATGTAGCATCCTTTCACATCAGACTAGAGATGAGACAAGCGTCTCTCCCTCTCCTTTTCATTACCATTACGCAACTATTTGGGATGTTTCTGTCAAGTCAAGAGGTAATGATTAACGACTAAAGATACTTTATATTAATGCAGTATAGTTGATTTATTCTGGCTTAGTTGGATGCGTGATGCTGCTGTGATATTGTTGGCTTATTCGTGAACGTGCGGTGATGTGGATGGCTTATTCTATAAATGTCAAGAGAATGAGGGAAGAGAGAAGAGCAAGGGAGACAATGCATGAAGCAATTTTCCTGTTCTTTGCGTATAAAGGAGCAAATATATGTTTAGGCGAATTCTGGTTCCGCTCGATGGTTCCGCACGTGCTGAACGTGCATTGCCGGTCGCAATTCGTATAGCGAAGGCATCCGGTGAGGGTGGCGCGGTTCTTCTAGTCCGTGTAGTCAATCCTATGAATGAGTACTGGACAGCAGGAGCGATGATCCAGGAGTCGATGATGCCACAATCGCTTATCGATAGCGAAATTAGCGAGGCATCAAGTTACCTGAGTAATATAACGAAATCATATGATTGTGCTGGTTTAACCCTCGAAAAGATTGTGCTCTTTGGACCAGTGGCTTCCACCATCCTCACAACAGCCACCGAGCATAAGGCTGATATGATTGTGTTGTGTAGTCATGGCTATACGGGCATGAAGCGGTGGGTGATGGGAAGCGTGGCAGAAAAGATTGCGCGTCACTCGTTATTGCCGGTCTTTATTCTGCGCGAAGGTGTCGCGCTCCCGGCAGCGTATGCATCAGAGCATGCCACCCAAGCAATCCGAACGCTGGTGCCATTGGACGGTTCGCCCTATGCCAAAGCAGCTCTCGTTCCTGCCGCCTACTTAACGGCAGCCTTTGCAGGCACACAGGCGGGTGAACTACAACTGCTGCGCGTAGTTGCACCTGTCGATGCGCGTGATGATATGCTCGACGAACCGAAGATAGTGCATAAGGCAAGTACATACCTGCAAACAACGATAGAGCACATCGAGGCAGGCCTGGTGGCGGCCCCCATGAACAAGTTGAATCTTACATTAGGCTGGTCAGTGGCAGAGGATACCGATGTCGCGGCAGCCATCGTACAGGTCGCCGAGCAAGGTGAGGCCACGGGCACCGCTAGCAAGCAACCTTACGATATGGTGGTGATGGCGACACATGGGCGTGGCGGTCTACTGCGCTGGGCAATGGGCAGCGTTACTGAGCGTGTGCTCAATACCTCGCAATTGCCGGTACTGGTGGTACGTCCTCAAGAACTGGCACCTACCAGCGAGCCAGTCTGGGAGAAAGCTGCAACAGTAGTATAAGTGGGAGCAACGCATGCTGGTAGCCACGGGCAGATAACCTATCTGCCCGTGGCTACCAGTATGCTTGCTCTTTACACATTAATCCGCAACGTTGCGCTGAAAGATAACCTTCGTGGGCGTCACGCGCACAAGTAGCTCTCCTGCAACGCCGTTCCGTTTTCCATATTCTTCTGCTCGCTCCGTACCCATGTAGCGTCCACTAATGCGCGTGGCCCAGTGTTGCAATGGCTCTGGATCAGGTGCCATCGTTGCTGTGCCCTCTATGATGACAAAGCTGAACGGAGGAGTCTCGTCATCCACGCACAGGCATACGCGAGCATCTCTTCGTATGTTGACGCCTTTGACCGAGGTATGCCAGGTAGTGAAGACAATGGTATCACCATCAACGTCAAACCAGACGGGTGTGACATGGGGTCGTCCATCGGCACGCACCGTGCCTAACTTGCCTGTTCTGGCCTTTTCTAAAAGAAACGCACGACATTCTGGCGTGAAAGCAGTCATAATAAGTTACATCCTCTTCGTGTTTCGTTTTTGTTTGCGCTTGAGTACGTAAAGTGTATCATGGATAAGACTGGTATGTATATGCTTACAGAAAGTAGCGGCCTATCCATTGCGAAAAGGCCGCTACTTTCTGTAAGCATAGGCTTACGCCTGAGGTTGCCAAATTTGAACGGTTCCATCCACACTGGCGGAGGCGAGAGACTTGCCATCGGGCGACCAGGCTAGCTTAAAGATAATGCCGCTATGTCCACGGTAGACGAGATCGGTTGAGCCCGTCATGGCATTCCATACACGAACGGTGTTATCATCGCCGCCGGAGGCGATGTGTGTGCTATCGGGCGACCAGCAAAGAGCGTATACTTGCCCGCTATGTTTGCTATAGGTGAGGAGCGTTTGGCCTGTGGTGGCGTCCCAGACTTTGACCGAGTTGTTTGAGGTAACGGCACCAAAGTTGCCCGCTGATCCAGTACTGGAAACAATATGCTTGCCATCAGGCGACCAGGCAACCTCCCAGACGGGGGCCGCGTGATCGTTATAGGTGAGGAGGTGTTTTCCTGTTTTTGCTTCCCACACTTGTACCGTTCCATCGTGGCTGGCAGAGGCGATACGTGTGCCATCGGGCGACCATGCCACACGATTCACCGCTTCGCTATGTCCGCTATAGGTGACAATGGCCTTGCCTGTCTGTACATCCCAGACTTTGACGGTATCATCCTGATTACCCGCGGCGACATATCTACTGTCAGGCGACCATGCAAGACCTTCTGTGAAGGAAAATTGGCCCTGGTAAGTTGCGAGGGTGTGTCCAGTTTTTGCGTCCAAAATAAACACTGAGCCACTACCACCGCCAGCGGCAATGCGTGTGCCATTCGGCGACCACGCGGCCGCAAAGATATATTTATCTACTGATACATTCCAACGCACGGCCCCGCTTTGTGCATTCCACATTTGTACGGTGCCGTCGTTGCCACCAGAAACAAGCCACTTGCCATCAGACGACCATGCTACTCCAATCACAGGACCGTTATGGCCTTTATAGGTGACAAGGGCGTGAGTGAGTGTTGGTGCGGCTTCGGTGGGGGTAGCAGTCGCGGCTGGAGAAGGAGTAGGCACGCTTGTTTGCGCTGTTCCACTAGAAGAGGCACACGCGGTAAAGCACAAGACGAGGCTGCAAAAAAGCACAGGTAATACATGTCCTAAAATCGAGTGAAGCAGAACGCGAGGGAAATGGGTTATACGTGTTATATGCGGTGCTGGATACATGCTGTATTCCCTTTCGTAGAAGGCAGGTCTGTTTCTTTGCATGTATCCAGCGTAGCATAGGGATGAGCCAACGTCATTCGCCAAAAGACGTATTTTACATCTTCAGAGGCTTGCTCAAGATTGGGGATATCAAGGGTTGCGAGGAAATCAGGGAAGAATGCTGAGCGATCTTGCTCTGGCGATGGCCGCGGTACGGCTCCGCACATGAAGTTTTGCATACGTGTGTTCAAGGTGCTTCTTTACTGTTCCCGTGGTGATTACCAAGAGTGACGCAATTTCCTGATTAGAGTAGCCATCAGCTATACATTGCAACACCTCCACTTCTCGTTCACTGAGAGCCTCTTGCAATGGAGAGGATGTGGGAATTGGCATCGTTCGCTGCGTGTGTTGTGCGTATGAAGAGCGTTTAGGGGATTGGAGGGCGAGTTGCTGCTCTAAGATGTGGCAGTAACGAATGAAACTTGGGTCCGCATATTGATATGAGAGCGCGCTTAAACGTAAAAATGCTGTCTGCGTGTCTGCGAAACGCTCTTGTCGGTACGTAAAAAACATCTGATCAATCAGTAAAGAGGCGGCAGTATAACGGTCGCCGAAGAGTTGAGCCAAGGCGTGTGAGCTTTCTGCATACGCTTGTGAACGGGCGTAGTCGCCTTGCACACGCGCTAACTCTGTCTGAGCTGCCATAGTGAAGAGCTGGCGATAGGAAGGCGAATAGGTGATCTTCTTGTGGGTTGAGAGGAGTCGCAGGCAGTACTTGAGATCGTTTTGTGCCTCTGCTGGATGGTTCATAACACGCGCGCGAAATCCTCTAATAAAGATTGCGCTAAGAAAATAATCGGAGCTTTCATATTCATCTGAACGCTGAATCATGGCGATAAACCGTTGGGTCTCCTCGTAGCTCCTGAGAATGTCAGCCATATGCGCGAAGCTTGAGAGTGGTTCCCATACACAAACAGCATCGCCGCAAGACTCAGCTTGGCGCAGACTGCTATACCAGAGGTGCCGCCCTTCTTGATAGTTGCCGTGAGAAAAGAGGAGGGTAGCGAGGCGATTCTGGAAAAACGCGAGCTGTTTGTGGTCCGGTAACTGCTGGCAAGCAGCAATGCCCAGCCTCAGAATATGCTCTGCCACAACGGGATTATCGAGGCGACCAACGACATGCGTCAACGATTGGACCAGAGCTATCACGGTGCCATAGTCGGCTCGTTGTGAAGATTGTATGAGGGCGGCATACAATAACTTCCATTCGTGTTCTAGCTGTAACACGTCGTCGGGGAAGCGTTCGATATATGCCATTGCATAGGTGCGTAGGTCACGTGTGTTGCTGGTGGCGATATTTGGCAGAAGCAGTTCCAGATACTCTAGTTCATCACTGAATTGTGTGAGATCAGCTTGATGGCCGATCTCATATATCAACCCAGATGAGTGTGTTTGGTCGGGAATGTGCTTCATGGGTGGATTTCCTTCAACCGGATGTATCCTTGGCTCATAGGTTTTGTTGACCCTCATAATATACGTTGTTTGCTCTTACAAATTCACAATACGTTCTTTGCTTGCTGTGCTTTTCTCGTAATTTACTGTTTGCTTGGTTGCATTTTGTATACTAAATAGAGAGGATGACACATTGTAGTCTATCATTTTAGTATATCGTCTTCTTACAGCTTTTCCTCTTTCTCAGATTTGAGCGAAAGGGTTGTTGTATGCGAGAAAAAAGACAAACGCCATCACCGTCATCACTACCACATCCCCGCCAGCCACGTAAAGCAAAAACGGCGAAAACTGCAAGAACTGTGTCAGTATTGAGCGATGACTTGTCGCAAACGATTGAACAGGCAAAACAATTATTGTACAGTCAGGATATGGGTATGGTAGCTGCACCGTCGCTATCACAGCCGCTTGCAGAGTTTACTGAGCACACTATGCCGCAGCCTGCGTGGATTGTGCCAGAATTGCTGCCTGTGGGCGTGACCGTTCTGGCGGGCCTACCGGGAGCAGGAAAATCGATGCTAGCCTTGGGCCTTGCTCTTGCCGTTGCTGAGGATGCATTGTTCCTGAACAAGTTTTCCGTCAAGCCGGGAGAAGTGTTGTACCTGGGGTTGGAAGATAGCCAGAAGACATTTCAGCACCGTGTCCAGCAGTTTGTGCAAGGTGGCACACCACACGTGGACATGCAGACGGCCAAACCCTGCGACGAGGTTGTCGCTACTATTGCTGCTAGCCCCGCTCAGGCAGGCAGCCGTGATCTTGAAACTGCCTGTGAGTGGGCGGGCAGGTGGCATGCACTGCATACCTGTGGCCTCGCCGACTTGGAAGATTGGTTAGAACTCCATCCACAGGCGCGTTTAATCGTGATTGATAGCCTGTTAGCCGTACGGCCAATGCTTGAAAAGAGAAGGCTTTTATTGCGAAATGACCCGATTTTGTTTCCATTACGCACGATGGCACAAGCACATCAGATGGCTTTTGTACTGATATATCATCTCCATACCTATGATATGCAACATGTATCCGAGCTTATGAATAATGCCTCACAGACAATGATTGATAGCGTGCTGCTACTGCGCCGAGAAGCGAGTCCAGCAGTTGCACGCCTAACAATGAATGGTAAGGATATCTGTGAGCAAGAACTGATGCTCTCCTTTGAGCCGCAGCGGGGATATAGCATAATAGAAAAGCCTGAGAGCATATACGGTAAAAAATAGGTATTCATCCTAATAGACAGGAGCTTCCACCTGGCTTATGCTGTATAAGCAACGCTTGTGGTGTATGAGAAATGCATCTTGCGCTGTCTACTCTTAAAAAAAGAAAGATGTGAAGCGACTTATGAAAATGCCTCGTATGCTTGTCTACACTGTGCTGTCCACTTGTGCCTGTATAGCTCTGCTCGCGATAGTAGCGGGAACGGCCTTTGCCGCCCCTGCCCACGCAAAAGTGCTGAGTGCCACTCCTAGCATTGGCGCGACGATTACTCAAGCACCAACGACTGTTACCGTTGTGTGCGCTGAGAATATTAACCCTAATCCAAAGCTCAGTAACCTGTACGTCTATGCTCCCAGTGGTGATCTGATTAGCCAGGGAGATGCCAAGGTCTCGCTGAACAATCCTTTACAAATGGCGATTACCATCAAGCCATCGGGCGATGGTGTGTATGTCGTGCAATGGAAAACCGTTTCTGCCGCTGATGGCGATCCAGATGCTGGTGCATTTGTCTTTACAGTAAAAGCGAACGCGGCTGTGGCTGCTGCGACGCCGACGGTGAAGCAGACGCCAGTCGCGAGCAACGGTGGTACCAGCAATAGCAGTAGTTTTCCTGCGCTACCTGTTGTAATCGTGGGTTTGGTTGCCCTGATCGTAGGACTGAGTGGCGGTCTTGGTGTTGGTCGCAGCATGGCGTTGTCTGCTGCACGCAAAGGAACATCGGCGGCTCCTTCCGTTCAGACGCAGGAAGAGGAACCAGCGCAGCGGCAACCATGATTGTTCTATGGTAGTATGTTAAACAGTGTGGGAGGAGAAAGGAGGGTGTTTGTCAATGCGAGTACGCCCTGTCTTCTGGTTGTTATTGGCTGCTACCTGTATAAGTTTGCTTGCTATTGCACTATTCGTGCCAACCCATGCACCTGCGGTTTTGCAGGTGCATGTAGAGCAACAAGAAGCAATTCCTGGCCGGGCCGTGTTCCGTGTACATTTGATGGATACTGATGGTACTCCCATCGATCAGGCTCAGATTGCTTCGGTTGCGCGCATGACTAATATGCAAATGGCTGGGAACACACGGCTATTGCGTGCTATTGGTGGTGGCGACTATCTGGTTGCTGCTTACTTTACGATGTCTGGCCCTTGGTCAATTACCGTTCACGCCCAGGCCGATGGATTTACACCTTCACAGAAAACGCTGCTTTTGCAGATACCTTGACCAGGCGTGGATAGCGACGTATAGTGGCGTATAGTAAGGGACGTGTAATGATCACCCACCCATAGCTTGCTGGCTTGAGAGGAAGAGCGTTATGGCGAGAAACGGCATCGCTCAGCATTGGAAAAAGCGAGGAAGTTTGCAGTTTTCTCTCTTTGAAAAAGTAATTGTTGTCAATTGTGTGATGCTGCTAGGGGAGGCGTTGGCTGGATTATGGGTGACAAGCCATAGCTTAGAGGCTCACCATTATCTTATTGACACCAGTTTTCTCGTGTTGGCTACGCTGCTAAGCCTGAGTATTACGGTGTTGCTACTGCGTGCGAGCTTTCGCCCCTTGTTCAATCTTATGACTACTATTCGTGTGATTAGTGCTGGCAAAACGGAAACACGCGCCGCCATTGCCCGCGACCCAGAGATAGGAGAGCTTGCGCAAGCCTTTAATAGCATGTTAGATCGCCTGGAAGGTGCGCGTAAAGAGCAGGCTCTACTTATTCTGCAAGCGCACGAAGAGGAGCGTAGGCGCATTGCTCGTGAACTGCACGATGAGACCAGCCAGAATCTGACGGCATTGCTGGTGCATGCGGAAGTCTTGCAGCAAGGGGTAGCGGGTATGGCGGATGATAGCACGATTGGTGAACTACGTGGCCAACTGCTAATGGGCCTCAAACAACTAGTGCAACTGACACAGCACACGCTTGAAAATACGCGCGTGTTAGCACAGCAACTTCGACCAGCCGTATTAGATGATCTTGGTTTAGCAGCAGCATTGCGTTGGCTGGTAGAAGATAGTCGGCAACGTTTGCATCTAGGCGTTTCGTTGCAGCTAGACCCCGCATTGAGTGAAACATACCTGCACTCGTTACCGCATATTTACCAGATAACACTCTTTCGTATAGTCCAGGAATGCTTAACGAACATAGCACGGCATGCACACGCTCAACAGGTGCGACTCAGGCTGGGGCAAGATGAACGCTCTCTGATACTTAGTGTCACAGATGATGGTCAGGGGTTTGATATGACTCAGCCTATACAGGGCTTGGGTGTGCGCGGCATGCGCGAGCGAGTTGTTTTGCTGAACGGAACGCTCACCGTACAAGCGCAATCACAGCAGGGAACGACCGTACAAGCTTTTTTGCCATTACCCACCAGAATAGAAGAAGATCGCAATGCCTCATGAACAACCTGCCGCGTACATTATTCGTGTGGTGCTTGTCGATGACCATGATATCCTGCGTCAGGGCTTAAAGATGCTGTTGGGTTTGCAGCCCGATATTCAGGTGATTGGCGAGGCGCGAACAGGCGTAGCAGCAGTCGCGTTAGCAAGCGAACTGCTGCCAGATGTGCTTGTGCTCGATATCAGCATGGCAGAGATGGATGGCTTAGAAGCGTGTCGGCGCATCCGAAGCCAACACCTATTAACACAGGTACTCATACTAACCATGCATGAAAGCGAAGACTATTTTTTGCAAGCCCTGCGCGCTGGTGCGGCTGGCTATCTTGTGAAGAAGGCCGCACCTTCAGACCTGCATGCCGCTATTCGAGCAATAGCGCACGGTGGCGCGTTTTTGTATCCAGGCTTGGCGAAAGCTTTGATCCGGGCGTATGTCACGCCTTTTGAAGAAGCTTCAACACCGGGAGGAAGCACGACTCTGAACGACGACGGTGTTCCTCTCAACAAGGTGAGTCACGAGTTAGCGGTCTTGACGCGCCGCGAAATGGAAGTGCTGACACAGGTGGCAGAGGGACACACCAATCAAGAGATCGCTGATGCCTTGACGATCAGCATAAAAACGGTGCAGGCGCATCGTGCAAGTGTGATGGAGAAACTGGGCTTGCACGACATTACGCAACTGGTGCGTTTCGCGCTTCGTCATGGCCTTATTCGCGAAGAGTTGCTCTGAGCTTTCGCTAGTCAGCCTGTTTAACAGTTATTCAGTCACTCCTTCTAAATGTCACGGATGTATATAGAATGCACTACTACCTTTGTGTAATTCCTACATAAAATCTATTGTGAGCTATCAGACAAGCATAAAATCCTTGACTTTCCCTTTGTATGCTGGTATCATTACAGGCAACAAGAATACAATTTGGCCCGCGCTTAACGAAATTAGTATGAGCATGGTGATCGACAGCGACCCGAAACAGAGTGAGAGTTCGGGAGAGATATGCTAGCTCAGAACGCATTCGCCAGCGGCTCTCCGAAGAAAGTCTTTTAAGACAAGTAGGAGCAGGTGGGTGGTTCCCACGCAGTGCAACAACCGCTAAAGTGGTCGTCGTTGTTTTCGCAATGATGACAAGATGGGTGGCACCACGGGTGTAGCGATCAAGGAAATACTTCCTCGAAACTCCTACTCTCGTCCCTTCAATTCAAGGAAGGGGCGGGATTTTTTTATGCCCTGCTTCTTCCGCGTAATTCCGTATTGAAGGAGCATAGCAAATGAAGCAAAACACACAGTTAACCATGACTTCTCTCAACTTCAGTGAGGAAGACAGCCTTCTTTTCACTCCCCTTTTTCCCGCATTCCCGCGTGTTTGTTTTCATGTTGAAGCCATGCTTACAGCCGTTGAAAACTACTAATACTACCATACTTGCTGAACATGCATGTTTGCACATGAGGAGAAGTAGATGACTATACATATCCAAGAGAGAAAACAAACACAGGCCACTATTGCAGAAAATCTTGAGCAACAGACACAAATTGCTCTGCAAAGCACTGACGAAGCCAATGCTAGTAGCTTCGTGCAAGGAGCTAGCAAAGTGCGCCGTGGCAAACTTGTGCTAGAGGATGGCACAACATTTGAGGGCATCTCGTTCGGTGCTCATAGAGCGATGGCGGGTGAGGTGGTCTTTAGCACAGGCATGGTTGGCTACCCCGAAGCCTTTACTGACCCCTCTTTTACAGGCCAGATATTAACCATGACGTATCCCCTGATTGGCAACTACGGGGTTCCCGTGAGCGAGCTATGGGAAGACGATCATATCCATATCGCAGGTTTGGTCGTGTCGAATTATATTGATACTCCGTCGCATGTCGAGAGCGTCATGACGCTTAGCGAGTGGCTACGCAGCGAGGGTATACCCGCGCTAGAGATCAAAGACACGCGCCGACTCACACAGCATTTGCGCACTTATGGCTCAATGCTAGGCAAGATGGTGTTTGAACACGATATTCCCTTTGTGAACCCAAATGAAACGAATCTTGTGGAGCGCGTATCAACCGGCATCATCAAAAAAGAGGGTCAGGGAACGAAAACGGTAGCCTTGATTGACTGTGGAGCCAAACGTAACATCGTGCGTATGTTGACACAACGCGGTGTGCGGGTGGTGACGGTGCCGTGGGACTGGGATCTGTTTTCGCCTGAGACGGATTTTGCCTTCGATGCGATTATCGTTTCTAACGGGCCGGGCAATCCCAAGATGGCGTTGAAGACGATTGAGACCCTCAAAACAGCGATGCAGCGTGAAATACCCGTGCTTGGCATTTGTCTGGGTAATCAATTGCTAGCTCTCGCGGCGGGTGGTGACACCTATAAGCTCAAATTCGGGCATAGAAGCCAGAACCAACCTTGCATCATGCAAGATAGCAAGCGTTGCTACATCACCACACAAAATCATGGTTTTGCCGTTGGTACCGTTCCGCCCAACTTTCAACCCTGGTTTACGAATGCAAATGATGGCAGCAACGAAGGCATTAAACACACTTCACTACCATTCATGTCGGTGCAGTTCCATCCAGAGGCCAATCCAGGCCCCTTAGATACCGAATGGATCTTTGACTACTTTCTAGAGCAAGTCATGTAGTGAACTTGGCAGGAATACCTCTTGTGGTAGAATAGTACTGATAGAAAATTTGTTCTCTCAGCAAATACCCGGAGGTATTCCTTTCTATGTATCATACATCCCCTACTCCAGAAGAGTGTTATGCGACGATTGTCGAAGAGCTACTCAGCAATGCGAACGTCACTCCCCCACAAGCAGGGAAAGGGTTCGGCTCATCAGAACTAAAGGTTCATGGTAAAATCTTCGCCATGCTCTCAAGAGGCAAGCTCGTTGTCAAGCTTCCGAAGCTGCGTGTAGATGCGCTCGTTGCTGCGGGAGCAGGCGAACGCTTTGATCCTCGTCGTGATGGCCGACTCATGAAGGAATGGATAATTATAGCATCAATGTCCACTGAAGAATGGCTAGCCTTGACAAGAGAAGCAATGGCGTTCGTCGCTTCAAAAGTTGAGCGTCTACCCTAATGCCCTATGTCGCCAGCGAGCCATGCTGTGCCGTTGGGGAACAGGATATTGTCCTGCCCCGCCGGATCGTCCCAGCCATCTTCACAACGATCTTGACCAGCACAGGTGCCGTCATCAATTGCTGAACTGTCCCCAACGGCGATGACACGCCCCTTGCCATAGAGACTGCGTGCCACAAAAACGCCAGTTGTTCCCCGATTGGATACATTGCTGAGATAGATTACTCCATGCACATTTGGGTTATCCTGCGGGTAGAGCGTTTCAGTCGTGCCACTGCGAATGATGCTGCCGCGTGCAGTGCCAAAGGGGCCGGACAGCAGAGGGTCGGGATTGGGTGTATCATTGTGTGGGTTGGCATAGTAGATATTCTGCACATCAAATTGTATGCCAAAGACATCTTTCCCCGCACTGCTATTGTTCATGAGCATGTTGAGGATGTGCAGCGAATCGTAGCCATCGTGGTCGCGGTCACTGCCATCGTGGTCGGCGATCATGAAGAGGCCACCACCGTCATGTACGAAAGTAAGAATAGCGACACTTTCGCTGGCAGTGAAGGGGATGTTCGGTTCAGGCAAAATAAGGGCATTAAATTGTGTTAGGTCGAGCGGATTACTGTGATTGCCGTAGGTGAGCGCATAGCGATTGGTCTTGAGGCTGTAGCGGCCTGTGCGTTGTAACGCGACTCCCCATGCGCTCAATCCCCCTGTCCAATCCGCTTCCACACGTGGATGTGGGTTTTCTCCCAGCGGATTGGGTTGGCTACTGCTAATCACCCAGTCGGCATTACCCGATGTCTCATGGTGCGCGTTATCGAAAAGCACACGATAGGCTGTTGGCGGTTGTGGCGTGGCCGTCGGGAGCGTTGGGCCTACTGGCGCATGCGATTGCGCTGGCTGCTGGGAGCAGGAAAGCAATATTGCTGCAACACAAAGGAGAAGGAGGCCGTTAAGTAATTTGCTATTGGGAACGTGAATTTTGTTAGGCATGTCATTTACTACTTTCTGAAGCTATTCTCTTTGTACAAACGCATGATGTCTCGCTTCTCGTTACTTTACCGGCTAAATGGGTGAACTGATCCGACGTGCCTTGCTGGGGAATGCTGTTGGCGTGTCATTTCCACTTGCGAACACCGCACAGATTATCGTATGGTTGCTAGTGACAACCTGTATCACCTGCGTGGCTTGTTGGGGTATTTTTCGTTTAAGCGAACATGTTGCGCGTGAACGTGGGCTGATTGATCGTGCCACTGGTGATTAAGTCAGTGCTATCATCCATTGGAAAGAAAGAGGTAGTTTGCCGATGCAGCAGCCCGTTTCTGATCAGGTGTTACAAGAGATGAAGACGTACTATCAAGAGCGCGCTCGTGAGTACGATCAATGGTTTTATCGCCAGGGACGCTACGATCAAGGCCCAGTATTGAACGCCCGCTGGCGCGCTGAGGTGGATGAAGTCTTCGCGGTACTTGCTGCTTTCCAACTTTCTGGAGATGCACTTGAGCTTGCTCCGGGTACGGGCATCTGGACTGAGTGTCTGCTGCGCACTGCTGCTACTGTCACCGCCGTTGATGCCTCCGTAGAGATGATTGAGATCAACCGAGCGAAGCTTGCGAGTGAGCGTGTTACCTATGTACAGGCCGACCTTTTCTCCTGGCGGCCTGCGCATAGCTATGATGCCGTCATATTTTGCTTCTGGATATCACATGTACCACTAGAGCGGCTTGATGCCTTTTTGAGTTCTGTTGCTGCCATGCTCAGTCCGGGCGGCAAAGTCTTCTTCGTCGATGGGCGGCGTGAACCTAGTAGTACTGCAATTAATCAGTCGTTGCCAGAGCAGGATAGCCAGGTGATGACGCGCATTTTGAATGATGGGCGTACCTTTGAGATCGTCAAAAATTTCTACGACCCTGCCGATCTGATGGCGCGTTGCGCTCGTGCAGATTTAGATGTGATTGTACGTGAAACAGCTACGTATTTGCTGTATGGGCAGGGTGTGCGTCACTAAAGTTTCTATCATTTTTACGGTGCATTACAACCTGGGCGGGCAAGGCGCGAAAGTCGAGCTTTTCATAAAAGGGTATGAGGTCGACTTCGCAGAACAACGTGACAGTTTCGATATGGGCAATTGCTTCTAGTAGCCGTGAAATTAGGCGTTTGCCGATGCTTTGCCTTTGATAAGCAGGATGAAT
>JBBPYR010000038.1:0-11906 GCA_038199755.1 Ktedonobacterales bacterium | reverse complement strand
GAAGGGATGCACCGTCATGGTGCATCCCTTCGACTGTCTCTCTGGATTTGTACGTTTATGCCAGTTGGAGGGCGGCCATGAATTGGCCGTGCTGGTAGGCGGTGAGTGCTCCAGCTTGGCCTTGCACAGGGAGGACCTGTCCATCGGGGCCGGGGACGCCGTGGAGGACTTTGTCGGCTAGTTGTGCGATCTCGGTGATGTTGTTTTGTAGCGTCTGGTTCTGGGTCAGGGCGATGGCGTCCTTGTCGATGGTTGTGACCCAGTCGCGGACATCGGAGACGGCGATGCCGACATGACCGGCGTGCAGTTTGATGTTTGGTGTGGCGTCGGCTGCGTTGGCGGCAAAGCCAGCGTGTGCTGCCGCGTTGGCGACGTAGCCACCAGTGCCGAGCAGTCCGTAGCCGTCATCGACGCGCTGTATATTGAGGGCGGCACAGTCTGCTGCCAACTGGTGCGAATGATGGCCTTCGATGATGTCAACTATGGCCTGTGAGTAGCATCTGACGGCGATAGGGTTGTTGGCGTTCTTGAGCAGTAAGGCTTGCTCGTCTAATTTTTGTGTCTGGTCGCGTAGTCCGACGAGCAGGCCGATGTTGTGGGGCGTGTCGCCGAAGTGGAAGAGCAGATGCTTGATGTGTACGAAGGCTTGCGGGGGAAATGTTCCTTTCAGCACGACTTGACCTGTGGGGGCCACCGGGCTACCTTGTTCTTGCGTGATCTCAATCGAGTTGCCGAGGCTGAGCAGGTTTTGTCCGTTGCCCGCGAAGTTTAAGGTGTAGGGCTGGTTCTGGCCTGATGAGTTTAACTGGCCTAAGGGAGTGACGTGCTCTGTGGCCTGATCGATGAGCCAGGCGAAGTATTGTGAGCCGCTGGCTGGTGCTTTCATGTTGGCGAGGGTCATGCTGAGTGAGTCTGTGCCGTTGTTATGCCCGTCCAGGAAGGCGACGGTGCCCCCAGGTGCATTGGTCGCGGCACCAGTATTGCCCGTAGTACCAGTCTTGCCGCCAATGTTTGTGTTTGTGCTGGTGCTTGGTTTGCGGGTTAAGGCGAATACGCCTGCGCTGACCACGATGACTGCAAGTAAGACGAGGACGCTCACGATGATGAGGGTGCGTCGATTGCCACGCCTTGGTGCGAAGGGGGGAGGAGTGGGAGCGGGGGTGGTGGTGGCGGGCAGTGGTGTTGCGCCGCGATAGTCTGGTCCTTGCGCCATTACGGTTGCATAGGGATTTTGACCTTGCTGGGGTTTTTGCTCTTGTGCTGTTCTCATGCTGGTGATGCCGCCAGGTTGCGGTGCTTGTTGTGTGTTGCCGAAGGTGTTGGCATTCGCGGCATTGCCGAAGGTATTGACGTTAGGAGTGTTGGCACCAACACTCCTTTCGGGCATGATGACGGTTCCATCACTCACGGAGGTGGCGCCCTGTGCGCTGCGTGGTGCTATTTGTGCGCCACAGTTACCACAGAAGACGGCTCCATCTTCGAGTGGTGAGTGACAATTTGGGCATTGCATGTCGGTGTTCCTTCCTGAAATTATGCTGTGTCGGACTATGCAAAATGATGATGACAGGTTGTGTTATAAGTTGCTTAGAGTATACCATGCTACGATTGTTTTTTCTGTGTGATATTTCTCAATTTGCTACAAAGTATCCATTTTTGAATCTACCACCAGTAGGGGCGGGGGAGGACGCGGATGAGGGGATGGGACCCTTGGGTCGCCCGTTGCCGGGGATACCATAGTCTGTTGGGTGCGTTTTCTCCATCTGACGGGCAATCCACAATGGTATTGTCTCCGCGCCATCGTCTGTGGGGAAAACGCACCTAAGGGAGACGGTATCCCTTGGAGTGGGCGACCCAGAAGAATGGTATCCCCGGCAACGGGCGACCCAAGGGTCCCATCCCCGCGTCATCGTCCACCCCCGCCCCTACTGGATGCGATGGTGCTTTAGGTCGTCTTTGATGGGATTATTTTCTATGTATGTGCGCTTTTGTTGTAGCTCTGCGTCGTTGCGAATGATACGTTCAGCATATCCTCTTTGCCACATTTTCTCTTGGTGTGGCTGTCCTTTTGCACGCATGTGCTCGAGAATTGCTCTGGCTGTTAATGACTTATATGCGCCTACAGTGGTTCCTAATGAGACGCGAGTTGCTGGTTCGGGGTTGAGCCAGAGAATGAAATGAATATGATCGGGCATGATCATGAAGCTGTCAAGGGTGATGCCTTGAAAACGATTAGGTAGTGAGTCCCAAACTTGTTGTAATATGAGGCGATTCTCTTCGTCTTCAAACCAATTCTGACGGTCTTGAAGACAAATTGTGACGAAGTATGCGCCTTTCGAGGAGTAGTCGTAGTCCGGTAGCCGCAGTGATTTTCTGTTAGGACGTTCAGGTGTTGCTGATTGCTGTTTCATTGTTCTCTTCCTTACATAGCGATGTTAATGATAGTGGGAGCAAGTGAGCCAAGGGGGGTATCCCTTGGAGCGGGCGACCCAAGGGTCCCCACCCTGCCGCGACCGCCTCCCTCGCCCCTACTGTAGGGAGGGTATCCCTTGGAGCGGGCGACCCAAGGGTCCCCACCCTGCCGCGACCGCCTCCCTCGCCCCTACTGTAGGGAGGGTATCCCTTGGAGCGGGCGACCCTGGGGGCTGCTTTATAGATGGAGGACGTTGGTTAGGAGTTCTAGGATGCCGTGGTAGAGGATGATGAGCAGGGCGAGGGTGGCGAGCACGATGTGGATGGTGCGCCAGATGCGGATGGTGGTCCGAGCTTGTTGCTGCTTTTGGAGGGATTGCATGAGTTGGGCGCGTGTTGCTAGGGTGTCGCTGGCATGCTGGAAGTCGTTGCGTTCGTTGCTGGCGATTTGGGAAGTGTCGGGTGCTTGGTCTGGCTTGCTGGCTTGCCCTTCGAGGGCCTGCATGCAGTAGGCTTTGAAGGGGGCGGATTTGCCTGCGCAGAGGCGCTCGACGGTGTATTCTAGCTCCAGGATGCGCTCTTCAAGGGCGCGGGCGATGCCCACGCCGTTGCTGCTGGCCTCGTGTGCGATGGTGTGGGCTTGCCATGTGTCGAGCAGGCGACCAACGATGCCGCTGAGAACGAGGAAGATGAGGGCGAAGAGGGCACTGCTGCCCCAGTCGGAGGCGGTGAAGCAGCTCAGGTTGGTGCAGTAGTCGTGGGTCAGGCGGGCGAAGTTTTCGTGCAGCATGGCGAGCAGGACGGCGGCGATACCGAGCCAGGTGTGCATCCATAGCCAGGCCTGGGCTTTTCCGGGGAGGCCACGGGCGAAACGACGGCGCAGCGAGTAGGCGGCGGTGCTGAGCACGAGGATGAAGGCGATGATGCCGAATAGACGTAAGGGATCGTTGAAGGGCCCGACAAATTGTTGTGTTCTGATGGCGTAGAGATACCAGAGCAGGCACAGGATGTATAAGATGGCACTGATGGCTAGCCAGAGCCAACGCGCTGGTGATGCAGGTGTATGCCAGAGGCGACGTTGCGCCAGAGGTGTTTTGCTCGCAAGTGACATAGGTGTGCTCGCTTTCCAGATTGTTTGATGGTTAGTTGCTTATCCCCAGAATGGCCTCGGTTGAGCCGAAGAAGACGGTTGGTTGCACACGGATGGCAGCACCCGTGGGGCAGGCCTGCACACATGCCTGGTTGTCATAGCCCGCGCACAGGTCGCATTTGATGGCTACTTTTTTGCGCATTTCTTCTAGGGCGTCGGTGGCGTGCAAGCTGTTTAATGGGCCGGGTGCGGCCACCATGGGCAGGTTCTTATGACCGCGCTCCTTGCCCGCTCCTTTGGCGAAGAAGCTAGTAAACTTCTGAAACGTATCCGTAGGGGCGCGATTTATCGCGCCCTGTCCGCCCTGTCCCGCATCCTCATCAAGTGCCATAATCGAGATGTTGTCGTAGGGGCAACGTTCGGCGCAGATGCCGCAGCCGATGCAGCTTTCGGTGATGTAGACTTCGCCGCTGGGCAGGCGGGCGATACCGGCGCGGCTACACAGCATGCAGACCGGATCTTGGCATTGGCGGCAGGCGGTGGCAATGCTGATATTGCCGACGACCATGCCTTTGCGGTTCATGCGGGAATGGCCGTGACGACGCGCACACGCCTCTTCACACTCGTTGCAATGAATGCACTTGTCCAGGTCAATCACCAACACCTCTGTTCCTTCGATGACGCCTTCATCGACGAGCGCGTGCAAGCCAGCGCGGGCCTTGGTGTCCGAGAGCGGATTGACGAAGTTGGTGCTGGTGTGCGCGAGTGGATCGAAGATGCCGGATTGCGCGGCGGCGGCGGCATCGCGGTACTGTTGCAGACGCATGGTGAAACGCTGCTTGACATCGGGATAGCGTGTGAAGAGGGCGGACAGGGTGGCACGGGGTACCTCGGCGACGTTTGTGCGTGTGATGGCGGTGGCACTGACGGATTTGCCATCGCCGAGTAGGTCTAGCCCGCCTGCGAAATAATCACCCGCCTGACGGTAGGCGATGATGCGCTCGTCGCTGTTGTTGTGGCCTGTCCCTGCTTTGGTGCGCCGTGCCACTTTGACGAAGCCTTCGAGCAGGATATGCAGCGATTCACGGGCGGGCTGCCCTTGTGTCCCCTGCGTGTCCTCGCTGAAGAGCCGTTCGTCCCGTTCATATTGGCGCGTCTGCGTCTGCTCGGCAATGTTGCGAATGTCGATGGCGGCGATACCCTGGAAGAGTGCCATGCGCTGCAAGATGGATTCGATGGAGCGCGTGGTATTGAGTGCGCTGAAGAAGCGTTGCACGGCGGGAACAATCTCCATCAGGCGTTGCATGACCTGTTCCGGCACCTCTAAGATGATGGCGGGCGTTTGTGTGCGTGCGGTGGCGTTACGCTGCTGGCCCGTGAGCATGCCGTGCTCGCCCATGTATTCACCCCTGCGCAGATGGGCGATGGGCATGTCCTGTCCAGCGGTGCCAGCTGAGGAAAGTTCGCAGCGTCCCTCTAGAATGAGGTAGAGTTCACGCCCATATTCGCCCTCGTGTAGGACGACGGAGCCGGGCATGAGTGTGTGCAGTTTTGAGGTGGCGACGACATGTAGCAGGTAGTTGTCCGGCACGAGTTGGGCATCGCTGAACATGGGTTGTTCGCGCAGGTGGCGTAGCAGGCGTGGCACATCCCAGCCCTGTGGCAGGAAGTTGAGCACGCGGTTCATATCGACTTTGCCATCCCAGGAGATGCCGAGCCGTTGTTTGAGCGAAAGCATGAGCAAGTCGCGATGGTTGTCCACCGGGCAGACGGGCACGCAAGAGCCACACATGACACATTCATCAGTGAAGCGGGCGACATGCGGCAAGATGTCATCCGTGATGGTGGCGCGGTTGAGGTCGGCGATATTGACGGTGGATGACATAGGAATTGGGCAGGCGCGCATACAGCGATCGCAGCCGATGCACATGTCGATTTCGAAGCGTACGGCATCGGTGCTGAGCGGCTGGATGTCTCCACGGTGTCCCACACCCACCAGTGGGGATGATTTTGAAGGCGGTTGTACTTGCATGGTCTATCCTTTGGCACGATCCCCGTGTTAGCGAGGTGTGTACATATAATAAATTCTGCTGCTGCCGATGGTGATGCGATCTCCATGTTTCAACAGGTAAGGGTTGTCAATGCGCGTCTGATTGACGGTGACGCCATTGCTGCTGCCGAGGTCGCGAATATAAAAGCCTTCGGGACCGGGGGCAACTTCGGCATGATGGCGCGAGGCAACAACATCGCTGAGCCGTACATCGTTGCCCTTGTCGCGGCCAATGCTAAACACTTTTTTGGTTCGTAGCGGAATGGCCTGCGGGGTAGCACCGTCCATAAGTACAATCAGGGTTGGCGTGCTTTTGAATGTTTCGACGGTGGCGGCGGGAATGGCAATGCTGCTTTCTGGTAAGCGTAAAGCACCATCGGGCTGTAAGATGGGCTGGCTCATGGGAGCAGCTTTGGCTGATGGTTGATAGATGGTGGTTTGTGCTTGGGCAAACATGGTAAAGCCCGCCATACTGGCGCCGTTGTTGACACGCGCCTTGGGTTTTGGTTGTGGTTTTGCCGCCTCTGTGATACGCACACTGAAAATGGCTAGCGTGCCGAAACGTACGCTATCATTGGCCTTGAGGATGCGCGGCTGCTGCGGCGTCAGACGGGTATTGTTGACGAAGGTGCCGTTACTACTACCCAGATCGCGCACAGTGAGTTGCCCGTTGGCGACACGCAGTTCGGCGTGGCGGCGCGATACCGAACCGTGATCGATGAGCAAGAAGACACCAGCTTGTCTGCCCACGATGTGCGTGCCAGTGGGCGGCATGCGCGTTTCGCTGAGCCGCAACAGTTCTTCAGTCTTCAATGGCACCAGGGTTATTACTGGCAAGACGTCAGTTGGTGCGGCCAGCATGCCGTCATTGGCGTAAGAGGAGCGTTTGAAGCCGAGGAGCGGCGAAGGTACGCCCTGACGATCAAGCCAGTCATTGAGTTTGAAGTCATCGGCGAAGAGTTGGGACGCGATGGATTGCAGATTGACGCGATGATCAATGGCTCGCTTCAAGGCAAGGCCCTGTTTGCGATCTCCTAGCAAGAGGAAGCCGACAGGGACGCCATCTTTGAGCAACACTTTGCGATAGGTGCGCGGTTGTGGGTCAGCCACGAGTGCCTGATAATCGCGCCCGTTGGTTACGCCGACGGCGGCAAAGTCCAGCCCGTAAAGGAAGGTGGCGTTATAAAACGTGTCAGAGCGAAAGGGTGCTTTGCTTTCGAGCATATCGAGCATGCTATAGGCGGCGACACGAGCCTGTTGCACGGCGGGAAACCATTGTCCGAGCACACGCACGCGCCCACTGGTAGCATCGAGGGTTTCTAACACGTCGCCAGCGGCGTAGATGTCGGGGGCGTTGGTGCGCATGCTGCCATCAACTTTCGCGCCGCGCCCGCAGCCGATACCGCTTCTCTTGATAAAGTCGATGTTTGGCTCGACACCGATGGCGATGAGGACCATTTCACAGGCGATGCGTGTGCCGTGTGTGGTGACAATGCCCTTTACCTGGCCGTTGGCACCTGTAATCTCGGCGATCTCTTCTTCCACACGTACATCAACGCCATCACGTCGCTCTTGTTGTAGAACGAGATCAGAGGCGGTTTGATCGAGCACCTCTGACCACAGGGTTTGGCGGCGAATGAGGTGTGTCACCTGATAGCCGCGATGACGCAGGGTCTCGATGGTTTCCAGGGCGAGCGTGCCGCTGCCTACGACGACGATGCGGCGTGCTTTCGGCAGTCGGGCGAGTGTGGCTTGATAATCGGCCACGGTGCGTAGGGTGGTAACGCCTTCGAGTTCATTACCTGGGCAAGTGAGGCGGCTGGCATGTGCGCCATTGGCTAAGAGGAGGCGCGAGTAGGTCAACTCGCCGCCACTCTGCAATTGCACGATGTGTTGGCCCGCCTGGATGCCCGCCACGCGCTCCTGCACAAATTGGATGTTGTGATCTTGGTAGAAGCTGCCCGAACGCGCCCATAGTTTGTCTTCGTGTACGCGTCCAGCCAGATAATCTTTGAGTGCAGGCCGATAATAGACCAGATACTGGTCATCGGCCACGACACTGATGTGTGCGGCGGGAGCCTCCTCGCGTAAAATTTCGGCGGCTGTGACGCCCGCGATGCCATTGCCTATGATGAGGTAGTTTTCTGCGGCCATCGTTGTTCCTCTCTTATGCGCTGGTGATGGTGCCATCGGCATTCACCGTGATTTTGATGGGTGGTAGGGGTGTTGGTGCTGGCCCCTGCACAACGGCGGCGTTTTTGGCCGGATCGAAGATTGCATCATGGCATGGGCAGACAAGTAGCTTTGACTGGGCCGAGTAGTCGACTGGACAGCCCGCATGGGTACAGGTCGAATCGAAGGCAACGAAGTTATTATCGGACAGGTGTACAATGATGCCGGGATTCTGCTTGCCCGCGATGGGAAACGTCTTGGCACTGTTGAGGGGTATGTCACTGGTATGTGCCAGCACGTTTGCGTTGGTGGTTGGTGGTTTTGTGGCTTGTGCGCTCCCACCCGCGCTGGTGCCCGTTGTACTGCCGCTTGCTACGCCTATTGTGCTTGTTGCAGGCGCAGAATTGAAGAGATGCGAACCGAAGATGACGATGACCGCTGCCGCAGCAACGCCTCCACTGGCGGCCAGTACGGTGAAGAGGCGGCGGCGGGTGAATGAAGCCTGTGGAGCGGCTCGTTGAGCCGTTTGTGTCCGACCTAATGGTGCGATCAGAGGTGTGCTGCTGCTTCCCTTGGCTTGCGTTGGCGCGATGAGCGGAACTGCTGCGATTGGGCCCGATTGCAGGCTGCGTACAGCCTGTGGGGAGACGATGCGTTGATAGGCGGCAAAGAACTCGTCGAGTGTGCTAAAACGCTGTGCTGGCTCTTTGGCCATCGCTCGTGCTATGACGCTATCAAGTGCTGCTGGTACGTCGGAGCGATACTGGCTGATGGATGGCACGCTGGCCGAGAGATGTTGCTGCACCATCTCCTCGCGCCGCTGTGCCGTAAAGGGCATGCGGCCTGTGAGCATGCGATAGAGCACCACGCCAAGGGCGTAGATATCGGTGGCCGCGCTCACTGCTTGGCTGGATAGCTGTTCTGGTGCGCTTGACTCACTGCTTCCCTCATAGGTGGGTCGTGCTCCTGGTTGTGCCGCCTGCCTGCTCATTTCGATAAGGTGGAGGACGCCAAGATTGGTGACTACTGCCTGCTGTTGCTGGGTTATGATGATATTGCTGGTAGAAAGATTGCGATGCAGCACCATGCGCTTATGTGCATATGCCAATGCACCAATCACTTGTTCTAGGTACTGGCTTATCGTTGGCAGTGGAAGCGGCCCATGTTGTGCGAGTATCTGGCGTAACGCGGTGCCTTTGAGCTGCGGATAGATTAGGTAGGGGATACCGTTCATATTGCCATAATCCAGCAGCGTGAGAATGGCTGGGTGTTGCAAGCTGGCGATGCGGTTGGCTTCCTGCTGAATGCGTCCCAGGTAGACGATACGCGCATCCTGGGGAATCTTCTCCGCCACCTGTAAAAGATGCACGACATAGGGGGCGGATACCAGTTGTTCAGTCACGCCCCGTGCTAGGAAAATAGGACCCCACGCTGTTATCTCCAATACCTGTTCAAGGTGATAGCGACCCACAGCTGTTCCGACCAGATTATCAAAGGATGCGCGTTCAACCATCATAACCCTCTTTTCGCGACACAGAATACGTTTGCAAGATTTCTATAGTTATAAAGAGCATAAATTATATCCCAACAAAAGTATATGCCATACCTAACAGTATTGCATGTGTAGGATTACCCATTTTCTAGTGAGGGACCTCACCGAAAGTTGGGTAATCTTACGCATGCTTTGTGGCTGGAATATCTTTATGCTTAGGGTAGTAGCGAGGCCTCTTGTGGGCCTCCAAGAACTCATGAACATGTTTAAGCGCCGAAGCGGGATGCCCACAAGGGGTATCCCTACTGAAGCGGGATGCCCACAAGGGGTATCCCTACTAGGAGGTCTTATGCCACAACGTGTTGTACGGATGCGCCGCTTCGCTATACGCGGAGGATTGTTGTTGATCGCGCTCCTTGCCATTGTTCTGTATGCCTATCCTGCCGCGGCGCAGTTGCATATCGATAGCGGTCACCAGAGTCGTGTCCGCACGTTTCGACCACAGACATTGCTACAACGTATCCAGTCGCATCAGCTTGCATCAACGGTGCAGGTGCTTGACTCGCAAGCACCCAGTGTGATTATTCAGTTCCCGCTCTTTCCTAGCGGTGTGAAAAAGGCTTTTCCACAAGCAACGGGCGTGGTGACGATTGTGCAGGGCAATCCTGCTGTCAGCCTGTTCGACACAGTGACGGTAGATGTCGCTCATATGCCTGCGGATACGACCTTTACGATCTTCTTTATCGAGATAGCGAGTAAGCCCTTTGGACATGTGCAATATGTCGCTGACCTGCATACACGCAGCGATGGTAGCGGCGATGTGACCTTTCAAACGATTACGCTAGTCGCTTTTGCCGATGATGTACGCACACCTGTCACCTCTGCCGATCAATCGGGCGATGCCTCGGGTATCCAGCTAGAGCACATGGGTATGTGGTTCTCTTCACTGCAAGATGCCCAAAAAGCTCTGAAAGATACAACGCTCAAGGGGACACCATTTGACGGTGGCAACCCAGCCAACCATGCTGGACCACAAGCCATGACCGATGGACAGACCACGCCGGTATTCTAAGATCGGGCAAACCAAGCACACATTTTATAAGAAAGGAGCATTGTATGTTGAGTTCGCATTCCATCCATATAAGAATGAAGAAATATATGCGTGGCCTGTTTCTCGCTGGCTTATTCCCTCTGCTGTTCATACTTTTGAGTATTAGTATACCATATGGTACAGCTGACGCCGCTACTTCCATACCAGCAATGCCGGGAAATAGTGGACAACAGACGAAACTAGGAGGGCAAGGTGTGCTGCAACAGGGAAGTGTAGGTAGTGGGCAGAGGCGGTTGGCGGCAACGTCCCATGTGTTGGCATCTTTGCCACCGACGACGATTGTGCAGTTTCCGCTCGTGCCTAGCGGCATCAAACAGAAATTTCCTGATGCGACGGCACTGGTGACGATTGTGCGCGGCAATCGTGATGATAGTACGGCGGATACGGTGACATTAGATGTGCAGAAGATGCCGCCGAATATCATTTTTACCATCTTCTTCATTCAGTTTGCGGGTAAGCCCTTTGGCAATGTCGAGTACGTGGCGGACCTGACGACACGCGGTGATGGTAGCGGGGAAACGGTGTTCAATGTCATCAGTTTTGTGGCTTTCGCTATGGATGCACGAAACCCTGGTAGCTCCACGGATGGGCAAGAGGGAGTTACCTCTGGTACGAATCTGGAGCATATGGGAATGTGGTTTTCCTCGCTTGATGATGCACGCAAGGTACTCAACGATGATACCCTGAGTGGTACGATCTTTGATGGTGGTAATCCGCCGTTACATGCGGGTCCACAGGCCATGACCGATGGGCAAGCCGCACCAGTGTTTTAAGGATGTTGCTGATGAAGGAGAAAAGTATGAAAGCGCAACGGTTTACAGGCGTCTTGCTGGTGGTGGTCTTGCTGGGAATGTTGCTCTCAGCATGTTCGCTGGGTGGGTCACAGCCAGCTCCGAGTGGTAACGCGGGTGGGGGCAGTACGACGGGTGGGACGAATCCAGCGAGTCAGCCAACCTTTCCGAGCACGCCAGTGCAGTTACGCACGCCAAGTTTTGGCAGTGCGGGTCAGGTAGCTCCCACGGTAAAGGTGCTGGTCTCGGTCGATCCTACGCTGATCGTGCAGTTTCCGCTGTTTCCGGCGAGTATTAAGAGCAAGTTTCCTGATGCGACGGGCTTGGTAACGGTGTATCAGGACACACGCGCTAACGATTTTGATACGGTGACAGTGGATGTGCAGAAGATGCCGCCGAATGTCAAGTTCACCGTTTTCTTTACTGAGATTTCGAGCAAGCCGTTTGGACACGCTGAATATGTGGGGGATGTGATCACTCGTGAAGACGGTACTGGCGAGTCTGTTTTTCACTTGATAACGTTTGTGGCCTTCGCAGCTGATAACCGTAACGCTGGCACTTCTGCGGACCAGAGCGGCGATGCTTCCGGTATTCAGCTAGAGCATGTGGGGATGTGGTTTGACGGTGTCAGTAATGCGCGCACGGTGCTGGGCGACTCCACTATCGCGGGTACGCCCTTCGATGGCGGTGGCGGTACATTGCACGCTGGGCCACAGGCATTGACTGATGGGCAGACATTAGCAGTGATTTAGAGGAATGTGAGGTGGAGAACGCAAGAGCCAGTGCGACCG
>JBBPYR010000037.1:0-32899 GCA_038199755.1 Ktedonobacterales bacterium | reverse complement strand
GGTTGCCATGGCTGCACTTGCCACTCTCTGCCCTCCTTGATCATTTTTTTCCCCACTTAAGGTGATTGCCAGATGTGTACGGTTTGATCTTTTGAGCACGAGACGACGCGTGTAGCATCGGGAGACCAGAGCGCGGCATTGACGGATGCGCTATGGCCTGTGTAGGTAAAGAGTGTGCGTCCAGTGCTGACTTCCCAAACCTGGGCCGTCTTGTCGCGGCTACTAGAGATGATGCGCCGACCATCCAACGACCACGCCACCCACCAGACCCAATCACTATGACCGTGATACGATAACAAAAGTCGTCCACTCAACACATCCCACAGATGCACATGTTCATCGTCACTGGCGGAGGCAAGTATTCTGCCATCAGGCGACCACGCCAGACCATTGACACAATCGCTATGACCACGATAAGTTTGCAGCAAGCGGCCACTGATGACATGGCGCACCTGTACTGTTTTGTCGCTTCCAGCCGAAGCAATATACTCATTATCAGGGGACCAGGCAACGACACTGACCACATCTGTATGTCCGTTATAGATCGAAAGGAGATTCCCCGCCGCCGCACCCCAGATACGCACCGTTTTATCCCACGAACTACTGGCAAAACGTGTCCCATCAGGCGACCATGCCAAGCCATTGATGCCATGTGTGTGACCCATGCACGTAAAGAGCAATTGCCCGTTAAAATAGTCCCAGACCTGAATGCTATTGTCATAGCTGGCCGAGGCAAGGCGCGCCCCGTTCGGTGCCCATGCCAGCGCACGCACCCAGTTAGTATGCATATATTTGAGCATACGTGCGCCTGTTATGCTATCCCACACCTGCACACTATTGTCTGTCCCACCCGAAGCGACCCGCCGTCCATCAGGGGACCAGGCAATCGCGTTGACCTCCGCGCTATGGCCACCGAACTTTAACAGCCGAGCACCTGGGCCTTGTTGTGGCAATGGAGCACCTTGGGTGGCCTGCTCCAAAGCCGCTGCAAACGCACCAATGTTATTAAAGCGCTGGGCCGGGTCTTTTGCCAGGGCGCGCAATATGACGCGCTCCACCTCTAGCGGAATGTTTGGTACCCAGGAGCGCAAAGGAGGCGGTGGCTTCGATATCTGGCTCAATATAATCTCGGTAAGGGAACCGGTGAAGGGAAGATTGCCGCACAGCCATTCGTATACTACTACCGCTAACGCATATTGATCGCTGGCCGGTCGTGGTTTACCATCAATCTGTTCCGGCGGCATATAATATACGGTGCCAGAACTGTTCATCGTTTGCAGCGAGGTTGTGCTACGTGCGACCACAGAAACACCGAAATCACTTAATACGATCTCACCATTTTCACCAATAAGCATGTTTTCTGGCTTGATATCACAATGCACAATGCGTTTTGAGGTATGCGCGTACTGTAGAGCCGATGCGAGGGGTTTGATATAAGACAGGACAGTCGCCAGCGGCACAACAGTCCCCGAGGGATGGCGCTGCCGTAGCGTACCGAGTGGGGCATAGTCCATTACGAAGAAAGGCAAATTCTGAACAGCATCAATGCCAAACTCTAAGATACGTACAATATTTGGATGTCGCATACTGGCAATGATCTGCGCTTCCTGCAAAAAATGTTGCAAGTCCTCTTCAGTCATCTGCGTATGCAGAATCTTAATAGCCGCGAGTGATTTTAGAAAAATATGTTCGCCCAGATAGACATCCGCAAAGCCACCACGACCAAGCGGACGTGTAAGCCGATAATTCCCTAGTTGCTCCCCTACACGATTTGCCATGCATAATTTCCCTATCATAAAAGCAGACTTTTTTGCTGATTTAGATATTACCACAGGTGAAGCATAATATGAAGACAAAACCTCTAAAACAAGCAAAAAGGTGTGCCGCGGCACACCTTTTTGCTTGTTTTAGAGGTTTTCTATCGAAACTGGCTCTATGCTATCGGCAAGTTCAAAACCAAACACCTTAGCATAAAAGTACAATTCAGCTTCGAGTGAACGCTTGATATTTTCGCCTCTACGGAAACCATGGCCCTCACCCTCAAAAGGCAGATAGGCTACGGGAATGCCCTTTTTGCGCAAAATATCCACCATCAACTCAGCCTGGTTGGACGGTACGATCTTGTCGTCTAACCCTTGGAAGAAGATGACTGGGCTGGCAAGCTGGTCGGCATAGAACAGTGGCGAACGCTGATGATACAACTCCTCCGCCTGCGGATAGGGGCCAATCAAGCTATAGAGGTAGCGCGACTCGAATTTATGCGTATCATGGACAAAGATTGTCAGGTCACTCACGCCGAAGTAACTGGCCCCCGCCTTGAACTCATTGCGGAAGGTAAGCACACAGAGCGTGGTGTAGCCGCCTGCACTGCCGCCCGCAATTGCCAGACGATTGCCATCTACCCAGCCCTCTTTTACCAGGAATTTCGCGCCATTGACACAATCATTCACATCTACCACGCCCCATTGCCCATTCAGTCGCTCACGATAGGCACGTCCATAACCACTACTACCACCATAGTTGACATCCAACACGGCAAAGCCACGGCTCGTCCAGAACTGAATCGTCATATTAAACGCGCTTGAGGTTGATCCTGTCGGCCCGCCATGACTCAAGAGCAGCAACGGTGGTAGGTCGTTATCAGGAGCAACAAAATCAGGGTTGCGCGGGGCGTAAAAAAATGCATGTGCAGTCAAGCCATGTTCAGTCGGAAACTCAACACTTTCCGGCTGCGAGAAGTAGGATGCATCCATAGAGACATTACTGCTGGTCCGCAAGATAGTAATATGCTCACGTTGTAAATCCAACTTCACCAGGACTGGCGCAGTAGTAGGTGATGCAGCCGCGAACACTGCATATGTTGGCGTTACATTAACGCAACGCCCAACTGCGGTATAGGGAAGTTTGATTGGCGTTAGCTTCCCTGTTTGTGTATCCAAGCGCGCAAACTTGTTCACCCCATCTTCACTATAGCTACAAATCACCTCTTGTGCTGACGCAAAACCATAGGTCGACATGCCGAACGCCCACTGTGGGACACCAAAATCAACATCCTTCGCACATACCGCCTCGATATTCCCATTGCGCAAACGGTAGATGTTCCACCAGTTGCTGCGATCAGAGACGAAGTAGAGTATGCCATCAGGCGACCACGACGGTTGAAAGATCGACTCTCGTGGACCGCCCGCGACCTGCTGTTGATTGCTGAGCGAGCCGTCAGCGTTGACATCGGCGACCCATAGTTCCACACCATCCCACGGCATATTCGGATGATGCCAGGTCAACCAGCATAGCTTTGAGCCATCTGGACTGAGGCGCGGTGAAGCATAAAAGTCATTGCCTGCAACCAGCAATGTGCCGCCATCAGCATTCTCTCCCTCTAGCGAAAGTGTCACTAGCGTATTGATCGCCTCGCGGTCAGTGGGAGTGTGATCCTCGCGCACGCAAATCAAACGCTTATGGGCCGCGTCAACCACCGCATCGGCATAACGATACTTCGCCTCTGGCGTAATTGCTTGCGGCTCAGAACCCGGCAGCAGCTGATACATGCGCTGATCGCTAAAGTTCGTGAAGTAAATCACCCCGTCACTCACCACAAAGTCACCCCCACCATATTCATGCACCATGGTACGTACATTGAAGGGGGCAGGCACGACATCGCTTGTTGTACCATTAGCAGTGCGACGTACGAGCACGCTGCGTCCACCTTCGGCTGGCCGCCCCTCAAGCCAATACACATCACTGCCATCAATAGCACTCATACCGAGACGAATTGACTCAGAGACAATCAAATCAGGCGTAATCGGAGACTTCCAGGAGCCATAAGGAACTTCTTTTTGATAGGTCATACACAATCTTCCTTCCAGCTATTTTTATCTATTCTATTATACAGTAGGGATGCCCCTTGTGGGCACGTCCTTACTATTAGGGGAACAATTGCAACATACATCCATTCTTAAGCGTAATACGTAAGAGCAAACAGAATACTATCTTCTCTTTTTGTTACGTGCATTTCCGACAACAGTACGATATAATTAGAGTGTTACCATTTGACAAGCCTGAGATATCCACTCACAAACGACACGTGCTTTGCAAGAATCAGTGGCGGGTGGTAGGTCGGAAGGCGCAGAAAGCAGGTACTTTTATGGATAAAAAGCCGGTTACGATGCACTGGCTACAAAATAACAACGACAGGCGCACCCCAACACCAACACGTCCGGGGCCAACTGGTCGCCCTAACGATCCCGCACCACAGGGACGCCCATCCAATATTAATCGCTGGTTACTGATTATCGTTGGTGTGCTTCTGGCCATCTATGTGTACAATTTTTTTGCAAGCACCAGCGCAACCAATAGTACACCACAACGTCTAGAGTTGAGCTACACTGAGTTTTACAGTCAAATCAACACAGGCAATGTGAAGAAGGTGACGTTAATTGGCCAGACGGACATTCAGGGTGATTTTAATACGGCTGTCCGTGGTAATAACCAGTTCCATCTGACACAGTTACCCAATGGGGACCCGCAATTACCGCAATTGCTCGTCTCAAAAAACGTCGTATTCACCTATCAGCAGCCAACTGATAACACCTTCTGGTTTAGCCTGCTTATCAACGTCTTGCCATGGGTCTTCTTGATTGGCCTGTTCGTCTTCCTCAGTCGCCGTGCCACACAGGGGCAACAAGGCATCTTTAGCTTTGGCAAGAGCCGCGCCAAGCTGATCCTAGAAGATCGCCCTAGCACCACCTTTGCCGATGTTGCGGGCGTAGACGAGTCTAAATATGAACTGCAAGAGGTGGTCGAATTCCTCAAGACGCCGCAGAAGTTTCAACGTCTCGGCGGTAAGATTCCGCGTGGCGTACTGCTCGTGGGTCCTCCGGGAACCGGCAAAACGCTATTAGCGCGTGCCGTTGCCGGTGAAGCAGGCGTGCCGTTCTACTCTATGAGCGGCTCCGAGTTTGTGGAAGTTCTGGTGGGTGTTGGTGCCAGCCGCGTGCGCGATCTGTTCGATCAGGCCAAGAAAGCTGCACCAAGTATCATCTTCATCGACGAAATAGATGCCGTTGGTCGCCAGCGCGGTTCCAGCATTAACACTAATGATGAACGTGAACAGACCCTCAACCAGTTGCTGGTAGAGATGGATGGCTTCGACACACGGCAAGCGGTTGTCGTGATTGCCGCAACCAACCGTCCTGATGGTCTGGACCAGGCTCTGCTGCGCCCTGGTCGCTTCGACCGTCGTGTCACGGTTGACCGCCCCGATTGGAACGGTCGCCTTGCCATTCTCAAAATTCACTCGCGCAATGTGCCGTTAGCAAATGATGTTGATCTCGTCGCAGTTGCCCGTTCCACCACTGGCATGGTAGGCGCGGACTTGGCAAACCTTGTCAACGAAGCCGCACTATTGGCTGCACGCCGCAATCTGGATCGCGTGAACCAACCCTGCTTTGACGAGGCTCTCGACAAAATCTTGCTCGGTGCCGAGCGACCACTCGTGTTGAGCGATGATGATCTGAATGTTACCGCGTACCATGAAGGCGGACATGCCCTCACAGGCTTGATCGAAGGCACAGACCCTGTAACAAAGGTCACGATTGTGCCGCGTGGTCAGGCTCTTGGCGTAACCATGTACACCCCGCTCGATGACCGCTACAATTACTCGAAAGAGTACCTGCTGACCCAGATCATTTCAGCCCTGGGTGGACGTGCTGCCGAGCAAGTAGTGTTTAATCGCATCACAACCGGAGCGGAAAACGACCTGCAACGCGTCACCATGATTGCGCGTCAAATGGTGGCACGCTGGGGCATGAGCGAACGCCTGGGAACCGTCTCCTTTAGCGAACGGCAAAGTCCCTTCGCGGGCGGCGGCGATACAGGTGCGCCGAGCAACTATAGTGAAGAGACCGCCGAGCTGATTGACGAAGAGGTGGAACGCATTGTACGGACCTGCTACGCACGGTCCGTAGAAATTCTTACCACCTATCGCTTGACGCTGGACCGCATCGCACAGGAGCTGCGTCGCCAGGAAACCATTGATGGCAAACAGCTTCAGGCTATTCTCGAAGAGACTGGTGCGCTAGCAGCTGCCAGCCCCCTGCTGCCGGAAGCACGAGCACATGGGAACAGTGCTCCATTAGCTCCAGATTTTCCCACGACCTTCATCCCACCAATTGAAAGCTAATAGGCAGTAGCAAAAAAGGGGCAGTAAAAAACCGTTGCTTAGGAAGCCCTAAGCAACGGTTTTTTACTGCCCCACAACCTCTTTTCTCAAGATTTGTTCAAGAAGTGAAATATTGACATCTTTTTTTCTCAATACCTCTTATACTGTGCTTGTAGGATTGGTATACTTTAATAGAACTATGTGGCAAAGATGGAGTGAGAACGGTGAAAGATATATACGACGCACACACACAGCCATTGCGTCAATGGGAGCACTCTATGCCTAGCAGTAAAAATAATAAACATGAAAATAAGGCTAGCATACCTACTCTACCGCCACCAGAGCAACTGCCACCGCTGCGCAAGAAGGGGTCGCGCTTGCGTACACGTCGCACCCTCATCACGGTTGCCGTGATAGTTCTTACACTTATCGGCGCGTTTGCTTACGGCCTGTATTACGTTGATACGAACATACAACAACCAATCAGCAAAGTTGTTCACATTGTGAGCCGCGCTTCCGGCGAACCCGCTTTGAACGATGCCTCCACCTATAATACCATCATGGGTCGCTCCTGGAATATCCTGCTCATGGGTAGTGATAACGACGGCAAATATAGTTTCCCCTCGGTCTTGACCCAGGTGATGATGGTGGTTCATATCGATACAGTGAACAACCATGTCACGCTGCTTTCTATCCCGCGTGACTCGTGGGTTACCGTGCCACAGATAGGCGGCATGCATAAGATCGATCAGGCGTTTTTTCTCGGTGCCACACAGAACAACAACAACTTCGACGACGGTGTACGCGCCGCCCGCCTGACCGTAGAGAAGGACTACGGCATCACCATTGACCGCTACGCCTGGGTGGGCCTGAACGGTTTCGCCCGCGTCATTGACACCCTCGGCGGCATTGATATCGATATCACCCATCCCGTGCTTGACGACAGCTACCCCGACGATACTGGACTTGGTACAAACCCCAATGACCCCTACGCCCTCAAACGCCTCTACATCGCACCCGGACCGCAACATCTGAACGGACTGCAAGCTTTGGACTATGTACGCACACGCCACGCCGACCTTGTTGGTGACATCGGACGTACCCAGCGGCAGCAACAGGTTTTAGAGGCACTCAAGAAAAAGCTGAACGTCGGCAGCGTGCTAGGAAATCTCTCGCCACTCATCAAAGATATTAACGGCCAGGTTTATACTGATCTCAGCGAGCAAGAAATGATTGCCTTCGCCAACTATGGACGTACACTCTCCAACAACAGTATTCAACGCATCACCCTCGGCCCCGGCAGCGGCCAGCAGGACTACGGTGATTACGCGACCATCTATGATCCCTCTATCGGCACGAATCAGGACGTGATTATTCCCAACTGCACCAATATCCAGCCCATCATCAACAACCTCTTCGCCCTGGGCGATACCCAAAGCTGTAACGTAACAGGATAAATAAGAGCGATAGCCATAGAAATGCCCCCACATGTCATTGTGAGGGCATTTCTATGGCTATCGCTCTTATGTCTTATGAAGCCGCCTGATAGATGACCGGCTTATAGTTCCAAGAAACGAGCGTATGCTAGCGACTCAGCTTTATACGTGTAACCGTATGGGATGCACTACAGCATCCTCTACACCCTTGCCCCAAAGAGCGTCAGGTGCTACTTTTCGCATGATATTATAACTGCCGTTCACGTCGGCGTTTATCATGCGTCCGTTCGCAGCTTTGTACAGACCGCGCTTGACCCGACGCCCACTGAATACAGGCTCTTGCTTTACCTTGCCATATGTTGGGATAGGGTCATTATCCAGAAAGCTTGCTTTACTGGTATAGGACTCTTCCCCGGCAATGACCTGTATCCCGACAATCTCCGCTTTATACGTCAGCATGGCAATGAAACGCGCATGAGGGATCATCACAAATTGCTGATTGTTCCGCTTGCCCATGTTGGCTTCTTGCTTCCACATGGGATTGTTGCCAATGACAAGCGTTCCTATCCTCTCAGCAATGAGCAAGCCAATGATGCGTCGTGAGGCGGTATGCAAGTAGTGGTCAATCTTACGTGTACGCTTGTCAGTAAAGCGTTCCATACGATGTGTAAAGCGCGTATCAGGCTTGATGATTGCCTGTAACTCTGCTTTACGTTTGTTGTAGAATTGGTTGATGCTCTTGATAGGTCTCCCGTTAACCAGTCTTGGCACAAAGCCAGCTTTGTTTGATGTTAGAGCTACAAGATTATTTATTCCCAGGTCTAGGGATGCTACGAGCGATGCGTCTACATCGGCTTGCTTGACCTCTTGCGTGTACACCACTTCTACCACGTAGTAGTTACCGCGTGGCACGATGCGGACTTGATTGATGTTTGTATGCGTGGTCTGTATCTCGATAGGGACGCCTGACGGTTGCACAATGCCTCTGCTGAGTCCTTTCTTGCTCACGGCCTGTACCGTAAAGACAAGGATGTTACGCCCCTTCTGCTTGTCCTTGTACTTGGGAAGTTTCGGATGCCCTAAAAACTTTGATGGGTCCAGACGATAGGCTTTCATGGCCTCAAAGTACGAAGTCCAATTCTTGTCAAGCAACTTCAACACGTGTTGAGCCACTTTTGCAGGTAACGCTTGATAGGCTTCGTGACTCTTCATCAGGTGATAGAGTTCATGGTAGAAGAGGCGTCGGCCTGTATGGATGAACATCTGACGCATTTCGTAGAGCGCAGCATTGTACAGATTTTTAGACGCAAACGCCACGCGGTCTATGACCTCGTAACGGCTATCCTGTTTACTGATACAATGTTGCTCAACTAATTGCATTCTTGCTCATCCTCTGCTGATAACTGCTTGACAATGGTTTCCGTTTTGCGTGTGGCACGTCTTTGTCCATAGAGACGCGCACACAACGTGTAAATGATTGACGTTAAGTCTGCTAACAAGTCTTCTGTCCCGTTCTCAGAGAGGTTGACAATCTCTAGTGAACGGCCCTGTACTCTCAGCAGAGAGTCAATGTATCTGACACCGAAGCGGCTAGCCCTATCCTCGTGCTCAACCACAATCGTAGTGATGCTGGTATCCTCTAAAAGAGACAAGAACTTAGGACGTGCATCATTGACACCCGACCCGACTTCCTTAACCACCTTTGAAACTTGATAGCCTTTTGCCATGCAGTAGGCAACTAATCGCTCTGCTTGACTGTCAAGGTTTGGTTTATTCTCAGCAGAGGAAACACGCGCATAGACCGCGACTTTCTGTTGAGCCGTAGGGGTTACTTCAATCCCTTCGTCAATCATAATGGTATGCGCTCCGACACGATGTCCTTTGATTTTTCCATCTTGGAACCATCGCCACGCGGTTTCATAGCGCACACCTTGTTGTTTTGCATACTCACTTAACTTCATAGGCAGATTATAGCAGAATAAACAAGGATTGCCAAGGATACGCTAGAAATTCAGGGAACGTTTATGATACCTCTTTCAATGCTTCTTCAGGAGTATCACCAAAAGCAGAGCAGAATTTGAGGTCAGGAATATCGGCAATATACCCTTCATCTTCTTCACTATAGAAGATATTGATATGATAATCTTTCATGTGTTAATCTCCTAATTCAAGATCATACTCTTCTGTACTATTATATAGTATCACCCAATCAATGTATACTCTGGCTTAACAGAGAGTATGTTACAATAAAATGAAAAATATTACGAAGGAGTTCTCTTGATCGACCAGCAACGCGGCCACGTTTGCTACCTGCAATTCAGCCACTTCCAGCAATTTCCCACCCTCACACACGGCATCTTTCAGCGGCACGGCGGCTATAGCGAGGCACCCTATGCTAGCCTCAACACGCTTGGTTCCCTGAAAAACGGCGATAACATCGCGCACGTCGTGAGCAACCGCCAGCTCATCCTGCACACCCTCGACCTGCCAAAGCAGCACTGTGCCACCTTGTGGAATATTCACGGAGCCGATGTCGCGGTTTTTGATCGCAAACAGCCGTGGCGCACCGATTGGGCCAACACCTCATACTACACACAGGCTTGGCAGGCGGAAGAAATACATAAGGCGGACGCCATTCTCACTCAGGAGCGCGGCATCGCCCTCGCGCTCTCCTTCGCCGACTGTGTGCCCATTCTCTTGTACGACCCCGTACAAGCGGTCATCGGCATCGTGCATGGTGGCTGGCGCGGCACTGCACGCGCAGTTGTCCTCGCCACCATTGAGACTATGGGCGAACGTTTCGGCTCGCGCCCCCAGGATGTCTATGCGGGTATTGGGCCAGCCATTGGTGCCTGCTGCTACGAGGTGAGCGAGGCGGTACAGCAACTCTTTAACGGCGCGTTACAATTCGACGACGCCCCCACGCACGAACACCACCGCAAGGCCGTGCGCGAGTCCGCTGTCTTCTCAACGGTGCCGTTGCCACATAAGGCTAGCCTGCGCGTTGACCTAGCAAGTACCAATTACAACCAACTCCTAATGGCGGGATTATCGCCACAACACATCGAAGTTGCCCACATCTGTACCTGCTGCCACAAAGACGATTTCTTCTCCCATCGCGGCGAGCACGGCAAAACGGGCCGTTTCCCCGCAATCATGGCAATGCCATAGGTGCTATATTATGCATCTGTATAAAATACATAGAGGGTAGGACATTCCTTTAGGGATGTCTCACCCTTCACGCTAACCCTTGGTTTAGGCGGCTGTAGGATCGCTTTTTGCAACCACGCTCACCTCATTCTTTTCCCCGCCAAAAAAACGGCAGATTTTCCCAATTAAGGGCACACGCCATTTGTGTTTGACAGAGGATGGAGCATTGGTAGCCCATCTCTCTAATGGTGTTTGCTTGTTGCAGTTCTTGAACCGAGCCAACGGTAATTGCCGAAACAATTTGCTGGCCATCCATTAGTTGTACAAATACAACGTGAAGATGGAGAAGTTTTGGTTAGTGAACCACATTTTTATATGCATGCTGTAGGGCTAACCGTAGCAGAGGCAATTACGGAATTTAAGCGTATTCTTGTTGATGAGTTAGAACAACTAGAACATGATGAGGCAAGGCGAGGTCCGCGTCTTAAGCGACAACTTCAATATCTTCGCTCTATTGTTAGGATGGCATAAGTAGAATGGCTACACTTGAGTCAGATAAAGTGGACAAGGTGCTGAGAAACAAGATAAAGAGAGAGACCAGCATGGAAATGCTGGTCTCTCTTCATAGTAGTGACAAACAGCAATTACCGCAGTCCCTCCCAGAGCTTGCGTTCGGCGGAGTTGGGGTCTTGTACGACCTGTGACGTGGTGTCGAAGCGCATGGTTGTGCGCTGGCCTTTGTCGTACTGTGGCCAGCCGGGATTGCCGGTCTTGGCGAAGGCGACCCAGGCGGCGTGCATGATGTCGGCGGTCTGTTGGGGTGGGTTGGCTCCCAGCAGGGCTTGCATCTCGCCGATGTCGAGCGTGTCGAAGACGAAGGGAATTTCTAGGGCGTGACAGGCACCGAGTTGTCCATCGAACTGTGGGGAGCGATAGGCGAACTGATACATGTAGGTGGCGGCACTACCCTTGGTGTGGGCCTCGGCCAGACGGATGGCGGGAATACGATAAAACCAGTCGGTGACGATGGCGGCGAGTAGATCGCCAGGGGTGGCGTTGCTGCGTGTGGCGCGATAGGTGGCGATAGTTTCCGCGACTGGCAGGCCGTAGGCGGCAACGGTTCCGGCGAGAATATCGTCGTTGATATGGCCGATAGCACCGTTGGGGACCATGAAGAGCCGTTGCTCTTCGGCGTTAGTGCCGATTAGAACGTCGATGTCCGCGCCAGCTCCTGCAACGATGTTATCAATGGGGCGGGCGGACAGAAGATTGCCATCGATGATTGGCTCGAATGGCATCAGGTTGGCGGCAACCTCTCCCCAGCGTGCGGGATCAGGCTGCGCGAAGACGGCACCACTCAATTCTACCTGCGCCTGTAATAGGCGATCAGTCGGAACCGAGGCGATAGCCGCTAGTGTTGGCTCGACGCTTAACATCTCGGCGAGGTAGCGACCGATGCCTTGTGCGCTAGCTGGTGAGATGGCGTGATGACCTGCCCCACTCTCTGCAATGGCGCGGCGGAACAGGCCCTTGGCGCGTGGCATGGAGAGGAGGGTGCCGACGCTCATGCCGCCAGCGGATTCGCCAAAGATGGTGACATTACTGGGATCGCCTCCGAAGGCGGCGATGTTTTCCTGTACCCATGTCAGGGCTGCTAATTGATCGAGCAAGCCGAGGTTGGGCGTGCCATCGCCAAAATAAAGGAAGCCGTCCGCGCCGAGACGATAGTTGATGGTGACGCATACGACGCCATCGCGGGCGAAGCGGCTGCCATCATAGGTTGGAATCGCGCCTGTGCCGTTGGCGAATGCGCCACCGTGAATCCAGACCATGACGGGTAGCTTGGCATCTCCCAACTCTGGCGACCAGATGTTGAGGTTCAGGCAGTCCTCACCGGGGATGGCTGGCTCTGGCAGCAGGGCATCGAAGGGCGGGAAATATGGGGGTTTGGGTACTGTCGCACCATAGTTGTATGCCTCACGTACATCATCCCATGACTGGGCGGGACGTGGTGCTTGAAAACGGTTGGCTCCGAAGGGTGGGGCTGCGTAAGGGATACCTTTGAAGGCGGCAATGCCTTCGTTTGTGCTGCCGCGCACGACGCCTTGCCGGGTTCTGACATCTGTGTCCAATGTGGCTCTCCTTTGGTTGCGTAAGGATATGGGAGCAAGGTAGCTCTTCAGGGATTATATCACCTGTGGGTAATAAGGTTTATATGAGTAAGGACAAGCAGGGATGAAGGATAACGCTCACAAGCGTTGTCCTTCATCCCTGCTTGTCCTTACTCATAGATGAATAAACGTCGGTGGAGGGAATCGAACTCCTAATTTAGGTATCTTTATGCCCTGTTTCTCTGCGCTTTTTGAAGTCTTCATAATTCGAGCGCGTAATACGATACCCTCGGCCTACGTCGATGGCGATCAAATCCCCTTTATTAATCCATCGACGGACTGTTTTTTCTCCTACTCTTAACAGTTTTGCCACTTCTTCAACTGTAAGCATCTCTTCGTCTTCTGCCATTACCTACTCTCCTAAGCCGTATTTGAGCCTATTATAGTATGTTTGTATCTTATAGTCAACTTATAGCCTATAAAAGTGTCCATTTTGTTCTAATGACTGTTTTTAACCAGCTAATAAGATTAAGGTATGCAATATCCTATGGAGTTATACTTAAGTGCATGTTATCCTATAAAATACCAAAATGGCCAAAAAAGTTGTAATTAGGGCATTAGATCATGTATAATTCTTTTTATGTAGAGGCAGAGGAACGGCACTTTGGATTCTTTGTCCATAAAGAAAGTCATCTGGTACGTATCCAATGCAAAACAGCAAGAATTTCAAAGGATCATGCATCTTTGGCGTTCAATACTTCAACAGTTTCTATGGGAGGTGCTGGTAATTGGAAGAAAAAAAAGAGTGGATATAGGGGAAGAGCTGACTGGTTTGCCGCATATAGCCCAGATACAGGTAAAGTTTACATGGTTTCTGTTTGGGACGCTCCTGCTGCTTCTGAAATGCGACTAAGATTGTTGCCATCCAAGAATAATCAGGAGAAGAATGTGAAATGGGCACAGGGTTATGAATTGTAACGTCGGTGGAGGGAATCGAACCCACGGCCTATTCTTTAGGAGAGAATTGCTCTATCCACTGAGCTACACCGACATGTTGTCTCGCTGTTCATATTGTACAACATTCGTCAATGTGCGCTCAATAGAGCCGTGAATGGGGAGGTTTGGCGGCATTCGCATACCGCTCTGCTAGCTTTTCTTTGCGGCTTGCAGGATTTTGGCGGCTGTATGGAAGAAGCGGGTGGTTGTTCTGTTTCCGAGGGCTTTGAAGTTGAGCGTGGCAGGTGGGCGACCGTTGATGATATACCAAACGACAAAGGCTTCATGCTCTGTTGTTTGTATAATTGCCATGTCGTTTTTGGGCGAATAGAGCGGCAATGTCAGATTGGTCGGTATGATTGCGCTTGTAAACACAATGCATAGCCGCATGTCAGGGGTGACATCCAGGTTTTTGAATGGGTCAAGTGCCAGTATTTGCTCAAACTCTGCGATGGTGCGCAGAAACACGGGCACGTCATAGCCCAACGCATTTTGTAGGTGTTGCTCAATTGTGTGGGTTAATAGGGCGCGGTCAGTTTCTGTGCTCTCAAAGAAGACGTTTCCGCTTTGAATATAGCTGCGTACATCTGTGAAGCCTAACTCCGTGAAGAGTTCGCGCAACCACTCCATTTTTACGACGTGACCGCCAACATTGATGCCACGCAACAACGCTATATAAACCATTGTCTCTCCTCCCCAAGTCTGGGTCTAGCAGTTCTTTCTGACATCTTATCATACATTTTTAGGGAAGCAGGTGTTCACCGTCTCTTGCGTAGGGGGGCATCTGTACCGTATATTTGTGACAGCGCATCTTCTCCTTGAAAAACTGATAGCGTGTCTTTATAGTCTCTACGATGAGATAGAAAGAGGCTTCAATGGACTACGAAGCAGCCATCCAGGTATTTTTCCAACCAGCCCCAGCGGGGACACCCACACCACACCCTGTTGCGCATGCGCGCCCAGCTCGCCGCTTGCGCGATGCCTGTGAACCGCTAGCGATCCATCCAGTGTGGTCTCGGCTTGTGAATGAACGGCTGGCGAGTCACGGGCTCAACTTTCTCACCAGTTATGTTTGGGGGAGAGCTGCGGCGTTGGGAGACGTGCCCGCCACGCTGGTTGTAGCAGCCTTTGCCGCCTTTGAACCAGGGCTGATTACTACTGTGTATCAAGATGCACGTAGCCACATCAATAGAGATGACATGTTGGCGATTCGTGATGAAGCGACCGCTGAAAGTTTGCAAGCTATCTTGGGAGAGATAGATGTCAGCGGTGCCGTGACAGTATTACGGCGCGGCCTTGCCGCCGTTGATGGCACTGGTCGGGCCTTGTTCTCAGGTCTGCTAGCACGCCCCTGGCCTGACAGCGCGGTTGGTCAGCTCTGGCATGCTTGTGATATGGTACGTGAGCACCGTGGCGATAGTCATATTGCCGCTTATATCACCGCTGGCCTTGGTCCGGTCGCCATGAATATCTTAACAGAACTTTTTGTAGGCATGCCTCTCAGTTCGTATACCGCTACACGTGGCTGGAGCGCAGAAGTCATCGCCGCCATGGTGGAACAATTGCAGAAGAGAGGATTGATCGCGGCTGGCACCTTGACTCCTGCCGGACTGCGGCTACGGGAGGAGATTGAGGAGCAGACCGACGCCATGGAGCAACCCCTCGTTGAAGCGATTGGCGGCGACTTCGAGACGCTTGTGACACAACTCAATGCGTGGTCGGAACTCTGCATCAAAGCGGGTGCGTTTCCGCCCAACGAGCAGAAACGTGCAGCCGGATAACAATCAGGGTAATTGCGTTATTTTGGCTTGTCAATGGGTGTGAAGTATGTTATTATAACGTGGCTACCGTGTGTCAATATGAAATTGACACGTCCCCATGCCTCAAGCTGTGGTTGCATGCTATTTAGTGATGCAGCGAATGTAATCAGTCAATGAGTCCATCAGGATCAAAGGAACTGTACGAGTGGGCATCCACCGCGCCTCTCACGTGTCCTCCTGTTGTGATTGCATGGGGCAGAGATGGATAGGGCAGATAGACAAAAGAAAAAGGAAAAAACATGTTTGCGGTAATTAAAAGTGGTGGAAGACAATATAAGGTCTCTGTTGGCGAGCAGCTAGAAGTCAATCGACTGGCTGTCGCGGATGGCGAGCAGCTTCGGATTGAGGACGTATTGCTCATTTCTGATGCTGACCGCACGCTGGTAGGTGCTCCTCTGATCGAGGGCGCGATGGTGCTGGCGACTGTGGTGAAGCAGGCTCGTGGCGAGAAATTAATTGTTTTCCGATACAAACCAAAGAAGCGTATTCGCCATAAACGAGGACATCGCCAGGAGTTGACGATTCTGAGTATCGATGATATCGTTGCTGATGGTAAGAGCCTGGTGACAGGTGGTGAGCCACAGTTCAAGACTGCCGCCCCCGATGAGGGTGTTGTGACAGGTGAGGCTGCGGAAAGCGTTGCTCCTGTAGAAGAGACAGAGGAATAAGTCATGGCACATAAAAAAGGTATGGGTAGTTCGCGCAATGGTCGCGATAGCAACCCGAAGATGCTTGGTGTCAAGCGGTTCGATGGCCAGTTGGTGTTAGCGGGCAGCATTATCGTGCGGCAGCGTGGTACCAAGATCAAGCCGGGCAAGGCTGTTGGCGTGGGGCGTGACCACACGTTGTTCGCGCTGATCGATGGCTATGTTAAGTTTGGGCATGACTCACGTGCGCACCGCTCCGTGAGCATCGTGACCGAGTTTCCCAATCGCCCCTCGATTGCCGAGTTGATCTCGGTAGTTGATGAGCCAGTTGCCGTTGCTGGCCAATAAAGTAAGCATATAAAATAGCGCACTGTGCAATTGCATAGTGCGCTATTTTATACATGTAAACAATAGAGAGCGAGAGGGAGTGCATCGATGCACTCCCTCTCGCTCTCTATTGCTTCTTGCAATCTGGTAATTATGGATGAGCGTTAGCTTGGTTAATGGCCGTCGTTATTGGGATCTGTTGCGTTGCCCGCATTACCATTACCATTACCATTCTGTTTCGCCTTCCCTCCATCGACGCCTCCGTTTTGTGGCTGGCCGTTGTTGCCTTGATTAGCGGCATCACCACATGTCACATTGACCGTGTTGGCGGCGAAGGCGAAGGTGCAGTTCTGGCCGTTGATGGTGGTGTTGCCAGCGCAATTTGCCAGGGTCGTGCCATTGACCGTGCAATTCGGTGCCGCAGCATTGCCCCCGTTCCCACCGTTCCCTCCGTTGGGGGCAGTATTGCCGATCGGCACGCCATTAATGGTTGCACCGATGGCTATGCCCTGCCCATCGGTATTGACCGCGATGGGATTAGGTTTGCCAGTGAGTTTCACGCAGTTGAGCCCGTTGGGACCAAAGGCCGTTACGAAACGCTGTGCCAAGAAGGTGGCCAGGGTGTTTGCGGCAGCCGCGTCAGGTGATGGGCGTAGCATCGTGAATGGCGAGTCAAGCAGCATACGTGCGGGCGCGATGTTAAACATGTTATTACAGTATGCTGTGGTGTTCGACATCGCGGGATTTTGTACCAGTGGCTCGTTAACACCAGCACGATAAAGGTTAAGCTTTCTCAAGTTGCGGTTGTTGTTGACCAACACCATGGGGTCAAGGTTGGGAATGAGTGCCTTGGGAGCAGCCTGACGAACGGCGGCTTGTATTTCGTTAAGCGGCAGGGATGGAACCATGTTGCCCGCGTCTGCTAGATCGGGGGCTGTCCAAGGTGTGCAGCCTAATGCTCCGTCCAGGGCGACGGCTAACAGGCGTTCGTCACTGCCATTGACAACCGGGTTTACATTTTGCAATGCAGCCATGTTTTGTGCAGTCATCTGCGCGGTCTTGCCATTGCCATCGATGAGATAGGTAGTGGTAACGTTGTCATGTGGGTCCATGTCAACAACAGAGAAATCGCTGACAGTGGGGCAGGGCAGATGATCATTTCCCACTCCCAGCGCAGGTACGACGAGTTTCCCTTGCTGTATAGCCGTGTTGGCGGCTGCGAAAAATGCAGGTGCGTTACAATACCAGAATTGGCCGAAGACGGTATTTCTGGAGCCATTCACACAGTTTGCATTTTGCAATGTGTTGCCATCTCCCTGTATGGTGATGTTGGTGGCGTTGGAGCCGCCCCAGAGTGCCACAACGGCGTTTGCGGGAAGCGTGGGTGCGGTAGGCTTGATGGCTGGGTCGGTGCCCTTGTCGACTACCAGGGGGTTATAAATAGAGATTTTTCCTGTCGCCGGGTCAATGATAGCCCCCTGGATAAAGGTGGTCTGGTTGGGATTTACCATATTACATGGGCCATTGCCGGGGTCCGTTGCGGTTAACTGCCATGGTGTAGCCAGCCCTGCCGCGGTTAAAGGTTGAGGGGGGGCAATCAGCGTGCAGTTCATGTTGACGTTGGCGGCTGCCGCATGTGAACCTGAACGTGACTGCGACACAAGAAAGACACCGGCCCCAATGGCGATGATAACTGTGACCACAATGCCGATCAGCATCAATGGCGAGAAGCCTCTGCGACGGCGCGGCGGCGGAAGACTGGGACCTGTAGGTAGTTTTGGTCGTGTCAAGGTCTGCATACGAAACTCTCTTCCTTTTGAGTACCTGAAGTTTTTCTCAAGTACTTGCTCTGTTGATGTGATTACGTCCAGGGAGTCTTATCATTCTGTCTGTCAACCGAATGACCTCTATAGCTGATGGACGTATCTTATGATGTTCCTCGTGAGAGGGAACAAGCTATGTTGACTATTGGATGATGCGCTTCACACCCTATTTAGCGCGTGTTTCGTGATGTACGTCTTTGTACATACTTTATAAGTGGGCAGTCACAATGGTGTTGCTTGGTAGCAAAAAACACTCTTTGGCACTGAGCGACACACTGTGATCTGATATGATTGTTTTTGAATGTTTTTGCAATACATACATTGGTGACGATTTTATCACAGCTTTACCCATACATTCGCATGTTTAGTTAAAACTTAGTAGTAAAGTACCAGCATTCGGTTGAGGAATATTAACTATACTTTTTTCGCATGCTGGATAAGCGGACTGAAGAGAAAGTGCTTTTTGAAACGAAGTGGGATATACTGAAACAGTGAATAGTTCCCTATGAGCGTAATTTGAGTTGGAGGATAGATACATGCGCGCAATCATAAGCGTGGCGAACCGGGCAGGCGTTGTAGAACTGGCACGTGAGTTGCATGCACAAAACGTGACGATTTTCTCAACCAGTGGTACGTTGAAGGTATTGCAAGATGCTGGCATGCAAGCACGGTCGGTAAGCGATTTAAGCGAATTTCCTGAGATACTCGGTGGGCGCGTCAAGACGCTACACCCTTCTATTGCGGGTGGCATTCTGGCGCGGCGCGATCTGCCTGAGCATATGCAGGAACTGCAACAACACCATATTGAACCTATTGATATTGTGGTGAGCAATCTCTATCCCTTCGCGCAAACGGTGGCACGGGCGGAAACGACGCTCACGGAGGCGTTAGAGCAGATCGACATTGGTGGGGTGACGCTGGTACGAGCCGCCGCCAAGAATTTTCAGGATGTGCTGGTGCTGGTGCGACCAGAGGATTATGTCGAGGTGTTGCAGGAGTGGCGTGAGCAAGGCGAGGTGAGCATCGAGACACGGCGGCGATTGGCGGCGATTGCCTTTCAGTATACGGCGAGCTACGATACGACTATTGCCGAGTATTTGCGTGGCTCAGTCGGTGAGCATTTCCCCGCTAATTTGACCCTGCCGCTAGAGCGCGTGCAGAATTTGCGCTATGGGGAGAATCCGCATCAGCAGGCAGCCTTCTATCGTTGGGCCAATACGGTGCATGGTTCCACCGTCAAACTGCCCAGTATCGCTGATGCCGAGGTGTTGCATGGCAAGGAACTATCGTACAATAACCTACTTGACCTTGACGCGGCCCTATCAACGGTGCAAAGTTTCACGGCACCCACGGTGGCGATTATCAAGCATACGAATCCCTGTGGCGTGGCCTGTGGCGATGTGCTGGCAGAGGCATATAAGAAGGCGCACGGGGGTGATCCCGTATCAGCATATGGTGGCATCATTGGCTCAAATCGTGTGATAGACGAGGCGACGGCGCACGAGATCAGCCAGTTGTTCTACGAGGCGATTATCGCGCCGGAATTTAGCCCTGCCGCGTTGAGTATTCTCACCAAGAAGAAAAATATTCGGTTGCTGGCAACGCATTGTCCCATTGAACCACATGCACTGAACACACAATCGTTGCATATGGGAAGGCCAGATGTACGCGCTGTGAGTGGTGGCTTGTTGCTGCAAACACTCGATATGATGGGTGAGCGCGAGACGGAATATCGTGTTGTGACGGAGCGTGAGCCAACGCTGGAAGAAGTGACGGACCTGATGTTTGCCTGGAAGGTGGTGCGTCATGTCAAGTCGAACGCGATTGTGTTTGCCCATAAGCTGACGGTGTTGGGCGTTGGTGCTGGTCAGATGAACCGCGTCACCAGCGTACAACTGGCAGTGGAGAAGGCGGCTGATCGCGCCCGTGGTGCCGTGATGTCGTCCGATGCCTTCTTCCCCTTTCCCGACGGTGTGGAGACTGCGGCAAAGGCAGGTATTACGGCTATTATTCAGCCGGGCGGCTCTGTGCGCGATGAAGAGGTTATTCGCGAGGCCAATCATTATGCCATCGCGATGATCTTTACAGGTAAAAGGCATTTTCGCCATTAGGAAAAAACAGCAGGCTAGCACGCTGGCCTGCTGTTTTTTGTTCTAATGACGAAAATGCCTTTTAGGGATTCACAAGTGCCGCGCGTCAGGCAACGATTTCGTCGGAGAAGAAGCGTACCCAGAGTACGCAGACCGCGAGTCCACCGATGAGCGCAAAGAAGCCAACCGCGCCACCAGCGTAGTTGGTGGGGTCCTTAAAGGGATAGAAAAGAATCAGTGCAAGCCACGAGATAGTGAGTGCGGTAGTCCAGCTCAGTTTTGTCGTCTCGATGCTAGAACGATAAAACTGGTGATAGAAAAAGAGAATGAGCAGACCGAGCAGAATGACCAGAAACTTGAGGTTCGTGGTGAAGCTGCCATTGTCAAACCAATCTATGATGAGTGATGCTTTGACAAAGAGAAAGCTGAATACCCATGCCAGAGTAAGAAATACCGTGCCTAGTACTTTGCGTATTTCTATTGCGTTAATCACGTTTGTGCGTCCTTTCGTTCAAGGAGTAATAATAAATTGCATAGGATAGCATTTGTCTGACGCTTATTTGTATTGTAGTCCTTGTGTGGCAATAAATCAACAGAAACTTTCTGTCAATTCTCAAGAGCGTCATTTATGACCAGTATGCGTTAGCGAACCGTGCGGCCAGTGTCGCGTTATTGATGAGCAGAGCTTGGTTGGCGGCGACGCTTTCGCCAGCGGTGATGGCGGCGACGTGTGAAAGCACAAAGGGCGTGGTGGCTGCACCACGTATGCCTTGTGTGCGTGCGCGTTGCAGGGCCTCTTCGGTCGCAGCCTCCAGCGGGGCGGCATCCATGGCATACTGCGCAGGTATGGGGCAGCCAACCACAATGCCGTTCAGGTTGCACTCCCATTGGATGCGTGCGATAGCGGCCAGCGTGCTCGCATCATCGACGCGTTGTGAGAGGCGGCGACCACTGGCGCGCACATAGAAGGCGGGCAGCTCATCGGTCTGCCAGCCGATCACGGGGATGCCCTGCGTCTCTAAATATTCGAGAGTGAGATCAAGATCAAGGATGGATTTGGCTCCGGCACAGACAACGAGCAGCGGTGTGCGACTCAGTTCTGTCAGATCGGCAGAGATATCCATGCTGGTCTCGGCACCACGATGCACACCGCCGATGCCCCCGGTGGCGAAGAAGCGAATTCCGACCATGTGAGCACACAACATGGTGCCTGCCACCGTTGTTGCGCCCAGTTGTTTCGTCGCCAGCGTGTAGGCGAGGTCGCGCCTGCTCACCTTTTGGACGTTCGCTACTGTCCCTAAGCGTGTGATCTCATCGAGTGAGAGGCCGACAGCGATTTTGCCGTCATGAATAGCAATGGTGGCGGGTGTTGCTCCCTCGGCGCGAATGGCGGCCTCCATCGCCTGCGCGACCTCGATGTTGGCTGGATGGGGCAAGCCATGAGCGATGACGGTTGATTCGAGCGCGACAACGGGTCGCTGATCGTGTAATGCGGTCTGCACCTCTTGCGAGAGGGCAATATATGCTGATAAAGCTGATGTGTTGAGTTGCATGGTAGTGGTTCTCCGATTTCTCATTTCCAAAAGTATACAAAGATCGCGTGGCAAAATGCAAACATTACTTATGGCATAGTGTTTGCATCTCTATAGATATGCATGTTATATTACAGTGGGGTTGCGAACATCTTATCTCATCATGCACAGATAGGGGAATTTAGACGTATCTGTTGCGTCGTAGGGTAGGATAATGAGGTAAAGAAGCATGGTTCATTGATAATCTTTTAGCAAACAAAGAAGTATACAAAACATAATGAGGAGTGTTGTAAGAACATGAAATTTGCTGGTAAATTGCTCACCACGAGTCTTGTGGTTGGTGGTATTTTTGGTGGTCTGGCTGTGTATAATAAAGTGACGGAATCTATGGCCGGCCAATTAGACACGGTGCTGACCGGAGAAGAGCGCCGCTATCCTTGGAAAGATGGCGATATGTTCTATGAAGTGAAGGGCGACCGCTCTGCCAAGCCATTGTTGCTGATTCACGGCTTTGGCCCCGGTGCCTCTTCCTATGAGTGGCGCAAAAATGTTGATGCCCTGGCTGCGCAGTTCCGCGTGTATGTGGTTGACCTGCTGGGCTTCGGTCTCTCGGACCGCCCCACGATTGATTTTACCGCCGAAACCTATGCAGACCTGATAGGGGACTTCGTGAAGGAAGTGATTGGCAAGCCGACGATTGTGGTGGCCCATGGTTTGAGTAGCGCGTATGTGATTGCCGACGCGTTCCGCCGCCCGCAGTTGTTTGAGCGTCTGGTACTGATTGCTCCGCCCCCATCCATCTTGCAGGAGACCACCACTGGCCCCCTGAATGCCGCGACCAAGTTCGTGCTACGCATGCCCATCATTGGCCAGTTTGTCTATAATATTCTCACTTCACGCCAGTCCATTCGTAGCTACTACGATGTGCAGGGCTATCACAATCCAGGTCTCATCACGGACGAGCTGGTTGAGTATGTTTTCACCAGCGCACATCAGGCCAATAGCAACTACGCTCAGGCCTCATTCATCAGCAATTTCCTGAGCATGGATGTTCACGAGCCATTTGCGCGCTTGCAGATGCCCGTTACCGCCGTCTGGGGTCGCGAAGGCATGCTGACACCATCTGAGGCCAGCGAAGCCTTCAAGCGTGCCAACTCTAAAGTCGATGTTCGCATTTTTGACAAGGCTAGCTCACAGATTCAGGACGAGCAGGCCGTCGCCTTCAACAATCTGATCAAAGAACTTGCCACCGCACCCGTCAAGTAAAAGATGTGTGTGAAAACAAACAGGGTGCAGGCCACGGCATGTACCCTGTTTGTTTTCACTATCTCAGCGTACTATATTTCCTAGCAAGGCTCTGGCAATGACCATGCGTTGTATCTGGTTGGTGCCCTCGAAGATTTGCGCTACTTTCACATCGCGCATGTAGCGTTCGACAGGATAATCACGCACGTAGCCCGCTCCGCCGAGTACCTGTACCGCGTTGGTGGTGACCTCCATCGCGGTGTCGCTGGCGAAACACTTTGCCATTGACGCGTACATACTTGCCTGCTGGCCGCTGTCGAGCTTATACGCTGCTTCATATACCAGCAGGCGCGCCGCCTCGATCTTCATAGCCATATCTGCTAGCATGAACTGAATGGCCTGGAAGGTGGCGATGGGCTTGCTAAATTGCTCTCGCTGCTGGGCATAATTGCAGGCGGTCTCAAAGGCAGCCTGGGCTACGCCAACGGCGATGGCACCGATATTGACGCGCCCACCATCAAGGGAGGAGAGGGCGATTTTGAAGCCTTGTCCCTCTTCTCCAATGCGCTGCGTCACAGGAACGATGCAGTTGTCGAAGATCAGTTCACGCGTTGGTGATGAATGCAGCCCCATCTTGCGTTCAGTCTTGCCAAATTTGAGGCCAGGCGTGCTTTTCTCGACCACGAAGCAGGAAATACCAGTTGCACCTCTGCCTCCCTTTGTGCGCGCCATCAGTAGATAAAGATCGGCCTCGCCACCATTCGTGACCCACATTTTCGAGCCATTGATGACATATCCATCGTCGCTACGCTCGGCACGGCACTGCAAACTCGCAGCGTCTGAGCCAGATGCCGCCTCACTCAGCGAAAAGGCACCAAGAGCGGTGCCGGATGCCAGTTTTGGTACCCAGCGTTGCTGCTGCTCCTTGTTGCCAAAGCGTGCTAGCGAACCTGTCACCATATTATGGACGGAAAGCCCGACTGCCGTTGCCATTTCACCCTTTGCCAGTTCTTCATAAACCAATGCGCCAGAGAGACGACTGAGCATGCTGCCGCCCAAGGCTTCTGGCGTGGTCATGCCTGTCAGCCCTAAATCGGTCATTTTTGTGTACACTTCACGCGGGAAATGCTGCTCTTCGTCCCATCTCTCAGCGTGTGGCGTGATTTCTTGCGCGGTAAATTGACGCACCATGTTCCGTATATCTGATTGCTCCTCATTGAGATCAAATTGCATTGTGTGCTCCTCTTAATCCTCTATTGTATAATCATTTGACTATGATATAGAGGTAACAGTATCAGAAACCCTAGACAACTACGGCTCTGTTTAGACGTGTAACCGTCTGGGATGGACTGCACATCCGCTATCCCTTTGCTCGAAAGCGTTAGGGAGTACTTTCCTGATAATGTTATAGGCCCCGTTCACATCGGCATGGTAGCGGTGTCCATCGGCAGAACGGAAGAGCCCACGTTTCACGCGCTTGCCCATGTACTGCTCGTGTTGACAGATGTCTTCACGGTCTAAGAAGCTGCACTTGCTGGTATAGCTTTCTTCCGTGATAATCACCTGGACCCCGACGAGCTTTGCTTTATAGGTGAGGAGGTCAATGAACTTAGCATGAGGGATATTCACAAAGTTCTGATTGTTGCGCTTACCGATGTTGATCTCTTGTTTCCACTCAGGGTTATGCCCGATAATGAGCGTGCCTATTCCTTCTGCAAGCAAGAGGTCAATCACCCGACGACTGGCAAGGTGCAAGAGGTGCTTGACGCGCCTATTGCGTTTATCCGTGATCTGCTCAAGTTGTCGAGAGGTGTGCTGATTGCCTTGTAAGCGGCTTTGCAATTCAGCACGCCGCTTGTTGTATCCCTGATTGATACTCTTGAGCGGCTTGCCATTGATGAGAACAGGGACAAACCGAGGCTTGTTGCTCGTGATGGTTGCCAGATTATTCAGCCCTAAGTCAATCCCCGCGACCAGAGAGGCATCTACGCTTGCCTGTACAGGCTCTTGCTCATAGACGACTTCCACCACGTAGTGACTGACTTTGGGAACAATGCGTACTTGCTTGACGTTCGTCTGTTTGGTTGGTATCTCAATGCCTAACTGAGAGGGTTGTATCAAACCCTTTCTGAGTCCGACCTTGCTCAAGGCTTGAAGATCATAGACAAGGATGTTGCGCCCCTTCTCTTTGTCCTTGTACTTGGGCAGTTTGGGATGTCCGAGAAACTTTTCAGGGTGCTCATTCCAGACCAGACAGGCGGCAAAGTAGCTTTTCCAGTTCTTGTCAAGCAGCCTCAAGGCATCATTGCTTACCTTCCGAGGTAAGGCTTTGTACGCTTCATGCCCTTTGATGAGATGGAAAACCTCTCCAAAGCCCAAGTAGCGATGTTCAAAGATGAAGGCTTGACGAACAAGATAGTTGGCAGCATTGTACAGATTCTTGGAGGCAAACGCCGCCGCGTCAATCACGGCGTAGCGTGCATCATGCTTGCTGATACAATGCTGCTCAACTAGTTGCATGACTCGTCATCCTTTGCTTGGAGCTGCTTCATAATGGTTTCGGTTTTGTGTTTGGCGCGGCGTTGCCCATACAAACGAGCACAAAAACGATAGAAAATACTGCTCAAATCTTGTATCAAGTCTTCCTGGTCGTCGTCTGCCAGATTGACCATCTCAACGGTGCGTCCTTGTGCCTCTAATAAGGTCAAGATGTAGTTTGCTCCGAATGCTGTAGAGGATATATAGATAGTAGCATTTAGCAAATGATGAGTCAAGTATGTTGTTGCAAAAACCCTACTATGGCTTCATTCACGAACGCTGGGTTATCCTGATTGGCGCAATGTCCAGCATGGGGAACGATGATATAGCTGCTATTAGGGTCGCGTTTAGCCCAGAGGGGCATGATCTTCTTGAAGTTGCCCAGGTTGTCATGGTCGCCGCGTAGAAGCAAAAGCGGCTTTGTTATCGTATAGTCAGGTTCATCATGGAGGCAGAGGCTGGTTTCGACGAGAATGGTGATGTAGCTTTCTCTGGGGATTTGGCGCGATGCCTCGTAGATGTAGTGGTGTGCCGCGCTTGTGGTGGCAGAACGCTCAGCAGCTTGGCGTAAGAGCAGGTCATAGGGGTAGAGGCGCAGGATGGTGGGTGAGATGGCCAGTGCGTATTTTTCGAGGGGCGAGAGTTTGAAGGTGTTGCAGGCGCAATCCATTGCCACTAACGCTTTTACGCGCTCTGGATGTAAAAACAGGAGTTCCTGTGCGATGTTGCCACCCATGGATTGCCCGATCAGGGCGACCTCTTGCTCGCCCAATTGATCCAGGATGGCAAGCAGATCATCGACCGCACTACGAATGGAGAAGGCGTTCCCGATCGGCTGCGAAAGGCCGTGGCCTCGCACATCCCAGGTGAGCACGCGATAGTGTTGCGTTAGCACTGGCAGTTGAACGTCGAATGTGTGATGATCGACGGTTGCGCCATGGGTTAGCACAACAAGTGGGTGCTGCTCTAAGCCACTGATCCAATAATGAATAGGGCAACCGTCGCGTGTTAGCGTGTACTGTGTTCTAGGAAAATCATTAGCAGGTGTGTGCGAGGTCATTGCCCTAGCTCCTCTTGATGTCGGTCGCGCATATCTTCAAGAACGTGGTCGAATGCTACCACCATCTCTTGCTGCTCCGGTGGTGAGGGTTGGCGTTCCTCAAAGGTGCGTTGTATGGTCTCGGCCAGCAGATTCATCGCCTCTTGCTGAGGGAGAATATAGCGGTCCGGCAAGAATTGATCCACGACGATGAAGCCAGTGGCAATGGCGGAGAGCATGTAGATTTGCGCTTCTAGGCTGATATCGGTGCGAACAAGTCCTTTGTCGCGCATCGTGTTGATGAGCTGATGAGAAGAGGCTGTGCGTTGTTCAATGTCGAGTTCTCCGCTGTGGCTACGCGCAAGTTCGCCTAACATGTCGGTGTCGCGTATCATTAACGCCTTGAGCAGCGGATTTTGCAGGGCGGCAAGCGTGGCGTATTTGATAATGGCATGTAGTGTGCCTCCATCCGGCGTGTCGGCGAGTTGTTGGGCAAGCTGTTTGCCCGCGTTCAAGCGTTCGCGTAGGATCAGGGCCATGAACAACTCCTCGCGTGTCTTCCAGTGCAGGTAGATGGTGCCTTTGGCAACACCTGCCTGCTTCGCGATGTCATCAATGGTGGTTTTGCGATAGCCCCAGCGCTGAATGAGTTCAGAGGCGGCGTCAAGAATGCGTTGTGCGCGTTCTTGACGCTTGCTGTTCTCCTCTGGTGCTGGTGTTTTGCCGTTTTGCGAGTTGGACAACTTTGATGCTCCTTGTAGCGTGAATGTTAATGGCGATGAATAAATGAAACGGGTAACAATGGAACCCTATCCGTAGGGACCAGCTTCAGCGCGTCCAACGTGCAATTCATTGCACGAGATGCACTGGATCACAGGCGATAAATCGCCTCTGGGACGCGCTGAAGCTGGTCCCTACAGCAGTTTCTGCGTTATTACCCTGTTAATGCATTCATGTCCATTAACGTGATAGTGCCCGCGTCACCATCGACGGTGATGCGCTGCCCACTGTGCAGGCGGGCGGTGGCGACACCCGTGCCGAGCACAGCGGGAATGTGATATTCACGGGCCACGATGGAACTGTGGCTGAGGGGGCCACCAACATCGGTGATGATGCCTGCGGCCAGCGCAAACAAGGGTGTCCAGGCGGGTGTGGTGATCTTTGCCACCAGAATATCGCCTGCATGCATCTGCTCGAATTCATCGGGGCCGTGAAGCACACGCGCGATGCCTTCAATGCGGCCAGGGCTGGCACCGATGCCTTTGATGACATTGCCTTCCTGCTGCTCAGTGTTTGCTGGTAACATGCCGCGAAAGTCGAAGCCTAAGAAACGCGCTGGCGTTTTAAGGGGCAATGATGATGGGGGCGTCACTTTGCGTTCCAACTCCCAGATGCTACGCCGTTCACTTACCACTGCCTGATACTTGGTGGGTGTTTGTGCATGGTCGAGGGCGTGTGTAGACGCTGCTACCTCGTCTGCTGTCAGCCAGAAGATGTCGTCTGGCTGTGTAATGGCCTCTGCCGCGATCAGGCGGCGCGCAATTTCATAGAGCATGTGCCGGAGCACTGGCCAGCCCAGACCGACATCCGCTAGAGCGTCCTCGCGCAGAGGGGCGAAGCGCTGTGCTGGTCGTAAAAGACGCCAGAAGAGTGATAGACGCACTTTTCCCAGTCTACCTTTGAGTGTACGCATCGCCTGCTCGCGCTGCTGCGTGGATGTGGCCTGCCGTGTGTAGGGATTAGCAGCTGTGCCGCTCAAGAAGTATTTGAGCGTTTCAAGCTGTGAGGCAGGCTCTTCAATTGGCAACTTTTTGGCAAAATCGAGATCGTAGATGGTATGCCCGAAGCGCGCTAGATGGGCTGCCAAGCGTTGGCAAAACTCGGCCCATGTCGTCTCAGCCACGCCTGCCAGTTGCTTCTCTTGATAGGCAGAGGTGAATTGGTCGGCGGAGAGCTGTGTGATGGTATCTGCCAAGCCCGTTTGTGCTCTTGCCCACTGCGCCAGATCATAGAGCGATTTTTCGGCCTGAATGGGTGTGCTGTCATAGCCAAGAAAGAAGGTTAACGCTGGTGGGTCGCCCTGTCGCTTGAGCAGTTTATCATAGACGAGCGTGAACAGGCTCTCGCTCATATAGGCAGCTGGCAAGATGCCGCTCTGAATGGTGAGGTAGTAATATGCCGCCACGTCGAGCAAGGCACGAACACCGTTGAGCAAGGCAGTAGTGCTTATGCTGGTCAGGTCTTGCGCTTCCCATTGCCGCGCACGTTGCGTATAGGCTGGACTCGCCTCTTGTTCCCAGCGTTGTCGTGCTGTGCGCATAACGCCTCCAAACGCTGGAAGTAAGCGCGGTAATGTGAGCAGTAGGCTGACACTCTGGGCGGCTGTGAAACTAACATCATAGTAGCAATAGTCGTTGATGGTGACAAGCTGACTATCGAGGCTTCCTAGATTCACCTCAACTAGAAGATCATGTGTGGCCTTGTTCCAGTATGGCAGTCCGAGTGTGGCGAATAGCGGTGTGAGTGGATCTGGCAATAGTTCTATCACACTGGATCGGGCGTAGTGGCCTTTGGGCTTGGGTAAATTCCAGCTCATAGTTTCTGTCACTGCTTGTGTCGTGGTGACTGTCGGGAGTGCGGGGAGTGCCGTGATGGGTCGTGCTTGCACGATGAAGAACTGGTTGTTGTGCAAGGCCCATTCAATATCCATTGGCTGCTCGTAAAGGTGCTCGATCTGGACGCTGATGCGCGTAAGTTCTGCCGCCTGTGCTGGGCTGAGCACTGCCACGGTCCGCTGGCCAACAGGAACAGATTCCTCCTGCGTGCCTAGCTCTGTACGAATCGTCATCACCTGTTTTTCGCTAATCTCCTGGGCGATGATCTTGCCACTCGCTTTTTCAACGGTGAGTGTGTCGGGTGTGACCTGGCCGCTGACGATGGCCTCGCCCAGACCCCAGGCGGCGTTAATCATGATTTGATCGCGTGCGCCCGTAAGCGGGTTGGCGGTGAAGAGGATACCAGCGGCATCGGCTGGCACGAGTTGCTGCACGACAACGGCAAGGCTGACATCGTCTGGCGCAATGCCTTGGCGTGCCCGATAGCCGATGGCGCGGGCAGTCCACAACGAGGCCCAGCAGCGTTTAACGGCAGCGAGCACGCTACCTTCACCGCGCATATTCAGGTAGGTCTCTTGCTGGCCAGCGAAGGACATGCCTGGCAGGTCTTCCGCCGTGGCAGAGGAGCGCACCGCGACTGCCACGTTGCCATCGCCGAGCTGTCTGTAGGCTTGGCGAATAGTTATGGCGATATCGTCTGGTATTGCCCCTTGTATGAAAAGTTGTGCGATCTGTGAGGAGGCGGTTTCTAGCGAGGCGGGATTGCTGGGTGTCGCAGCGGCTACCGCTGCTAAGATAGCCTCTTGCAGATTGTTGGCTGCGACAAAGTGAAGGTATGCCGTGGTGGTGATGTGAAAACCGGGAGGTATGGGGAGGCCAGCCGCCGCCATGCGTGCCAATGATGCGCCTTTGCCACCTACCCGTTCGAGGGTGGCGGTGGGCGCATCCAGTGGCAGCACGAGCGTGATGGAGGGAGTATGTTGTTCAATACTCATTTTCGTGTCCCTTTGCTAACGCTATGACTGTATGACTATTTTATCTTATCTAGTCAAATTATGTTCCATATGGAATAGTAGGTTACAGATGAGCAAAAGTCAAGAGGTGATAGTCAACCACCTTCTGAATACTCTCAGGAAAATATCGTACAATGACCATAGCGTGAAGGTGTTAGAAGATCATGGAGAGAGCGACAATGTCAGAAGCAATACAAGGACAACAACATAAGCATACTAACCGTCTCATCAACGAGACGAGCCCATATCTGTTGCAACATGCCCATAATCCTGTGGCATGGTATCCCTGGGGCGAGGAGGCGTTGCAGCAGGCGCAGCGCGAGGATAAACCCATTTTGTTGAGTGTGGGCTATTCGGCTTGCCACTGGTGCCATGTGATGGAGCGCGAGTCGTTTGAAAATGAGCAGATCGCGCAATTGATGAATGAAAACTTTGTCTCGATAAAGGTAGATCGCGAGGAGCGACCCGATATTGATGGCATCTATATGCAGGCGGTGCAGGCTCTGACGCACCAGGGCGGCTGGCCGATGACCGTCTTTTTGACGCCGGATGGACGCCCGTTTTATGGTGGGACCTACTTTCCACCCAGTGATCGCCGTTATGGAACGCAGACGATGCCGGGCTTTCCACGCATTCTACTGACAATGGCGAATGCCTACAAGACGCAGCGGGCGTCGATAGAAGAGCAGGCCAACGAGGTCGCGAATTACTTGAAAGGGCATAGCGATGCACCTTTACGGCGCAGCCCCGCGCTCCCAGCAGACGCGGCCCCGCTTGATCGTTTCAACGTCGCCAGCGCCCAACTGGCCAAGGACTTTGATGTTGAGCATGGTGGTTTTGGCAATGCACCTAAGTTTCCCAACACGATGTCGCTGGAATTGTTGTTACGCATCCACTTGCATCGTCTTAAAGGCGATCTAGCGGCGAAAAGCGTGCAACAGCAGTTTTCGGAGTTGGAGATCATCGAACGTTCACTACAGCAGATGGCCAATGGCGGCATCTATGACCATCTGGGCGGCGGTTTTCATCGTTACTCGGTTGATGCCGAGTGGCTGGTGCCACACTTTGAGAAGATGTTGTATGATAACGCGCTGCTGAGTCGTGTTTACCTGCATGCGTATCTGGTAACGGGTAATCCGTTCTATCGGCGTATTGTCGAGGAAACGCTGGATTATGTGGTGCGCGAGATGGTTTCGCCCGAAGGTGGCTTTTACTCAACGCAGGATGCGGATAGCGAGGGCGTTGAGGGCAAGTTCTTTGTCTGGACCCCGCTGGAAATCAGCACACACCTGTTAAGCGATGATGCGAACGTCTTTATGGACTATTATGGCGTCACAGCGGAAGGGAATTTCGAGGGCAAGAATATCCTGCATGTAGATGAAGGGGCGGAACAGATCGATGAGGCCCAGATCAGTGAAGAGGCACTACAGGAAGCCTTGCAGCGTGGTCGCGCAACGCTCTTTAGCTTGCGAGAGCAGCGCATCAAGCCAGCACGAGATGAGAAGATATTGACCTCATGGAATGGCATGATGCTACGAAGTTTCGCGGAGGCGGCTCGCTACCTCAATCGTGCTGACTACCTACAGGTAGCTATCAATAACGCGAATTTTCTGTGGAGTGAACTGTATAAAGATGGTCGCCTCTTGCGAACCTATAAAGATGGGCGGGCGCGTCTCAATGGCTACCTGGAGGATTACGCCTTTTTTGCCGATGGTTTACTCGCACTGTACGAGGCGAGCTTTGAGCCGAACTGGTTCGCCACGGCTCGTAAGCTGATGGACGAGGCCATTGTGTTGTTTGCCGACGAGACAAATGGTGGCTTTTTCGATACGGGTAGCGATCACGAGGCATTGATTAGTCGCCCTAAAGATATCATGGATAACGCCATTCCCGCTGGTAACAGTGTGGCTATTGATGTACTGTTGCGCCTGGCAGCCTTTACGGGCGAGACATCCTATCGGCAGCGGGCGGAGAACTATCTGCAACCGCTGGCAGACGTAATGGCGCAACATCCGCAGGCATTCGGGCATGTGCTTAGTGCGCTGGATTTTGCCCTCTCTGCCAGCAAGGAAATTGCGATCATCGGCGACGAGCAGGGATTAAGCACGCCAGCTCTGCTCAGGGTCGTCAATGAACGATACCAGCCTGATAGCGTACTGGCCTCTTGTCTGGTGAACGATCAGCAGGCCGTGCAAACGGTGCCACTCCTCGCTGATCGCCCTTTGAAGGCTGGCAAGGCGACGGCTTATGTCTGCCAGAACTTCGCGTGCCAGGCCCCCGTCAACGAAGCAGAGGCGTTAGCCAAACTATTGTAAGCTCGTAGTGCAGCAAGAAGACCGCACCATGCAAGGCGTGAT
>JBBPYR010000036.1:0-5989 GCA_038199755.1 Ktedonobacterales bacterium | reverse complement strand
GGCGACATCGATAGCACATTTGAAGCACTTCAGGCTCAGGTACGAGCTGGCTTGAATATGGGCTTGAGCGGCATCCCCTGGTGGACCACCGATATCGGCGGTTTCTATGGTGGCGAGATCACATCACCCGCCTTTCGTGAACTCGTTGTGCGCTGGTTTCAATATAGTGCCTTCTGTCCCTTGTTCCGTCTGCATGGGTACCGCAACCCTGATCGTTCGTCTGCCGAGATGATTGGTACTGGTGCCGCCAATGAAGCCTGGTCCTTTGGTGACGAAGCCTATGCTATCATCAAGGACCTGCTCGCTTTGCGCGAACGCTTGCGGCCCTATATCGAAGAACAGATGCGCGTCGCCCACGAAAAAGGCACTCCCCCCATGCGCCCGCTCTTCTTCGACTTTCCCGATGACCCAAGCTGTGCCAGCATTGACGATCAATTTCTGCTCGGTCCAGACCTGCTCGTCGCCCCCATTCTGACAGCTGGAGCGCGTCACCGCACCGTCTACCTGCCAAAGGGCACAAGCTGGACCAACGCATGGAGCGGCGAAATCCTGATGGGTGGTCAGGCACTGACTGTAGATGCCCCTCTAGAAAGGATCCCACTTTACCACCGTCCCAGCGCACAGCTACCCATTCGCTTACACTAACGCTAAAAAGTACTAGAGCCTCTCCTGGAAAGAGCGTGTTTCGGGAGAGGCTCTAGTACTTTCTCACCATTTTTCATCGCCTGCTTCTTGCATGAATGAGTACAGTGTAATAGAGAGGCATACATATTTTTACGAATGTGCCCCACCGTTTTCGGAAGAAGTAGAAGTAGAAAGGGTATTTGTTATTATGATACGTATTATGATTGTTGACGACCATCCATTGATGCGCCGCGTTGTCCGCGAGATTCTGAGTCAGGAACACGACATGGAGATTGTAGCGGAGGCTTGCAATGGGCTTGAGGCCGAGACACAGGCAACCCAAACACAACCAGATGTCGTCTTGATGGACCTCGACCTGCCCGATTGTGACGGCTTCGAGGCCACCGAGCGCGTAAAAGCCTGCTCACCACAATCACATATCATCATCTTCACAGCGGCTCACCAGGATCAGCACATCTTTCACGCGCTACAAAGCGGGGCAGTGGGCTATATTACCAAAGATATTGAGCCCGAAACATTAATTCAAGCTATTCGTAGCGCACTCCGCGACGATCTCTATATTCCGCACAGCATTGCCCGCCACGTGGTCGCACAGTTACGAGCCCTCGGTCATATGCGAGACGCCTACCAGCGCAGTATGAACCATGAGAATCAGCAAAAGCAATTAGGGCAATCGGGCTACCAGAGCGAGCAAGAGGCCACTTCGCATGTATCGCAACAGCACTTGCTTAAGGCCATATCCTCGTCGTCCAGTGCCGCCTACCGCATTGCACCTCACAAAACGGCACAGGCCGTTGCCCTGGTAGATATACCAGAGCAGCAGGCAACTGCGAGTGCGCGCCCACTGACCGAACGCGAACAAGAGATACTCAGCCTGATGCGCCGTGGTCGCAAGAACCGCGAAATAGCGGGCGAATTAAACATCGCCGAATCTACCGTGCATAAACATGTGCAGAACATTTTTGAAAAATTGCATGCTCGTAACCGCGCCGAAGCAATCTACCTGACTAGTGCCGCGAAATAAACCATCCTGATATGATACAATACGCTGTGTTGACATACACGTAGGCAAATCATAGTGGGGACAAAACGTGCGAGAAAAACGCTCACAGGGGCAGCGGAACTCCTCTAGCCATGAAATGGGTGAAGGGAAAGCAGCATTCCTGGCAGCCAGCGGCATCTTCCAACATCTTGCGGAAGCAGAAATTAGCGAGTTAGAGCGCGTAACTACACTCATAGCCTGCCAGCCGGGGCGTATTCTCTATCGCCCCGGCGAGACGGGCAACACGCTTTTTCTGGTCTATACGGGGCAGGTACAACTCTATCACCTCTCGCCCGATGGCCGTAAGCTGATTACAGCTACCCTGACTGAGGGCGCATACTTTGGCGAGCTTCCCCTGATCGGGCAAGAACGCCATACCAGCTTTGCCGAGGCGACCGAAGAGGCCCGTATCTACGGCATACACAAGCACGAGCTAGAGCAACTGCTCCTGCAAAAGCCCGCGGTTACGCTAGCCTTGCTGCAAACGCTCGCACAACGTTTCGCCCAGATGGAAAGCCAACTCATTGATACCACCTTTAAGGGAACCACGGCACGCCTCGCCACCCTGCTGCTCCAACTCGCCACACCCCAACCAGCCGACGACACCGTTCAAGTCGTCGATGGTTTGAGCCAGGAAGAACTGGCCGCACGCCTCGGCGTCTATCGCGAGACGGTCAGCACCTCCCTACGTGACCTGAGAGACGTTGGTGCTATCGAGCTTGGCAGAAAGCATATTACGATCACGAATGCAGCAATATTAGAGGATATGGCATAATCATGACTACCACAACACAACTGATCATACAAGCCAAAAACGTCAAAAAAATTTATCGCAATGGCTCTCTGCGCATCGAGGCACTGAGTAACATCAGCCTGGAGGTTGCCCCCGGCGCGATGGTCGCCATCATGGGGCCAAGTGGGTGCGGCAAGACCACCCTGCTTAACTGTCTCTCCGGTCTCGACACGATTGACGAGGGCGATGTCTTTATTCGTGGCGATAACCTGCGTGACCTCAGTGATAACGAGCGCACCAGCTATCGCGCCAAAAATATGGGCTTCATCTTCCAGGACTTCAACCTGCTACCAGTACTCTCGGCGGTCGAAAACGTGGAGCTTCCCATGCTAATCTCAAGAACGCCCAGCGCCAAAGCGCGCAAACGTGCCTTAGAGGTGCTCGATCTAGTTGGCCTCTCTGATCGTGCGCGCCATCGTCCCGCCGAACTTTCGGGTGGGCAACGCCAGCGCGTCACCATCGCCCGCGCCCTCACCAACAATCCCGCCATCGTCTGGGCCGACGAGCCAACCGGCAATCTCGACAGCGAAACCGCTGTCGAAATCATGGATCTGCTCGGCAAGCTCAATCAGGAAAACGGCCAGACCTTCGTCATCGTCACCCACGCCCAGGATGTTGGCAACCTCGCCGACCGCATCATCACCATGCGCGACGGGCACATCGTGAACGTCGTCAATAAGGGGGAATCAAACTGACTAACCCATTCCCATCTCTTCTGGAGTCCAACGATGAAGAACGACAAATTCCTTTTCTAAGTCCCATTTATTAAGGAAAACTCTATTTCCAACAAATATATTACGCACCTTAAATGGTGAGAAGGTAGTAGCTAATAACCATGGTCTTGATTCTTCATCCTCGTAGTAAAACCAAGGCTTTGCTAATATATAGCACTCCTGCTTTACCCACTCAGGACATGGGACGTTATCTTTCTCGCATAACCATTCTACCATTGCAGCACAAAAAGCAGCCCAACGATGCAATGTAGGATTAGGGGCAGGAGCTAAAGGTGTGGCAATCAGTTCCTGCCGATAATTTACAGCGAAACGCCACCAGTCGTTTAGAAAATTACCAAGAGCGACCCACTTCGTTTCCCCTTGACAAATTTGGTCAAAGGCTTCTGACATAGTATGATACCTATATTGTGGCCTTGCATGTATAGCCATAATACAATTTCTCCTCAGACCTATTGTTTAAAGCACCGTCTCATAACAGCTAAAGATTCTCTTTTCACATGATCTACTGGTACATATTGTATCATGACTTGATAGGCTTGATCGCTTGTTTGAATATTTAACTTCATTGCTAAGGCTTTAATATCGTCATCATCCTTTATCCGGCCAGCATGTAATTTTAAAGCAAAAACATATTCTAATGATGGGATATAAACCTGTAGACCTACAAACTGCTTCCACAGCCGTTGCGATTTAGGTGGTCTCACTTGATGAACCACTATCGCCACATTATCATTCAACCAATCAGGCGATAAATTTGCTTTTTGTGCGACAACAGCAATTGCCTTATACATTAGCTGATAATCTGATGCAATATAAGCATCAATATCATTTGTACTGTTGCGATTTCCCACTTCAAACATCATAAAAGCCCCACCAAGTAAGAGTATTTTACCAGTTACTCCTCTACTGTATAATTCATGACCTAAAGCCTGCAAATATGTCTCAATCTCAACTCTGTTCACTCGTTTTCACCCTCGTGCGTTTTCGAGCTTTCTTACAAGCTTCTCGAATGGTCAAGCGTATATCAGGGGTCAACAATTGCTTTGTTATATACCTTATCACAGATGCTTGTAAAGCACGAGTTGTTGTGATATTAAGTTTGCTTGCCAATTTTCTGATATCCTCAATATCGCGTGTTCTATCAGCGGTAACAACCAACATAGCAAGTGCGTGTTCTAGCACAGGTACAAATATGCGTAAACCTGGACGTTCCAACCATTTTTCGCTCGATGATGTTAAGAATAATTCCCTGAGTGCGTCATTAAACCAATCAACGGGTAGATTTTCGCGTTCGGTTATCATTGCAATTGCTTGGCGTGTGGTAGCTCCATGACCACCAAAATAGGCATCAATCTCTGTAGGAATATAGATTGCATTCTTATCCCCTGCGAGATAAGCATGAATGTCTTTTCTTATTTCTGGTTCTCGAATATCTACTATCACCACGACATCGGCGGTGACGAGTATCTCACCGGTGACGCCCTGCTGTTGTAGCTCGTCTGCTAGCATGTGCAGATATTTTTTGTACTCGTCTCTGTCCAAACAGCACCTCTGCTCTTTCATCATTTCGTCGCAACTTGGCGATACGCCATCTGCGCGATCTGCTCCGCTAAACGCAATAGCACGGTACGCAGTTCGTCCGGTTTACGCACGATAAACGGGCAGCGTAGATCTACCAGCGTGGGCGCGAACCATTCCAGCTGCTGTACATAACAGCGCATCGCCACGCCTCCCTCTTCCTGCTCTAGTGTTGCCAACGTGGGAGAGATCATATGCCGGGCTTGCTCCAGCGTTGTTTCGAGCAGCACATCCACCAGCCAGGTGGTCGGCATCATGGCAATCGAGCGCGTCACGTGTGCCAGCACATCGAAGTCCTCTGGTGCCACAAACGTCTCTTCACGCATCTCGGCGGACAGCGTGCGGTCAAGGCGAAATACACGTACATCATGCCGCAGATGGCAAAAGCCGACCATGTACCAGAAGCCAGTGCGACAGACAACGCCATAGGGATCAACCTCGCGCTCCGTTACCTCCTCGGCATTATACGAACGATAACGTAAGCACAGGCGGTGCCGTTGCTGTACAGCAACACACATCGTCACCACAATATCACTCACAGGAGCTGTCTTCGCCACATCGAAATCAAAGATGATCGTATCTTGTATCGCCCGCACATGCTCACGCAACTCCATCGGTAACGACCGCTCAACCTTCGCTAGCGCACTCTCAACCGCTGGTGCCGTCACCGCTAACCCCATCTTGCGCGCCGTCAACAAGCCCAGCGTCAACGCGAACGCTTCATCATTCCTGAAAATGAGTGGCGGCACCTTCGTCCCTGGCCGTAAGCGATACATGCCATAGCGCCCCCGCTTTGACTCAATTGGCACCCCCATATCTTGCAACATCGTAATATAACGACGCACCGTGCGTTGATCGACCTCCAAACGTTCGGCAAGCTCAATACCACTCATATGCGGTCGCGCCTGCAACCACTCTAGCACCGTTAAGACACGCGAGGTTGGCGAATACATCGAATTTCCCTCGTTTCCTCTGAATTTCTCTCAATCAGGACAGATTGTAACCTTATTTGGGCATATACTCAAGAGAGTCCATAGAAGTAAGTACTCAGTAGTCTAAGTAAAGGAAACGAATTATATGACTCAGACCGCCCTCGTAATCATCGATACACAGGTAGGACTGATCGAGCCAGCCTATCAAGGCATGGCCGTGCTAGAGCGCATCAAAACACTACTCGCCCAGGCACGCGCCTCACAT
>JBBPYR010000035.1:0-32221 GCA_038199755.1 Ktedonobacterales bacterium | reverse complement strand
TTTGCACCGCTCAGCAAACCTTCTCTCCTATAAAAAATAGGAAAAAAGCCTGTTTTTGTACCAAATTGTCTCTTTTTGATGTTGAGATACGTTTTAACATGTGGAGTAAGTGTAGTGCGTGTTTTGGAACAACAAATAGCTCCTTATGTATGTATGTATATATGTAAGGAAAATGAGGAAATTCAGCTTGGATAATCAGTTAACTATGGATGCGATAGCGAGTGCAGCCCCGGCTCTACCGCAATTGCAAGTAGTGCATGCTTTTCTAGACGATGAAAACACTGTTCTTGTCTCCCTTACCGAGGCAATAGCTTTACCTATACAGTCCGACACAATCGCAGTGGTAAGCCAGACCTCTGGTGCTCGTTATGCTGTTGCGGCCATCGATGGGGGACACAGCACCTATGCGGTGCTCGTCGGCGATTTACAAACGTCATTGGGCGCACAAGGAAATTGGTATACCGACGATCAGGCTACGCGCCTGCAGAAGATACACAGCGACCTGTACCAGTTTCGTGGCACATTGCCAGCAGGTACCTATCACTACAAAATCGCCTTCAACGGCGTTTTTGATGGCGCACAGCCTGAGCAGAATATTGTATTGCAGGTGCCCGCGGATAATACCGAAGTGGTCTTCTCATTTGTGCCCTATGATTTGGGTGCGAAGAAGACCATGATTTACGACTCCATTAACAATCCTGATGTCGCCCTTCCCACCTCTTCCGATGGCATCAGCACTGACCTGCTGGCAATTACGCTCAGCGACGCACCAGCCGTAACGGACACCATTACTGTGAAAATCGGGCAGAGCGAACCGCATCGTATTGTGCCGCGTCATGTGCTTGATGATGCACGCTATACCTACGATGGCGATGATCTTGGCAATACCTACACCTGGGTTGCAACCGCGTTTCGCGTGTGGGCACCAACCGCCTCGAATGTTGACCTGTTGCTCTATAACGCTGAGACGGGTCCATTGACGAGCAAGGTAACAATGCGTCAAGCTGAAAATGGCACGTGGTATGCCCGGGTAGCGAAAAACCTGAAAAACTGGTACTACCTGTACGATGTAACGATCCAGGGTGAGACGCACACCGTGGTTGACCCCTACGTAAGAGCCATTGCCGTCAACGCTAAACGTGGCATGATTGTCAAACTCGATGATACCAATCCTTCTGGTTGGCAAAAAGATCGCTATAAGATGCTCAATAATCCCCTAGATGCCATCATCTATGAGGTGCATGTGCGCGACTTTTCTATCAATGCGCAGTCAGGCATGCGCAACAAGGGTCGCTACCTGGCCTTTACCGAGCAGCACACTGTCGGACCGAAGAAGGTGAAAACTGGCATCGCCCATCTGCGAGAACTGGGCATCACTCACGCCCAAATCCTCCCCATCGAGGAATTTGCAACCGTCGATGAGACCGCCAGCGATCAATATAACTGGGGCTATGATCCGCGCAACTACAATGTACCGGAGGGTGCCTATGCCACCACGCCACATGGTAGTGAACGGATCAGCGAGTTCAAGTTGATGGTGCAGAGCCTACACAAGGCAGGCATCGGCGTGATTATGGACGTGGTCTACAATCACACCTATGAGAGTGGAAACTCCGACTTTGATAAGCTCGTGCCACAGTACTACTATCGTACGAATGAGCATGGCTACTACACCAACGGCTCTGGCGTGGGCAACGAACTGGCGACCGAGCGGCCAATGGTGCAGAAGTTTGTGCGCGACTCAGTGAAATACTGGACGCAAGCGTATCATATTGATGGCTTCCGTTTTGACCTGATGGCTCCCCTGGGCGTGAACCTCATGCAGCTTATCGTCGAGGACCTGCGTGCCATCAATCCTTCTGTATTGCTGTACGGTGAGCCCTGGACGGGTGCTGGGTCGGGCCTGTTGGCGAGTCAACTGCTGGTGAAAGCACGGCAAAAAGGCTTAGGGGTCGGTGTCTTTAACGACAACATCCGCAATGCGATCAATGGCCCTGTGTTTGACGCACGTACCCGCGGCTTTGCTACTGGTGAGCCGGGTCAGGTTGATGCCATCAAGCGAGCCATCGCTGGCAGCATTGATGACTTCGCCAGCACACCGGGCGAAACAATCAACTATGTCACCAGTCATGACAACTATGCCTTATGGGATAAGATTACGCTGAACAGTCCAGAGGTGAGCGAAGCCGACCGTATCAAGATGGATGAACTGGCACAAGCAATTGTGCTGACCTCACAAGGTGTGGCCTTCCTACAAGGTGGCGAGGAGTTCTTACGTACAAAGGGTGGCAACGAGAACAGCTATAACGCGGGTGACGCGGTGAATCAGTTCGATTGGCAACGGAAAGCGCAGTATCGCGCTGTCGTTGACTACTACGCGGGCCTGATTCACTTGCGGCGCAACCATCCTGCCTTCCGTCTGCCCAGTGCCGAGGCCATCCGTCAACACCTTGTCTTCCTGGATAGCCCAGAGAACAGCGTTGCCTTCGCACTACTCGACCATGCTAACGGCGATGCTTGGCAGCACATCATCGTCATCTACAATCCGAATATGCTGGAGTTGAGCGTCAATCTTCCCGCTGGCGCATGGGCCATTGTTGCCACCCAGGGACAAGCAGGCGAGCAAGAGTTGGCAAGAGCCACCACAACAGTGAGCGTGCCACCACTCACGTGCATGATCTTACATAACGTCTAATAGGATGCTGTAGGGACCAGCTTCAGCTCGTCCCTCGCAACAGCAAGAGGGGCATGGTGCAAATGCTGCGTTTGCACCATGCCCCTCTTGCTGTTCCTTCTCTTCTTTATGACTGTCTGCGCGAAATCGCTTTTGCCTGGGTGAAGAGGAGCAGGTAGTCACGGCCACCCGCTTTAGAGTCGGTGCCAGACATGTTGAAACCGCCGAACGGATGAACGCCGACAAACGCACCTGTGCTCTTGCGGTTAAAGTACAGGTTGCCGACATGAAACTCTGCCTGGGCGCGTTCAATGCGTTGCTCGTCACGCGAGAAGAGTGAACCTGTCAGGCCGTATTCGGTGCCATTCGCGATGTTTAGGGCATCATCGAAGTCTTTCGCCTTGATGAAGGTAAGCACAGGTCCGAAGATTTCTTCCTGTGCCACACGCGCACTTGGCTTGACATCAGCGATGATAGTTGGCTCGATAAAGTAGCCCGGACCTTGATGGCTGCCACCAAGTACTAGCCGACCCTCGCCCTTGCCGATCTCAATATAATCGAGAATCTTCTTCAGCGCGTTCTCGTCCACGACCGGACCCATGTAGGTTGTTGGCAACGTCACGTCGCCCATCGTCAATTGTTTGGCCTTATCGAGCACCTTCTGCAATACCTGATCGTAGACCTGCTCAACGACAATTGCGCGTGAACCGGCGGAACACTTCTGTCCCTGGAATCCGAAGGCAGAGACAACAATGCCAGTTGCAGCGGCGTCAAGGTCGGCGGTTTCATCAACCACGACTGCGTCTTTGCCGCCCATCTCTAGGATGGTGCGCTTAATCCAGCGTTGCCCTTCCTGATGCTTGGCGGCGAGTTCGTGAATGCGCAAGCCAACTTCGCGTGAGCCTGTGAAGGCAATGAAACGTGTGATTGGGTTCTGCGTGAGGGCATCACCGATGACGGAGCCGGAGCCAGTCAAGAAGTTGACGACCCCTGCTGGTAATCCGACTTCTTCCAGGATACGCATGAATTGTGCGGCGATGGCGGGTGCGGTACTGGCAGGTTTCAGTACGACCGTATTGCCGGAGACGAAGGCTGCACTGGTCATACCTACCATGATGGCGCAGGGGAAGTTCCAGGGCGGAATGACGGCGCATACGCCCAGTGGAATATAGACAAGCTTGTTGTCCTCACCTGCCATACGTGTAACTGGCTGTTCCTCGGTGAGACGCAGCATCTCGCGGGCGTAAAACTCCATGAAGTCAATCGCCTCGGCGGTGTCGCCATCGGCCTCGGCCCAGCTTTTGCCCACCTCATAGATCATCCAGGCGTTCATGATAAAACGCCGCTGCCGCAGTAATTCAGCGGCCCTGAAAAGATAGGCTGCACGCTCTTCGGCAGGAACGTATTTCCACGTCTCAAAGGCCGTTGCTGCCGCCTGCACTGCTGCGTTGGTCTGCTCGACGGTGGCACGTGCGAAGGTGCCAACGACCTGATCGGGCTGTGAAGGGTTGATTGAGGCGAAGGTAGCTTCACCGACGATTTTCTTGCCGCCGATGATCAGGGGATAGCTCTGCCCCAGTTCGCCCCTGACCTGTGCCAGGGTGTCTTCTTGTGCCTTACGGTTCTCCGCTTTACTAAAATCGGTGAGTTGCTCATTTATAAATGGCGTTTGTGTATACGCTTTAGCACTCTCAAATATTTGGGTCATATAGTTTCTCCTTGTGTAAACACCCCATCGTGTATGCATGGAACGCTGTTCCTTCTCTCTGGACATAGCACTGTCCCGTAATCTCGTTTAACTGCATTTCATTGTATCATTTTTTGTCGCTAAAGGTTGTCAGAGAGGGGGCGAGCTATGTTCGCAACCAATCCAGGTTGGGGCTTATAAGGAGTTCTGTCATCTTCGCGTGGTGGGTGTTTTTCATGGGAATAAGTTGCCAGTCAAAGTGATAGGAGCTTGCTAGTGCGCGAATTTCGTCAGCATCATTATAGGTCATCAAGAAGTCGCCCTTCAGGTTGCTAGCAATAGCGAATAATGCTTCATGGTTGATCTCTGAGTGGGTATAAAGGCGGCTACCTGCTTTTTTACCCGCCGCCGTATATGGTGGATCCAAGAAAAAAACTGCATGGGGATTATACATATGCTCTTGCAAGATTTTCAAGCCATCTCCGTAGATGAACGTAATATGATCGCGCATCATTACTATATTGCCTATGCGATTTTCAAGCGTCTTAGGATACCAACGCGAACGAATCCCTTTATTATTCTCTCCCTGTTTGATTAATCCTGCTCCAGCTGCGAGGATGCCACCACGATTAACGCGATTTCTTACGATTGTTCTGAGGGCCTCTTCTTTGCTTGTAAGCGTGTGAGGGGGATAGCAAGATATGCTAGCACATTTTCGTAGGTAAGTTCGAAGGAAACAATTTGATCGGTAAGCCAAGACCAATCAGCGCTGTGAATAATGGTTTGCCAGACAGAAGCAACTGCTCTATCTAGCTCTACCATGATTGCATGCTGAACAAGATGTTCTGCTGTTGCTGTCAAGCTGACAATGCCACCACCGGCGAAAGGTTCTACGAGCAGTTCAGGCTGTATGGGTGCCCGCTCTCCCAGTTGTGATGAAAGCCATTGTCTGATATATGGTATAAGCCACGTTTTTCCTCCAGGGTAGCGAAAGGGGCTGCGTTGTGGTACTGAAGCTACATTGATGATCTGGTCTAGTTGCATAAGGTTCTCGCTATCTATCATGTAACTTTATTTTCGTTGATGTGTCAATAGGAGGGGTTTGTGTCTTTGTGTCCTTGACATTGACAAGTAGCATCGGTACCATTTACATAGATCGGGTTTTCAAACAGCATGCGGAAATCAGGGGTACATGAAAAGAACGCTTTTTACTGAAGAACACGACATGTTTCGTGACTCCTTCCGACACTTTGTTGAGAAGGAAGTGGTTCCCTTTAATGCGCAGTGGGAAAAGGATGGCATCGTTTCCCGTGAGATGTGGCTGAAGGCGGGACAACAGGGCTTTCTGGGCCTTGAGGTGCCTGAAGTCTATGGCGGCGCAGGCGTCCATGACTTCACCTATAGCTCCATTATCGTGGAAGAGGCCGCACGTGTCGGCGTGATGAGTGCCGTCGCGGGTATTGGCCTGCATAACGATGTCGTGCTACCGTATTTTCTGACCTACACCAGCGAGGAACAAAAACGTCGCTGGCTCCCGAAAATGTGTTCCGGCGAACTGATTACCGCCATTGCCATGACCGAGCCAAATACGGGCAGCGACCTGGCGGCGGTACGCTCCACGGCCATTCGCCAGGGTGATTACTACTTGCTCAATGGTCAGAAAACGTTTATCACCAATGGCATACTGAGCGACGTGGTGATCGTGGTGGCGAAAACCAAGCCAGAGTTGCGGCACAAGGGCATCAGCTTGCTCGTAGTGGAGCGTGGCATGGCGGGCTTTGAGCGTGGACGCAAACTCGAAAAGATGGGTCTGAAATCGCAGGATACTGCGGAACTCTCCTTTGACAATGTGCGTGTGCCTGTCAGTAACCTGCTGGGCGAGGAAGGCCAGGGCTTTTATTACCTGATGCGCAAACTCGCGCAAGAGCGTTTGAGTGTTGGTGTCAACGCCGTTGCCGCCTGTGAAGCAGCCTTAGATTGGACACTGGACTATTGTAAAGAGCGACACGCCTTTGGTCAGCCCATCGGTAGCTTTCAGAACTCGCGTTTCAAGCTAGCCGAGATGAAAACCGAGATCGAAATTGCCCGCGTGTTCGTCGATAGGTGTATCGAGGAATTGAATGCTGGCACACTCACCGCGGAAGATGCATCAATGGCGAAGTGGTGGACCTCCGACTTGCAGAAGCGCGTGTTGGATCAGTGTGTACAACTGCATGGCGGTTACGGCTACATGCTTGAATATCCCATTGCCCGTGCTTACCTCGATGCGCGCGTACAGAGCATCTATGCTGGCACCAACGAGATCATGAAAGAGATTATCGGGCGTTCAATGGGCGTTTAATGGGTGTCTAATCGTGAATGACTGTGTTTGATAGAATGCAAGAGCTAGGCCATTGTTATTGGCCTAGTTCTTGTAACGCTTTTTGAGCTTCTTTTTGCACGGCTTTTTGAGCACTCACTGGATTGTCGCCGATGTCCTCAATTATCTGCTTGAGGGCCAGTTTTTGCGCTGTTAGCAAGGCCTCTGCCTGTGGAACTTCGATATCAGGGGTGACGCCAGTCCCTTCCCAGTTGGTGTTGGTAATGGGGTTGATAGCGCGTCCGCCAGGAATGAAGACCTCGAAATGAGCATTGATGCGCTGAACACCGCCGGGGTGTGCCCCACCACCTGTGACCTCACCGATAATGGTTGCGCGCTTGAGATTTTTGAGGTTGTAGGTGAACTCTTCGCCGCCGGAAAACGTCTCGTGGCTGGTCAGCACATAGACTGGTTTGTTACCATAGCGTTGCCCAGGCACATAGGGAAGCGTCCAGAATTGTTGTGTGCTATCATTGCTACGCCAGTAAAGGTCGTTCAGGTGTACGGGCTCTGACGAGAAGAGATAGCTGGTGATAAGGGCGATCATTTCGGGATAACCGCCATGATTGTAGCGCATATCCACGATCAGGGCGTTGGTGTTAGCGAGGAAGTTCATCGCGGCTATCGCGGTTTCGCCCGCGTACTCAGGTGGATAGAAATCGCGAAAGTCGAGGTAGCCAATGTTTCCAGGCAGGCGTTCGACCTTGTGAAAGCCATAGTTTTGGGCGCGCCAGTACTCATGCCAGCGAGCTTTTTGCTGTTGCTCGCTCGCCTTCTCTTTCTGTTGGGGCAACTCCTCAGATCTGTAGAAGATGTGTAGGTGCTTATCCTTACTGACCTCTTGCAAGTGCGTGGTAAGCAATTGTGCAAACTGCTCACCGCTCGTCACTTGCTCATATTCCCCGTTGCTCATGTGGAGCCGGAGCGCACTCTCCATCTCCTGCGCAACCTTGGGGAAGACGTAGTGTTGATGCAGCAGGACAAGCAGCGTATTGAGAACCTCTGCGCGTGCGGTGGTATCTAGCGCAGGTGCGACATCATTATTCGTATTCAATTTCGCGACTCCTTCTTGTTTTACTCTATCTTGAGTGTCTCAACGATCCTCTCTGCCAACTTTATCACGCGAATGGCGTTGTTGTTGGTGTCTGCAACATACAAGATGCCGTTCGCGGCGGCAAGGCCAGCGGGTTCGTTGAATTGCGCCTCTGCGAACGGACCATCGCGAAAACCCGCCGTACCGTTGCCAGCTAGCGAGATAACCTCGCGTGTCTGTGGATTGAGAACCTTGATACGGTTGTTATAGGTGTCGGCGAGATAGACGAGGCCATCCATAAAACTAACCGCTTGCACATGCTGCAAGAGGACGTTATCGCCGCTGCCATCGGCATCGCCAAAGTCAAACAGGCCAGTCCCGACCAGTGTTCTGACCTGTTGCGCTCCTGTCAGGTCGATGGCACGGATTGCGCTGGCCTCGCTATCGGCACTATAGAGTACGCGGCTATCGTCAAGCGTCAGGCCATTGGGTTGTGCGAAGAGTGCCTCAGCATAGCTGCCATCACGTAGTGCTTCGGGGCCCGCGCCCGCGAACGGCTCAATCTCGTCGCGGTCCATGTGCAGCACGAAGATGCGGTGCATGCCCGCCATCGCGATATACAACTCATTGCCGTTGCAAGCCAGATCCCACGGCGAACTGAGGGTGATGGTGCGTGCTGGCCCGTTAGTCGGCGTGCGGATAAAGCCAGCTTGCGTGCCAGTACCCGCGATAGTTTCCACGCTTTGTGTGGTGAGATTGACGCGACGAATAGTATGGTTTTCTGTGTCGGCCACATACAGCGTGTTGCCCACCACCGTCACCCCTTGCGGGCGATTAAACTGTGCCTCGCTCAGCGAGCCATCACGGTTGCCCTCTTTGTCCGTGCCAATAATCTGGCGTACCTTGCCGTGCAGGTCAGTTTCGACAAGGCGATGATGCGTTGAGTCACTGATCACTAGGCGATTAGCGGCAGCGTCAACAGCCAGCTTGCCGGGGAAGGCCAGAAACGATTGCGTGACCGTCTCGCGTGCGAAGCGCAGCGGTTGGTGGTTGAGCAAGCCCGCCGCGTCAAAATCCGCTATCATCAGCCGTAGCAGTTCTTTGCCTGCCTCTGGTTGTATCTCACCCTCGTGCCGCTCGATGACACGCCCCTCTGGATCGATGAACATGAGGGTGGGCCAGGCACGCACGGCATATTCTTGCCACAAACGCATAGCGCGATCATTCACCACGGGATGATTGATGCCGTAGCGCGACACCGCGTCACGCACACTTTCCGTAAAGCGTTCATTGGGGAATTTGGGTGAATGAATGCTTATGACAGCAAGCACATCGCTTGAAAAAGCCTCTTCGATCTCACGCAACTGCGCAAGGGCATGCATACAGTTAATTCAGCAAAGCGTCCAGAAGTGCAAGATAACGACGTGACCACGCAGTTCTTTGATGCTGAGCGGATGGTCGCTATTGATCCAATCAAGCCCCTTGGGAAAGTCTGGTGCGCGTACTTCGCCGCGAAATTGTGATTGTGCCATCGTCTATCTTCCTGTTCCTCTCCTAGCAATACGCTCGTCTCATTCACTCTACCATGAACACATTCCCAATGACAACTCAGTAGGGATGCCCCTTGTGGGCATCCTGTATACGATGGCGATTTCGCTCTTCGGGCTTGCTGAATGCCCACGAGGGACATCCCTACTGAGGAGGTATGGTGCATCTTTTTTGCTGGTAGTTACGTGAATAACTATGAATATATGTATAGTGTACAGATTATAGAGTAACTTTTGTTCTGCTTTCCAATTGTAGTGTATACCGTCATAAAGAAGTGACAAAATGAGACATGTTTAGAGATGTCTCATTTCCACAAAGGAGAAAACATATGGCAATGAGTTCACGATCAACTATTGTTGGCGTTTTTCGCGACCAGACAATGGCAGAACAGGCACTAAATGCGCTCACAAGCGCAGGTTTTACGAACGAACAGATACGATATTCTGGCACGAGTGGTGGTTCTAGCAGTTTCTTTGGCGATCTCAAGAGCTTATTCACGGGTGAGGGTGCAACAAACGGCACTTTTACGCAAGACATGGCCGATATGGGCCTCTCGGATGAGGAAGCTCGGTTTTATGAGAACGAGTCCCGTAACGGGAACCGTGTGCTAGCAGTGAAAGCACCTGGGCGCGAACAAGATGCAATGGGCATTTTGCAGCAATATGGTGCTTATAATCACACTGTGCATAACGCGAACACTAATGCTGCTCGCACCCCTAACTATACACAGCCAGTTGCTGCGACCGCCGTCAATGCAAGTCAAGTAGCGCGGCAGCAGGATACCCATTATGGCCAGCCCCCAACTAATCGGGCGCAAGTTGATGCTGAACGTACAGCGCGACGGGAACAGTTGGCTCAGGAGGAGACGGTAAAGGAGAACAGAGATAACCTGCAGACACGAGCACAATCACCGCAGATGCCGCCCCAAATGCCGCAGACAGCGCAGGCTCAGTCAGCTCCATCACCCATAGCGCAGGAGAATCAGGGTAGCTCAACGGCGGCTAATAGTGATACGCAACTGCAATCAATGCAAGCGCAATTGCAAGCGCTCCAGCAGCAAATTCGCGACACACACACACAGCTGGAGAGGACAAAGCAGCGTGAAGCGCAATTGCAAGCAACTCGAATGCGTGATACGCGGATGCATGAACTACAGAAGCAACTTCAGGAGGCCCAAGCACAACTGCAAGCTGCTCAGCAAGAACTTCAGGCATCACAAGCACGAGTCGACCAACTCGGTCGCTAGTTATTGTGAGGTAGGTTGAATAGTAAATCAGGGTGCAGAGGAAAAGCGGAAGTTTTTCCTCTGCACCCTGGCAATTTTTTTACCTGCATAGCACTTGGTCAGATACTAGCGAAATCAGTATCATCCCTACGCATAAGATGACCACGCCGAGCCATCCTGCCCAAAGATACGTCACCCCTGGCACGACAGCACCGATGCTACCGCCAAAATAGTAGAGCGAGAGGTACATAGATGCCGCAGTCCCTTTCGCCATAGTAGTTTGTTCGCCGAGATACAGATTGGCTGATGGCACAACGGAGAACATACCTAGTGCGAGCAAAGCGAGTCCAATCATGACGAGCGGAAGCGATGGCGCGAGGGTGATGAGCAGACCAACAATAGCGAGGCAATTCGCCATGGCGATAGCTTTGCGCGAACCAATTCGGCCAGCAATACTACCTGCGAGGGGCGCGAAGACACCGTTGAGCCAGAGAAGATAGAGGGGCATTGATCGCGACCTTCCCTAAACTGTTCTTCCCGTTTCTGGCCATTGCCCCCGGCTTGATTGTCCTTTCTGTGATACCGAGCCTCGGTCATGGTAGCGGTTTCCAAAATTCGTAGGGTGCTGGCTGGTACTGCAAGCACAATTTTTGTTGTGCTGAACGTCATATTCTTCTAATGTGAAAGGGTGATGCACTTATGAGTCAACAAGAAACGGTGAATCAGGATAGTCAACAAAAAGATGTATAGGGGATGAAAGGCTCTAGCAACCCTTGTGGTCGTCATGTTTCTTTTCTTTCACTTTTCGTTTATGGCATGGGGTGTTCGACATGCAGTTTCTCTTCGACGAGCCAGAAGGCGTCGGTTTTGGACTGCACGGTGCCCTCTGCCTGGCCTTCTGAGATGACATCGAGCAGTTGGCCGATGAGTGGCCCAGGCTGTAGCGCGAAGTGATGCATCAGTTCTTCCGCCTGCACGATGCGTGGTGGCATGATGCGCTCGCGCTGGCGGATGTAGCTGTTGAGCAGGGTGCGTACCGTGGCAAGGTGGCTGGCCCATGACGACGTGAGTGGTTGTGGGCCACGCATCGCAAGGTGATCGGCCAGTGAGACCAGGGCAACGTGGATGCCAATTGGTCCAAGTTCGACGAAGTAACGGCGAATGGCGCGTTGTGACACGGGTCCCTGGCTGAGTTGTCCCGGTCGCATATGATGTGCGACAACGAGTTGGATCAGGCGGCGGTCCTGTGTGCTGACGTTCAAGCGTTTTAAAATTTGCTGTGCTAAGGGAACACCGGCTTGGGGATGTCCATAAAAACGGATGGAGCCGTCTTCAACCGCTTCATACGTAACCGTTTTGCCGATATCGTGCAAGAGGGCGGCCAGTTTCATGGTTGGAGACAAGAGTGCGCTCAACTGCAAAATGCCCTGGGCCTCGGCTTCCAACAAGAGGGTTTGTAGCTCAACAAGATCATCCTGATCGCCGAGAGCCAACGGTGAGGTACGTATCTCAGCAGGCGGACGTTGTAGCGTGGTCAGTAACTGCTCAAGCGTAGCTACGGTTTCTAAAGAATGGTCGAACACATCCCAATGATGAAGCCCCGGCTGTAGCATGCCACGTGCCGGAATAAACTCAGGTATGAGCGTGGTCAGAAGGCCGTAATCGTCGAGTAGGCGTAAGGGATTGATAGCATCCATAGGTGCTAAAAGCGCGTACACTTCTTCATGAATACGTTCGGATGCGGCCTGAAGTAGGCGTGCGGCGTCACGAATGATAAGTCCCCTTGTGTGGCTATCGAGTGTGAGTCGGTAATGCAGCATAAAACGCATGGCACGCAGCAAACGCAAAGGATCACGCTGGAAGATGCCATCATCAATCGCCTTTAAGCAACGGGCAGAGAGATCATTCGCTCCATGTAATGGATCATAGAGCTGTAGCGGCGCATCTCCCGTGAGATGCTGCATGAGGTTAGCAAGGGGAACCGCGATAGCATTGATGGTGAAGTCGCGCTGGCGCAAGTCTCTTTCGAGCGCGTGGTCGAGCATGGGCGAGATATCGAAACTGATCTCCTGACTTTCGTGTTTAAGAATGACACGGCTAGCTTTATCATGCAGGTGAGCACTATGACCACCGAGCTTCTCTGCCAGACGGCGTGCCAGCTTATGAGCGTCACCATCGGTGACAATATCCCAATCAGTGACGGGCAGTTGAAGGAGCATATTCCGCACCGAGCCACCTACCAGATAGGCTTGCTTCTGATTATCCTCAAAATGTTGAGTCACGTGCTCCAATTGTTGCAGCGTCCAGTCATCTACACGATCCAGATGCGCCTCTTCTTTTTGCATATAGTCATTATTCCATAGCTACTTTATAAAAATGTATATTATTCTTAATAGTATCATCCCTGTCTAGTGCTACCGAACCGCGTAGGGAACGCTGTAGGGGCCAGCTTCAGCGCATCCGTACTGTTGGCGAAACGCTCCTCAACGGGTACGGGACGCGCTGATGCATTTTGACAATTTAATCTGGTAATCGCGTGAGCAGCAGCGAAGCGCGCTGCAGGCTCCGTAGGGGCCAGATTGATCGCGCCCTCCGCTCAATTCATTGAGCGAAATCCTGAATCACAGGCGATCAATCGCCCTGGGGCGCGATCAATCTGGCCCCTACGGATGGGCTTCCCTGTTTACCAGGTTCATTAGTAAAAGTGCATAAGCTGGCCCTACGGAAGTTGCAACAGAAGGGTTTTCGCGCCGCTGTATAGAGCATTGCTATTCAGAGGAGCAACTGCGTATAGTATATGCATGAGATGTCTCGATTATTCGTAGGAGGGGTTATGACGCAAGATGCTTCGTCATTTGACACAACAAATGCTTCGGCTAGCTCAGTGGTGAGCAATGGGCCGAGTAATCCGAGTGGTCAGAGCGTGCCGAGTGTGCCAAGTGGGTTGTCAGCTATGGCCGTGAGTACGGTCAACCAGTTCTTTGTCGAGCCAGTAAATCCGGCTGATGGGGGTGAACTGATTGCCCAGGCGATCAGGAATGTTCAGCAATCCCTCTGGTTGGAAGTGTATTTTTTGACACAGAGCCATGTACTTGATGCTCTTGTGCAGCTTGCGGCCCCTGACCCGGTTACGGGAGAGAAGAAGGATATCCGTGTGATATTGGAGCGTATGGCGTATCCTTTTGCACCCACGAACACCGCTAGCACGCCAGATAGCAACTCTAACTCTGCCTCTGCTCCTGCAACTCCGCCGTCATCACCGCTTGGAGCCGTTGCCCATACTGTCTCGTCGTGGATGCATAGTGTCGCAGCAAGTCATCCCGTTCCTACCTATCAAACGGTCAAGCAAAAACTGAATGACGCAGGTATCGAGGTACGAGAGAATAGCACGACGCTTGTGCGCGGCGGGAAGACACACGCCAAATTCATGATCGTTGATGGGCAGACGACTTATATTATGACCGCCAACTTGACGACGGATTCCCTCGGTTCACCCGCGTCACATGGAAAACCTTATGCGGCGAGTAATCGCGAATATATTGTCATTGATAACGATCAGGGGCGTGTTAATACCTTGAAAGCTGTGTTTAGTGCGGATTGGGATGCGAATGCACCACGCTTTGATACTACCCAACTGCAATCTTCAGCCTTAGTCATTAGTCCCAGTACAAATAATCAGGGCAATGCCAGTACCATAGTATTACAATTGCTGCAACAGGCAAAAACCTCATTGCTGATTGAAATGGAAGAGATTCATGAATTGCCCGCTCCAGGCATCATTGAGCAGGCATTGATTGCCGCAGTTATGCGTAACGTGCAGGTGCAGATTATTTTACCAGCTAAGCCGATGAATGGAAAGGCCACAACCCAAGACGACATCAACGCACTTGCCACGGGCAACGTGCAACTACGCACATCAGTACAGCCGATCATGCACGCCAAAATGATTCTCGCCGATGTCCAGATGACCAATGACGCAGCGGGCAATCAGCAGGTCACGGGTGGTCTGGCCTTCATTGGTTCGCAAAATCTGACCACCGCTGGCCTCAATCAGAGCCGTGAAGTGGGCGTCATCATGTCTGATGTGAACGTGTTACATACGCTCTGGCAAACCTTCACGCTTGATTGGAATAATGCCCAACTGCTCTCTGCTTCTTGAGTAGCGTCTACCATCGCAGTGAAGCGAGGTAGCACATCTATGCACATACGCACATTTCCTACTCCTAATTAGCTTGCCAGTACTCTTATTCCCATGTATAGTAAGAGAGTATATATTCTTATGGAGAAATTGATGGCAGATATTCAATACGTGCGTGTGTGGCGGTTAAAACGAGGAGCTACAAGTGAGGATGTAGAGGCATTAGCATCTTCAGGTGTGGTAGAGATGCAACGCTGGATTCCAGGGGTGAGGCGATTAGCATTACTGCGCTTACAAGGGGAACCAACGCAATATATTATGACGCTCATCTTTGTGAACTATGAGGCCTATGTGTATTGGCGGCAGGTAGAGGATGAGGCACCTAATTACTGGGAACGTTACGCATCTATCTCAGCGCATTGGGAACAATTATGTGAATTAGTGACTGAATATATTGGTGAATTAGTAGTAGATACGGTGATTGATAAGCATATGTAGGATGGCTGCATGAGTCAACAGTATGGTGTGTTGCGGGTTGTGCGGGTACGCCCACCTGCGAATGCCACCGCGCAGCTCCAGGACCGCTATCCCACGGGATGGTTGCCAGAGGAGCGACTGGTGCATTTGCTGATGCGTCGCGAAACCACCGTTGGACGCGCCTTAAGCAATGATATTATTCTCATGGACCCGACGGTATCGCGTGAGCATGCACGCCTCGTGTTGGATGAGTATGGTTGGCACGTGATGAACTTGACGGTGCATAATATTGTGCGTGTCAACGGGCATCCGGTACCCAGTGGTGGCAGTTTACCGATGCTACCTCAAGATGTGCTGGTGCTCGGCAGCACGATGTTACAACTCATCGCGCCGCAAACAAGCTCACCCATCCTGCGCAGGAATACGGGCGATCTGGCGGATGAACCTACCCAACGCATCTCACAGGTCGAGCGTGGCAATGTGCCCCCGCGACAACCGGGGTCTGGCGTGTCGCAACATGGGCTACTACAAAACATGCCCACCGTTGAGCGGCCGTTAACCATGAACGGACATAGCACCTATGAAGCGTTCCCACCCTCTAGCGAGGCCCAGAGAAGAGACGCGGGCCAGGGGGAGTATCCCGCTTTCAATTATGGACAATCCCTTCCTTCCCACGAACTGCACGTAGCTTCGCTCCCGATTCAGCCTGAGCCAGAATTTGAGGCACAACCGTGGAATGATGATGAGGAAGGGAACGTGTTGGGAGCAGGCGTTACCATGCAGTTCGTGCTACCACAGCGCATGGGCCCACGCACGCGTTGGCTGATCGCGGGCGTGGGCATTGCTATTCTCATTGTCAGCATTATTATCACCATCGTGCTCAATAGCTTGGTGGGCATTTCCGCGTTCACCCAGAACGGCCTGTCGAGTATCGTTTCCGCGCTCACCATCCCACTTATTCCCGCGCTTGGCATCACGCTTTTAGTCAATTTTATTGATCGTTTTGAGCGTGAGCCGTGGTTTTTACGGTTGGCCGCCTTTCTCTGGGGAGCTGTCATCGCTATTCCATCGGCGTCGTTTATTGAGCAGAACATAGATACGCTCTTGCAAAATGTGCTGGGGCCCGACGCGAGCAGCCTGATGCGCTCAGCCTTTCAAGGGTTGAACGCGGGCATTACCGAGGAGACGGTAAAGGGATTGGGCTTGCTCTTGCTGTTCCTGGTGTTACGCGATGAGTTTGATAACGTGACGGATGGCATTGTCTATGGTGCTTTAATCGGCGCGGGCTTCGCCATGGTGGAGAACTTTGTCTATTTCGCATTCAACTCGAAACAGTTTCTGCTCTTGCTAATCGTGGGGAGGATTGTGCTCGGTTGGCTCTGCCACTCGACGTTTACGGTCTGTTTTGGGGCCGCGCTCGGCTATATTCGGCATACAAAGGTACGTTGGCGGCAGATTATTGTGCCGTTGCTCGGCTATTTATGCGCAGTGATCCTGCATAGTCTCTTCGACTTTATCGATTTTTATGCTAGTGCAACCGTATTGGCTGCTCCAAATAATGCAAGCGTGGCTTTTACCTCACTGATTGCCATTATTGCCGACTATATTCCCCCCTTTGGGGCGCAACTCAGCTTGCTTTACATCCTGATAAAATCTCTGGCACATGAGGCGGCGGTCATTCGCGAGTTTCTGGCGTCGGAGGTCAGTAGCAGCGTGGTGAAGGTTGATGAATATGCCTTGCTGCAAAACTCGTTCCAGCGCACAAAGAAGGAGCGCGAAGTGTTGTGGCAGCAGGGCTACAAGCAGTGGGTGCGCGTAAAGACGCTCTATCAGACGGAGATTGGTCTTGCCTTTCGCAAGTGGCATGTCAGCATGGGTGATAAGCCAAAGCTCGGCTATCGTCAACCGGAAGACGCCTACCGTAAACGCATCAAACGCTTGCGCCTGGAGATACAGGCGAACACGAAGAGGTAAAACGAAAGCTCGTGGTCTGGTGTCAAATATTATGTGCTAGGTTTGGGTGGAGGGGGCAGCGTATGCACCCGGGTGATGTCAGCCAAGCGCGCACAGTCCGCTTCGGTTTTAACTCCTTCAATGATACAATGAGCAAGATTGTTTCGTGACGGTTTGTGGCGTACTGTAAAGCCCAATTTTCTAACATCACCTACTCTGAGTATTCCTAGCCCAAATATAGGCTGAGCCGCCGCTAATGTTTCCTCTGGAGTCGTCCGACTTGCAAGATTTACAGAGATTTCAGAGTCAGGTATGGGCGGGGGCGGTTTGCGACGGATGTATGCGGCATAGGTAATACGTCCGTCACGTCGAAGATTAGCACGATGAAAACGTCGATAGAGTAGATCATCATCGCTAATCTGATCTATATCACTTTCTTGTTCCTTATTCATTTTGGTATAGTAAACACCACTGTGGCAATCAACTGAAGTATTTTGTCCCAAGAAGCACTTTGCACTTCATCGTATTTAAGGGCATCACCCTGTTGGTCTTTGTAAAGATAGCCCAGGATACCTGAAGGATCAACATGAACTGCGATTTCAACTGGTGGTATACCCCACTCAATTTGTATACCTCCATCAGCACGAGGAGAGATGATTTGTGGCTGAGATTGTTCGTAAGCTAAGTTGCCAAAGGTCTCATATACAAAGCGGAGTAAGTGGAATGCTATAGCGATAGCTAAAGGAGATGGAGGCTCACCGCCATAGGAATCCCAATCAGGTCTGAGCTTCCCGATTTCATCGAGCTGGTCTGATGCCCATTGTATCCAACTTTTGGATATAGTGTTGCGAGTTGGAATAGTTTCTGGTATTACTATGTATGACTTTGGTGCTGAGGTCACTGTAGCGGGGTGCGAAAATTGGGTATCCAGCACACCACTTGTATGAGAGTTTGTGTAATTAGACATTATGTCACCTCACAACTTCTATTGATTGGACCTTATGTATTGCTAATTTCATCAATATTGGCCTTCTGAACAAACAAAGGAAAATTTCCCACTTCTTGACTATCAACATAAAGCTGAAAAAGATATGTACCTGGCTCAGGAAATACGAGTGGTGACATATTCAAAATCAAGTTTAGTATATTAGGGCGATCGTGTTTATCCTGTGAAACTTTGGGCCTAAATTCAACTACGTCTCCAGCTGTCACGTGAAAATCTTTGGGACCATTGATATCAACACGGAACTTATGACTTTGATCAGTTTCTGACACTTGAGCACGAAGTCTCACAACCAGAGCAATTCCTGGGTGGATTGCTGGAAATGTGGAGGCATAAATATTCTCGATTCCACCCCCTAGTAATGAGAACTTGCCATTCGGATTAGCTTCTGCTGCATCAGCAGGTATAACATAAATGAGTTCCATAGTACTTACACATCTAGCGGTCTAAATTTAATCATAACATGCACATACTCTCTGGCTTTGATAGCTTTCATTCAACTTCCTACATACATCTGGCTGTGCAATAAATGTACCCGTAATTTGAAATTTTTGCAAGGGGTCCAATAGAAACACAGGTGTGGTATGATAGTTTATGTGTTATGTATGGTTAGGAGGAAACTTGAGCGAGATCGACCATTTGAGTGTCTATTATTTTATGCGCCTCACTCGTGCGCTGGAGGACCGTATCCGAACGCTCTTTTTACAGGGGCGGATCGTGGGCGGCGTCTACACTGCGCAAGGGCATGAGGCAACCACCGTTGGTGCAGCGATGATGCTGCGTGACGGAGACTGCATTGTACCGCAGCATCGTGATCTGGGAATGCATCTTGTACGGGGCAGTTCGCCACGTGCAGTGATGTGTCAATGGTTGGCTCGCGGTAACTCTCCCACGCTAGGACGTGATGGACAGATGCACATTGGCGACATGCACCATGGCGTTGTACCAATGATTAGTATGCTCGGCGAATCCCTGCCAGTAGCATGCGGTGTTGCTTTAACGATGAAGATGCGTAAACGTGCAACCATCGTGCTTGCCAGTTGTGGCGATGGTGCCACCAATACGGGGGCATTCCACGAAGCCATGAACTTTGCCGCCGTGCAAAAGCTGCCCCTGGTGTTAGTGATTGAGAATAACGGCTACGCTTTTTCAACTCCAACCTCTAAGCAATTCGCCGTACAGCAACTTTCGGAGCGTGCGGCTGCCTATGGTATGCCGGGCGAAACCGTGGATGGCAATGATGTGTTCGCCGTAACAACAGCGGTTGAGCGAGCAATAGAGCATGCTCGTAGTGGCCAGGGACCAGTTATGGTAGAATGTAAAACGTTTCGTGTGCGTGGTCATTCAGAGGCCGACAGAGCCGATTATGTGCCACGCGACATTCGCGAGGAGTGGCTGGCAAAAGACCCGATCAAGCAGTTTGAAGACTACCTTACCGCACGAGGATTATTGACACCCCGGCAGCGAGCAGAAATAGAGGCCAGGGTAAAAGCTGTTGTTGAGGATGCGGTACAGTTCGCGGAGCAAAGCCCCGCACCGGACGCGGCCACAGTAGCCGATTATGTGTTTGCGCCAGATGGACCAATCGCGATTGTGGGCGAGTTGGGCGCGACCAACGAGCGGTACGTCAACGCAGTAGATAGACGAACTGGAGAGCCGTTCAACACCATGAGCAGAGCAGAGGAGGTCGTTGGACGCCGATGAGCACGACAAAAAACGAGAAAAAAGTAACCTATTTAGAGGCAATTAGCCAAGCGATTCGCGAAGAGATGCTGCGCGATGAGGCGGTCTTCCTGCTTGGCGAAGACGTTGGCTCCTATGGAGGAGCCTTCAAGGTCAGCGCGGGCTTGCTAGAAGAGTTTGGGCCGGAGCGTGTGATCGATACGCCTATGGCTGAGGCCGCGATTATTGGCTCGGCAGTGGGAGCGGCCTTAATGGGCATGCGTCCAATTGCGGAGATGCAGTTTATCGACTTCATCACTTGCGGCTTTGACCAGATCATCAATATGGCGAGCAAGATGTACTGGCGCGTCGGCATGCCTGTGCCAATGGTTATTCGCGGGCCATCCGGCGGTGGCACAAAGGGTGGCCCATTCCACTCTTCGAGTCCAGAAGCATGGTTCTTTCATACGCCCGGCATGAAGGTGGTGACGCCCGCAACCGCATATGACGCGAAAGGTATGCTCAAAGCTGCCATTCGCGACAACAATCCTGTCCTCTATCTTGAGCATAAATTCCTGTATCGCTTGCCAGAACTGCGCGAGGAATTGCCTGAAGAGGATTATATTGTGCCATTGGGCAAAGCCATTGTGCGTCGCGTCGGCGAGGATATGACCGTGCTTACCTATGGCGCGATGGTGCATCAATGTCTCAAAGCGGCCCAGACACTGGAAGAAGAGGATGATCTAGAAGTAGAGGTTATTGACCTGCGTAGCTTGACCCCGCTGGACCGCGAAGCTATCATGGAATCGGTGAAACACACCAATAAGGTGCTCATCGTCCATGAAGACACGCTCACCGGCGGAATTGGTGCCGAGTTAGCGGCTATCCTGGCGGAAGACTTGTTTGAATATCTGGATGGACCCATCACACGGGTGGCTGCGCCAGATGTTGCATTCCCCTATGCTCCCCCGTTAGAGGCAGCCTATCTGCCCAATGCGGAGAAGATTTTGGCCGCGGCACGCAAGCTTGCCGCATATTAGCACACTTGGGTTGCATCAGCTGTTCACAGAACGTGAATAGTGCCGATGCGCCCTCTCTATAATTGTTTGATTATGCTGGTACAAAGAGGTACGAGGAACGTTCAATGGCAACAGTAGTACAGATGCCGCGCCTAGGCGAATCGGTGGCGGAAGGGACGCTCGGCGCGTGGCTGAAACAAGAGGGCGATTATGTCGAAAAAGATGAATCGCTCGCGGAAATTATTACCGATAAAATCAACGCGGACCTGCCCTCACCTGTGGCGGGCCGCCTGAGTAAAATACTCGTGCAAACGGATGAGACCGTAGCGGTTGGCGCGACCATCGCCATGATCGAAGAGAGCGCAGATGTAGCTGGTGCTGAGGATGAGCATGCCGCGCCTGGGCCAGATGCTGCTCCAGTGCAGAGTGTCGCCCAGGCTGAGACACCCGTTGTGGAGACAGAACATCTCGCGGTTGCAGGTGGCAAAGGAACAGCAACCTACAACGGGCAAGTAGGCCAGGGGGGTCAGTCCACTGAAGTGCGGCGTGCAGAAGAGGAAGAGCGACAGCGTATCTCTCCGCTGGCACGTCGTCTGGCACGCGAACATGCTATCGACCTGAACCAGATCGCAGGAACAGGGACAGGTGGTCGTGTACGCAAGGATGATATTCTCAACTATGTGTCGGACAAGCAAAACAATATACCACAGTTTGTCAGCTCTAGCACCGCACAGGCGACAGCTCCGGCTGCGTTTGTACGATCTAGTGAACAGCCTGCCGCTGTAGCAGCCACCTCAGCAAAACCCGCTGTAGCGATAACTACTGTCCGTGCCGATGAAGAGCTGATCACTCCAAGCCGTATGCGGCTCTCGATTGCAGAACACATGGTGCGCAGTAAACATACCTCGCCACACGCCACGACGGTAGTTGAGGTGGATATGACCAATATCGCGAAGTGGCTGGAGAAGCATAAAGAAGAGTTCAAGCAGCGCGAGGGCTATGGTATCAGTTTTGTGCCATTTGTGATGAAGGCCGTGTGTGAGGGAATTCGTAAGTTTCCGATGCTCAATTCATCCTGGACAGAAGACAATAAAATACTTATCAAGAAGCGTATCAATCTTGGCATGGCTGTGGCCACTGATGCGGGTCTGGTGGTGCCAACGATTTATGATGCCGACCAGTTCACACTGGCTGGTTTGGCAAAGCAGGTCAATGCACTGGCACTGCGTGCGCGTACCAATAAACTCACGATCCAGGATATGCAAAATAGCACATTTGTCGTGAATAATCCCGGCGTTTTTGGTACAATTATATCAGTACCAATCATCAACCAGCCGCATGCGGGCATTTTGAGCATGGATGCAGTCGTAAAACGGGCAGTGGTAATCGAGGATGACGCGATTGCCGTGCGCTCTATGATGTACCTGTGCCTCTCCTTCGATCATCGGATTCTGGATGGCGCGGGTGCTGGTGGCTTTCTACAAGCCGTTCGTAACAAATTACAAAGTTACGGACGTGAAATAGACGTTTATTAACAAGCGAAGGGGCGCAAAATCCTTACTCATAAGGAGATATCCATTGCGTCCATCCCAGACAAGAATGAGGAACAAGACCATGGCGACCATGATTCCAGAACGGCGTCCCGATTGGCTCAAAGTGCGTGCTCCCAAGGGAGAAAACTATCAAGGCTTGAAGCAATTGATGCGCGATCAATCGCTACATACCGTTTGTGAAGAGGCTCGCTGCCCCAATATCGGTGAATGTTGGGGGCACAAGACCGCAACATTCATGATCCTGGGGCGTGTTTGTACACGCAGTTGTGGCTTTTGTGCCGTGGAGACGGGGCGTCCCAATGGGCTTGACTGGGAAGAGCCAAAGCGCGTAGCGGAAGCAGTCAAGACCATGGAATTACGTCACGCAGTCATCACATCGGTCAATCGGGACGAGCTAAAAGATGGCGGGGCGGCAGTGTTTGCGGCCACGATTCGCTGGATACGTCGTCTGAATCCTGAGTGCAGAGTAGAGGTCTTAACGCCCGATTTCAAGGGCGTGTATGATGCCTTACGCGTGGTGATTGACGCCAAGCCAAATGTGTATAATCATAACGTAGAAACAATTCCACGGTTATACCGCCGTGTACGTCCGCAGGCCATCTACGAGCGTTCATTGCAGGTGCTCAAGTGGGCAAAAGAGATGAATCCTGCTGCACCAACCAAGTCAGGGTTTATGTTAGGTCTAGGCGAGACATGGGATGAGATTATTCAGGTTATGCATGATCTGCGCGCACATGATGTAGACATTTTGACGATTGGCCAATATCTACGACCATCATTCCAGCATTTACCTATTCAAAGATATGTACCATTAGAAGAGTTCGCGGCATTAAAAGCTGAAGGAAAGAAGATGGGCTTTCGCCATGTGGAGTCAGGCCCATTTGTGCGCAGCTCATATCATGCCCACGAACAGGCTGATGGCGCGACAACAGGGCAGCAGTAGTGGCTATTGGAAGCAACTTTACGGTCGTTGCTCTCGTAGGGAAGTAGCTGATAGGGCTGTTCTTAGTGGATGCCTTATAGGGAGTATTTTATGGGCCAATTTCAGCAACGTAGTGAGGAGCGTCAGCCTGTTGTACTTGTCGTGGATGATAATCCTGCTATCCGCGATATGGTATCCTGGGCTTTAGAACTGGATGGCTATGAGCCAGCAGAAGCAGCCGAGGGACAGGAAGCTCTTGATTGGATTGATAGTGCGGCCCGTGAAGGGCGCTATCCCACGGTTATTTTGCTGGACTTGGCTATGCCCGGAGTCGATGGCAAGACATTTTTAGAACGCTTACAAGCCCAATGGGACTCTCCGCGTCAACTACCTGCTATCATTGTGATTACTGCTGCTACCAACGGGCCAGATGCGCGTAGCCTGGGTGTAGAGCGGGTGATTCTCAAGCCATTTCATGTCCGAGATTTATTAGATCTCATACGTAATTTAACCTTATAGGCGCGTATAGGGTAAAAGTACCTTTTCGCTCTGTCTTTTCCCAAATATACACGGAAAATATGCTGAGTTGCGTTCAGACAAATTGAGAACAAACTTGGCATATTTTTTATTGTCTGATTTGTGGGAGAAGATTTGTATGAGAATGCGTTCTATCTATCCTTTATTGCTGGTCCCTCTGCTCGTAGCTACGATGCTGGTGGCGGTACTGCGTTTCTATGTATTTCCCGCGACCCATGCGACCCACGCGGCATCCATTCCGGGGCGTGTGAAGTTGCCAGATTCTGTCAGCGTTTATACCAGTAAAAGTCAGTTGATGGCTCAGGTCCCTGGTAGCCAGCCGATTCAGCTGGCAATAGGCTTGAGTCTCCAAAATCAGAGTGACCTTGCCACATATCTAGCACAGGTAAGTCTCCCGCAATCCGCGCTCTATCATCACTACCTGACGCCAGAGACGTTTAACGCGCTCTATGCGCCAACGCCTACGAGTGAGGCCATCGTAAGCAATTTCTTGCGTGCGCAGGGCTTTCATATCAGTAATACCTATGCCAATCATCTGCTGATTGACATTTCGGGAACCGTGGCACAGGCGGAGCAGGCGTTTCAGGTGCAGATGAATACCTATCAATCCGTCAATGGGCATGTCTTCTTTGCCAATGATCGCTCTCCTTCATTGCCTGCCAGCGTTGCTGCGCTTGTGACCTCGATTAGTGGCTTGGATTCGCTAGTGCAATATGGACGCAACCCTCTCGCCCCGGGGGCACCCACACCGAAATTGGCGCAAACAGCGGGTAGTCCGATTATGTGTCCACAAGCGGGTGCGCCCACCACGCCAACCTCCTACACCCCTTACCAGATTGCGAGCGCCTATAATTTTACACCACTGTATAATGCTGGCAATCTTGGTGAGGGACAAACAGTAGGCCTGCTAGAATTGGATGGCTTTTCCTCAAACGATATTGCCCTCTATGCCTCTTGTTTCGGTGGCAAAAATACGCAGGTTAATAGGATTACCATTGATGGCTATAATGGGGCGGCGGGCGCCAATGCGGCAGAGGTGGAATTGGATATGGAGATGGTGTTGGGATTGGCCCCTCGTCTGGCTGCCCTCAATGTGTATGAGGCGTCAGGGACCTCGCTGGCGGCCTATAACGATGCATGGGCACGTATCATTGCAGATAAAGTGCCAGTGGTAAGCACAAGTTGGGTCTTTTGTGAGCAAGGTGCGGGTCTGTCGAGCGAGATACAGCAAGAAAACATCTTCTTCCAGGCTGCTGCCGCGCAGGGACAGACCATTCTCGCGGCCAGTGGTGATCTGGGGGCAACCGGCTGCTATGATCCGCAAACGGGAGCCAACACCACACCATCGGTGGATGATCCGGCCTCACAGCCCTATGTCACCGGTGTGGGTGGTACCACGTTGCACATTAATGCTGACAACACCTATGGCTCTGAGCAGGTGTGGAATGATCGCACGCTTAAAAATGGGGCTAGCGGCGGCGGTGTGAGCCATGTCTGGTTTATGCCCAAGTGGCAACAAGGGCCGGGTGTAGCGAATGCCTACTCGAATGGCTATCGCGAGGTGCCGGACGTGGCGGTAAACGCTGATCCTCAAACGGGCTATGATGTGTATTGCAGTGTGGGTGGGTGCTTCGGCGGTGGCTGGCGTGTCATTGGCGGCACCTCTGCGGCTGCACCCGTCTGGGCGGCATTGATCGCGCTGGTCAATGAGGCGTCAGCGAAGGCGAAACAATATCAGATGGGCTTCCTCAATCCAGCTCTGTATGCTATCAATCATGGCGCACCAGGAACTTCGTATGCGGCGGCCTTCCATGATATCGTGCCTATACCAGGAGCGATCAATAACAATGATTATGTAGGCAATAGTGGCACCTATCCTGACGGAAGCATGTACGACATGGCAACGGGCCTTGGCTCCTTCGATGCCTACAACTTGACGCAGAATTTGCTCACACTCGGCCAGAACACACAACCGTTGACCACACCGACAAGTACCGTATGGTACTTTGCCGAAGGCTATGCTGGCAGTTCCTTCCAAGAATTTTTGACCATTGAAAATCCTGATCCTACACGGACAGCCCAGGTGCAGGTGCAGTACCTGCTCGAAAATAGCGGTACCGGCCCCAAAATCTTGCATACCGTGCTACCGAAGAGTCGTGGCACCTTTAGCGCGAATAACGATCTGCACTATCCGTATACTGGTCCAGGGCACGCGCTTTCCATGATTGTGACCTCGTTGAATGGTGTGGGCATTGTGGCCGAACGCCCGATGTACTTTTCTTTCCACGGCATCAATAGTGGCACCGATACGCTGGGCGCAACCAAACTGGGGCAGGATTTCTACTTTGCAGATGTGGAGTCGCAGCGCAATTATTCCAGCTTCATCACTATCCTCAATCCGCCAGGAGGACAGACGGCGCAGGTGACGCTCGACTATTACGCGGGTGGAACGCTGATAGGAACGCAAACATTGCCCGTATTGGCGGGCCAGCGTGGTACCATCTCGCCCGCGCAAGGCAACATTACGCGCAACAGTGCCTTACACGTCCACTCCGACCAACCCGTTGTCGTGGAACGCCCCACCTACTTTAGTACCTCACGTGCGAATATCAGTGGGCCAGTAACTGGGGCCATGACCGTTGTAGGCGCGCAGGCTCCGGGGACAGACTGGCTGTTCGCCGAGGGTTATACTGGTGTGAACTTCCACGAATACCTTATTCTCGCGAATTTTGATGCCAGTTTAACCGCGACGGCGACAGTGAATCTCGAATATGGCAATGGTGCGGTCAACCCTGTGAGCGTGACCATACCGCCGCAGTCTCAGTACGTCTTCGATGTGAATAATGCCTCTGCCGTGTTCGCGCAAACCATCGCGAGCACTGATACGGTGTCAGCAGAGGTGACATCCGATAATCCGATTGTGGCACAGCGTGTGGAGTACTTCCGCTTCAACGGTGTGGTGCCAGGTGGCTCCGATGTGATTGGAGCGCAAGGGCCTGCAAAAGCGTCGTATAGTTTCGCCGAGGGATATACTGCACCGGGCTTCTCCGAATTTCTGACACTGCAAAATCCGAATACCACGGCGGAGGATGTAGCAATCACCATGTACCTGTCGCATAGCATCATTTCGCAAAAGATTGTGCATGTGGGGCCGCAGTCGCGTGTGACGGTGAGTATCAATGGTGTTGTTGTGCCACTCGCTCTGGCGACGCCAGCCGCAGGGTATGAGGTCTCACTCTTAGTGCAAGCCTTGAATGGAACGATTGTCGCGGAACGTCCCATGTACTTCTCGTGGCATGGTGTAGATCAAGGCGGTAGTGATGTGGTAGGGTTTACCGGCTAGATAGGAACAGCAAAAGAGGCGATTACACCGCATGTGGTGTAATCGCCTCTTTTGCTGTTCCTATCTAGCCATGTGGAAGGTGCATCCGTGGCTGGTTGTTGTTGTCTGTGCCTTGTTAGGGGCAGGGTTGTATCTTTTGCCCTAGCTCCAACTCACGGCATCAAGGTTAACGCTGCAACTAATGTTGCTGCCAGTGGGATTGTTCAATTGAATACCAATTTGGCTCGGTTGTTTACCCAGATTTGTTGGAATGGTATAGGTAAGTTTTGTCCAGTTGCCAGGAGTCAGTTGCTGTGTATTGCCCATAGACCACTGATAGTTGCTGTCCACAACGAAAGGTTTTGCCGTGATAATAACGGAATTGCTAGCCAGGTACAGATACATGGTAATGGTTTGGCCCATCTGAGGGGCATGTGCCAGACCGCTCGTCTTAACTGTGATGTAGGGAAAGTCCTTGCTACTGCTATTGCTCAATGTCATCTGGAGCGAATGAGAGCCATCAAGGGTGGGTGATAAGCTGTTTTGCACGGACGCGATACCCTGACCGTGCGAGGTCCACCCATCTGTGGTGCCATCTTCAAAGGAAAAGACCGAGGCTCCATTGGTCGTCGTGGTTGCTGTTGTTCCTGACGGACTTTGAATCGCACCGGCCAGTGGGGCGGGTTGCTGGCCTTTAATAATCATCTGTTCGTAGGTTGCCTGTAATGTCGTTCCCTGGACTGTGATCGTGCTATTGTTGTTGACCAGTGGGATAGCGGTATTGGTGCATGAATATTGCATGGAGGCAAAGATGCGGTTCGCTGCCAATGTTTGTAGTGCTTTTATAGTCCATGATTTCATAAATTGCGTGTTATTATATTTTCCATCATCAATTGGCAAACCGTTACTTTGAATGGTTTGGTCAGGGGCATAGTTCCACTCAGTAATCAAGATGGGGAGCACTTTGCCCAATGTATTTTGCAGGGAGGCGCGTGCATCACTAATGTGGTCTGTCCATTTATCGATACCAGTAAGGCATTTGTCGGCGGGGTCTTTCAGGCTACAAGTATATTCATGCCAGCTAATCATGTCAGGGCGTGGCTGTGCGTTTTGTAAAAATGTTGTCAGGTTATCATGGTCATATTGGTAGCTAACGGGGCCAATGAATATACCATTGGGGGCGAGGTGTTTCAGTTGCGGCACCACAGCATTCCAACGTTGTGTATAGTTTTCAATCGGGACGCCGTTCAAGTCATCTTCATTGCCAAATTCGTAGTAGACGGTGCTCGTGCCAAAAACTTGATTTACCGCTGAAATCATGCGGGTGTCGTCGGCAAGCACCTTGGCGACATTAGGGTCTTGGCTACCACGTAATGCAATTAAAGGTACGGCACCAATATCTTTGATAGCCTGCACCGCTGCAAGATCAACTGTAGCAGAGAAATTCTGGCGTGTGGGTATACGCACAATACGTATGTGCAATTGTTGCAATGCGCTGCGTGTTGGCCCAGAGGTGAGTACCTGATCATTTGCATTGAATAAGCCCATGTTGGTTCCAAAGATCAATGGCGAGACGGAGGTGTTCACAGGAGTGCTTTTCGCGGGTGTAGTAGTACCGTGCGCTGGTATCGTTACAGTTACTTGCTCGTTGCCTTTTGTGTTATTGCGTGTTGCAGAGACGATAAACCAGACACTCATGCCGAGTAGAAGGCCAATTAAGCTCACAGAAAGAACGAGTATAGGTATTGGAAGACGTTTGATGCGATTGAAAAATGTGGGTTGCTGCGACATTTGCTCACGAACTCCTTATAAGATACCTTGTGCTTTTTTTATACTATACAAATTATTCCCTCTCTACCTCGTAGCAGGTTACCAAAGATGACTATATCATTTTTTTCTGTGATTCACATTAATTTATGCGGCAATATGGGACCTTTGCGTTATGGTGTATTATCTGTGGATATTTTTGGAAGAGGGAAGATTGGGCAAACCTGTAGTTCCTCTTGAGAAATTCTTAACTTCTATCTGTTAGAATGTTCGTAGTACATGAAATACAAAACTTTTCACAAGCAGTAGGGATGTCCCTAATGGGCATCCCCTAGTTGTGAAAAATTTATTCTTACATAAGTGAGACACTTTTATGGATATGCACGATCAACCAACAACACCGTGGCAGATGAACAATACTGTGCAAGGGCCAGCGACACAACATGCGATGCCACCCATACCAGCAGCTGTGGGTGGTGGTGCGCCGCGACCGCGCCGTCTGTCGAGGCGCGCCTTGTTTGGGGCCACTGCCGCTAGCGTAGGTGTGGCGGCTGTGGGTGGTGTTGCGCTCACCGAATGGTTACAGCATGGCTCTCTCAAACCCTTCGCGGGTGCTGCCGCGAGCAGTGTGCAAACGGGCCACCTCTTGCGCCGCGCCGGTTTTGGAGCAACTACGCAAGACATTGCCACCTATGGTGCCTTGGGCCTCACAGGGGCCGTGGATCGTCTGCTTAACTATCAGCAGGTCTCAGACGATGCTATGGAGAATCGCCTCAAGGCCCTCAATCTAACGTTTGATGGACGCAACGGCATCGCCAATCAGCAACGCTGGTGGTTGCTACGCATGGCGTGGACACAGCGACCCCTACTGGAGAAAATGACGCTTTTCTGGCATGGTGTCCTTACTAGCAGTTATCGCAAGGTAGGAGGTCCCACGGCGTATGGACGCATGATGGTGCAAAACCAGTTCTTGCGTACTCATGCATTTGATACCTTTGATAATATCCTGCTTGGCATTACGAGCGATCCCGCCATGTTGTACTACCTGGACCTGACGAAGAGCACAAAAAAGGCTCCCAATGAGAACTATGCGCGTGAACTGATGGAACTGTTCACCTTAGGACTGGGTCACTACACACAGCAAGACGTCTATCAGGCGGCAGCCGCGCTCACTGGTTGGCATGTACGTGGGAAGACAGCAACCACTGCGCATTATTATTCCATAGACCACAATGATTTACCAAAAACTTTTTTAGGCCATAGTGGAAATCTTGACTATAAAGATGTAATTTCTATCCTTGCCAATCATCCCGCCACGCCGTGGTTCATCTGTCGTAAACTGTTCACCTTCTTTGCCTATGAAAATCCCACTAATGACGAACTGAGTCCGTTGGTTGATAGCTACGTCAAAAGCGGGCATAACATGGGTGCTGTGATGCATACACTGCTGCTGTCTCCACAGTTTTCTTCAGCGAAGGCGTATCGCTCACGTGTGAAGTCGCCGGTCGAGTATACAGTGGGGGCGTATCGCGCTTTGGGTGTGCCAGGGGATGGCACTGGTCTTCCCTATATCACAACCACAATGGGTCAGACGCTGTTGGATCCACCGAACGTTGCGGGTTGGCCGGGCGACAAAGCGAGCGCGCTCTGGCTCAATAGCGGCACCTGGATGATGCGCCTGAACTATATCGATTTGCTCATGGCGGGCAACCGCACCTTGAAGACACAACCCTTTGATGTCCAAGGCATCATCAACGCGCAACATATCGACTCGCCGGAACATTTTGTGGATTACTTCGCCTCGTTTTTGCTCGATGGCAATATCGAGACGGAGCGCAGAACGCAGTTGATTGGCTACTTCAATACCGCTGGGAGTAGCAGAGGCGATGCACAGGTGACGCTAGGCAACGGCAAGAGCTATCCGCTTGGGCGTGTGCGTGGCACGTTGTACCTGATGCTAACAACACCAGAGTATCATTTGAATTAACAAGGACAGGGAGTAAGCACATGAAACTTACGCGCAGGGCTATGATAAAAGATGGGATGTTGGCGGTGTCCGCGGGTATGGTGATGCCCGCCATTTTCAGTCGCGGTATCGCGTCCGCCAATACGCTGGCGGCAGGGGGAGTGCATGTTTCCCAGGCGGCGAGTGATCGCACCTTGATCGTGGTGCAGATGGCTGGTGGTAATGATGGCCTGAATACCGTCATTCCCTTTACCGATTCCTTATATAAACAGGTGCGTCCCACTATTGCCATTCCTGATGCAAAGGTGTTGCAACTTGATGGGCGGCTCGGCCTGCATCCCAATCTGGCACCCTTGAAGCAACTGTGGGATCAGGGCCATATGGCGGTCGTCGAGGGCGTTGGCTATCCTAATCAGAGCCTGTCACACTTCCAGGCAATGGATATCTGGCAAACGCTAGACTTGAGCGGCAGTGGCAGCGAGGGTTGGCTGGGCAAACTGGTGTCAGGTTGGGTGGACAAAGATGGACACCCGTTTAAGGCGATGGATATCGGTGTGCAAACGGCACAGGCACTCTCCTCGATCAATGCGCAGGTACCGACCATTTCCAGCGTGCAAAGCTATCGTGTGGCACCCGATCCGCTTGATACCGATGGCGGCAATGCCCGTATGCAGGCATTAATGAAGTTGTACAATTCTTATCCGCAGACCTCACCCTATGCCGCATTGTTGGATGCAACCGCGCTAGGGGCTCAGCAGGGGTCACAACAACTACAACAGGCAAACTCACAATACAACTCGACCGTAAAATATCCCACAGGGCCATTCGCGGCAGGGCTGAAAATATTGGCCGAGGCGATTGTGCAGGGTTTAGGCTTACGGGTCGGTTACGTCACGCTCGGTGGCTTCGATACACACGCCAATCAGCAAACTACGCATGATACGCTGATGAAGACGCTGGCCGATGGTCTGTCGGCTTTCTATGGCGATCTCGTGCAGCATGGCAAGGCCGACAACGTGGTGGTGATGACCTGGTCGGAGTTTGGGCGGCGCGTCGAAGAGAACGGCAGCCAAGGAACCGATCATGGTACCGCCGCACCCATGTTTGTACTAGGTAATGCCATCAACAAGGGTATCTTTGGTGAACCACCAAGCCTGAGCAGCCTCGATAACACCGGAAACATGAAATATACCACCGATTTCCGTTCCGTCTATGCCACCGTGCTTGATAGGTGGCTGGGTGCATCCTCGAAAGATGTACTGGGTGGTTCATTCAACTCACAAAACTTCTTGCCATCACTATAAGGCTGCTTGCAAGCATACTAATAAAAGATCACAGCAGCGGGAACACCGCGAGCGCAAGTGTACCTTGCGCTC
>JBBPYR010000034.1:0-16821 GCA_038199755.1 Ktedonobacterales bacterium | reverse complement strand
TACTCATAACGATGCTCAGGATCACGCTCTAAAAATGCAAAGTACTCTTCCCGGCTTTTCCGTCCATGAAGCTCGTTCTGTCGTATTGCCATAGATTGCTGCTCCTCTTCATCCTTTACAAGTATCACTACATAAGTATTTATTTTCCCTCTTTCCCTAGTTCATGTAGGAGTTTACAGTAGGCCACGGGTCCACGACGGAAACTGCTGAGACGGAAGAACTCGTTGGGGGCGTGAAAATGCTCGTCGGTGAGGCCGAAGGCGAAGTTCACGGTGTAGGCACCCAGCACGCTGAGGAAGGTTTCGCAGACGGGGATACTCCCACCCAGGCGCAGGTAGTAGGGTGCTTTGCCGTAGACTTCCCTGAGCACTGTCTCGGCAATGCGATTGCCCCAGTGGTCTGCGGGAATCAGGTAGGGTTTAGCGGTGCCGGGAAGTGGATGGACGACAGCTCGCACTCCCGTTGGAGTATACTTCTGCACATGTTTGGTGATGAGATCGACGATAGTGGCGGGTTCTTGATTGGCTACTAAGCGGCACGTGATCTTAGCGTGCGCCTCATTTGGCAACACTGTCTTGACGCCTTCTCCCTGGAAACCACCCCAGATGCCGTTTACTTCCAGCGTAGGGCGTGCCGCCAGGTGCTCCTGCGGCGTAAAGCCCGGTTCAGCAATGAGAGCATCCACACCTATTTCCTCTTTATAGGCTTGCTCGTCAAAGGGGATGGCGGCAATAGCAGCACGGTCCTGTTCTGAGAGCGGCAGGATAGGATCATAGAAACCCTCGACCAGAATTTTGCCCTCGGCACTACGCATAGAATCAAGGATGCGCGTCAGGGCATGAATGGGATTGGCAACGGCACCACCATAGATACCGGAATGCAAATCGCTGTTGGCACCATGCACATCGATCTGCACCGCCGCCAGACCTTTACAAGCAATCACGAGCGCGGGCTGATCCTCGCCATACTGAACGCCGTCGGCACTCAGTACGAGGTCACACGCGAGCAGGTCACGTTGCAGCGCGACCAGGGTGGGCAATTGAGGGCTACCAATTTCCTCTTGTCCTTCAAGAAAAAACTTCACGTTGACGGGTAAGGCTCCCTCATCTTGCAGCAGAGCTTCGACCGCTAAGATGGGAATGAGCATATTGCCTTTATCATCTGAGGCACCGCGTGCGTAAACACGGTCATCGCGAACTTGCGGCTCAAACGGTGGCGTTGTCCAGAGTGCTAGCGGGTCAGCTGGCTGCGTGTCGAAGTGACCATAAATCATGATGGTTGGCTTGCCAGGCGCGTGCAACCAATCTCCATAAATAACAGGATGTCCACCAGTCAACAACATTTGCACATTCTCTAGACCAGCACTCGTGAGGCGACTAGCGACCCATAAAGCTGCCTGATGAACAGCATCGGCATGCTCAGGTAGTGCCGAAATACTGGGGATGCTAAGGAATTGCAGCAACTCATCTTGATAGTGGAGTTGCTGCTCTTTCAGGTATGTTTCCCATGCCATAGTATTTTTCTCTCCGTTTCTCTGTCTATGTTCTACTACTTCTTTCCTGTCATTTTTAGGGGGCTCACGCTAATTCTGAGGTTTCGCTGGAAGCGGTCCCACCTCCCTATCCACTTCATACTGCGGACGACTATCTTTCGGAACTTCCCCTCTAGGGGAGGAGGATGCTTGCTCTTTTACGGCTTCTTCATTGGTAGCCAGATGACTTGACATGGTGTAGACCATAGTGACCAAGTCATGCTGAGTAACACGTATGCCTTGCAAGAAGAACGCATTGACCTGGGCACCTACAAATAGAATCAAGGCAAAGTAATAAAAGAAGATGAGGAGAATGAGCACGCCTAACGCGCCCGCAAAGGCACCCAAAAACTGGGCCACATAGAGAGGAAAGAGCACAAGGTACAGTTCCAAGAGTACCGCGGCCACTATTGCCCCCAACCAACTTTTGCGGAAACTAATCTTCTGGTTGGGAACGACCATGTAGATTACCTGAAACAAAATATAGCCGAGCATTAAACCGCTCAGGACACCACCGAAACCCAAGACGAAGGGAACGCCGGGAATCTGGTCGAGCGGCGTTTTTTTCAGCAGCGAGAAGACGAAAGCCGGTCCAGCTGACGCCAGTGCCGCGAGTGGAAGCAGCACAACGAACAGCAGGAGCATCAGGATAGACATCACATTCTGCGCGAGTATGTTCCTGGGGCGTACGTGATAGATGATATCGAGACACCCTTCCATGAAGATAAAGAGGCGTGAGCCGTTAAAAACAGCTAAAATGGCGGCGATGACACCTAGTACGCCAGCCTCCCTTTTCACCTGTGTGAAAGCGGCAACCACAAATGGTTTAGCTTCTGACAGGGTGGAAAAGGTGACAGTCAATTTATTAATATCATCGTGGAAGACGCCAGGAGCCAGTGTACCAAGGAAAAGTCCGAGCAGAGATATGAGCGCAATCACGATGGGGAAGATCGCCAGCAGCAGATTATAGGCCAAACCTGCTGCATTGTTCCACGACCAGTCGTTATTGAATTTGATCCACAAGGCAACCAGGGGTCGACCATTCTTTTTGAAGGTATGTATAGCCGAGGAAAAGGGCTCTTTCCTCTTGTAGGTAGCTAGCTCTTGCAAGTCGTTTGCCATCACTCCCCCTATTATCATGGAAAGCTGGTATTTTGCTCTATCAAGGTGACGTATCTCGCGCGTCCTCGTGCATGCCGTTGAGAATGCCCCCTGTATTACTTCACGCATGAACAAGGGTTGAGGCTTCACTGTGCTTAGACTGAACGAGCGTGTGCCTGTGTAATCATCGCATCGACCTCTTGCTGCGCTTTTGTCAGGTTTCCTGCGAAGATCAACCCCATAGGATTTTTTGTCATGCGACAAATTATTCTTGTTCCCTCGCGCTGCAAAATGGCATCTCTTGCGACGATGCGTGTACGTAGCCCTTGGGGGTTTACATTCGCTGGCAAAGGATGCTTGTCGATAGTACAAATTCCCGCTGCGATAGCGGCCCTCATGTTATAGATGGTCTGCTCTTTGTGGTTCGCGCCCAGAACGGTCATGATGGCATCGGTATAGTTTGTCCAGCGCGGATTACATTCCGCGAGATACATGCCCTCCGCTTGCTTTCTGTGCCGCCGTAGGCTTCTTTCCAATTCGCTGGGAATCATGATATCCAGGTTTGCTACGCCGGTGATAGAAGCAAAATCGATGCCACACTGTTGAGCCGTTCTTCTTAACAACACCTCGAAGAACGCGGCTGTTTGCTCTTCATACACTTGTTGCATGCGCTGCACATAGGCATTCTGAGGGATGTAGGTACTCGTGCCGATGCATGCCTTGCTGCCCGGCTTTTGCAACTGACCATTCCAGCCGAGCGATGCCACGCGATCAGCCATAATCACGACGGAGATGCCAGGGGAGTCGGCAAGGTCTAGATAGCGACTGATTACGACTCTAGCTTCCTTTTGCACGTTCATGGTTGCGGCCAAATGTGCTTGCGACACGGTTAGTGCCTCTTGCCACTGTGAATAGTGCTGCATGTGGTCGGCGTCTCCATCTTGCACGACGACAATGTGACCCGCCTCCTCGTAGAGCAGGCAGCAGCCGTAGTTACCATCTTCTTCGGCTGCCCGCAGCATCACACCCAGTGGATAGACTTGTGCTAGCCCCGCTTGTGTGTAGATATCCTCTATGTGGCGCAGAAAACGTGCTGACTCAGTGGCAACCGCAGAGATGTCGGCGACCACATAATCAGGTGCATAAAAACCTTCCAAGCCAAATTCATCTAGCATGTGATAAAAGCTGGCTTTGTTTTTCAGCACGTGAGTCATCTTCCCCGGCAGCCCCCATACGGCTGCACCAAGTTCATTATGCATACGTGTCTCGACTTCGGGAACATTGATATAGGGCACGACCAGCGGCAGCACCGCTGGTGCTGTTTCCCGTGCTTGCTTGAGTTTTTCAAGGGTGGTCGGGACAACTTCCTTGCCAAAGAGCGTGCTGAGATAGCGCATCTGAGCCTGTATCTCTGGCGTGGGCAAGTCTACGAGCACTTGTGCATGAGGGGCACTGAGAGGAAGGTGACCACATCTTTCTCCGTAGTAGTGTTGCACGTAGTCGATCATGGCCTCGTTAGAGGCGCGTAAAACGCCCTCGCCCCCCACGTTATGAAAGCCCACAGCCAGCGTGCTTGGCATTGATGATGCAAATAATGATGTATGCAAAATAGTATTCATACCGAAAAAACCTTTTACTCAAAGATGTGTGTGTATTGTTCGCCATTGTATCATACCTGTAGTGAAAATGGTGATGTGAAAATTTGCTATTCGTGTAACCCTTTCATGAGGTACAATGAAAGCGGTAACGACTTTTCGAGAAAGAAAAAGAGGTCTTTGTTCTGCATGAAATATGGTATAAACCTTCCCCAGGGCTGGACGATGGATCTGGCAAGCATTAAGGATCCCGTTGAAGCCTATGAAACGATGACTCGTGTCGCTCAAACTGCCGATGAGACAGGTTATAACTCAGTCTGGCTCGTCGACCACTTTCATACCATTCCTCAACCATCACAAGAAGTGACCTTTGAGTGTTGGACCACGACAGCTGCCCTGGCACGTGATACCAAACGGGTACGGGTCGGTCAATTGGTGTCGTGCAATGGCTATCGTAATCCAGCACTGTTGGCGAAAATGGCAAGCACGGTTGACGTGCTCAGTCATGGACGGCTCAATTTCGGCATTGGAGCAGGATGGTACGAGCACGAGTACCGCGCCTATGGCTACGAGTATCCCGATGCCCCCGAACGCCTGCGCTATTTACGCGAAGCCATACAGGTCATTCGCGCCATGTGGACACAGGAAGAGGCAGTATTTGAGGGCAAATATTATCAGGTGCGTGGAGCCATCAACCAGCCGAAAGGTGTGCAGAAACCGCAGATCCCCATGCTGATCGGCGGCGGTGGCGAAAAGGTGACGCTCAAGTTGGTGGCACAGTACGGTGATGCCTGTAACGTAATGGGCGATCTCGCCACACTCGAGCGCAAGTTTGCCATACTCAAAGACCATTGTGCGAATGTTGGGCGTGACTACAACAGCATCCATCGTACATCTGGAAGTTTGTGTGTTATTGGCGATACCGATGAGGAAGCCATGGCAAAAATCCCAGCGATAGCTAAAGCACGCTTTGGCGGCGCCCTCGATACCGCGTTGGTCGGTAGCCCCGACACGATTCGCCAGCGCATCGCTGCCTACGAAGCGGCGGGAGTACAAGAGTTGCTGCTGATGTTCCCTGACGCGATTCAAGGAGATTCAATTCGCCGCTTCGCCAAAGAGTTCATCGCTTAAACGCGGCGTTGGCAGCACGGGACAGAAGCAGAGAAGCAGAGCATAGGAGCAGAGAACGATGAGCACAACCACACAACGTGAAAGTACACAGCCTGAGAGTGATCGCGTCTGGTCTGTTGAGATGAATGGCATCAATCCAATTGACCAGGAACACCGTCACGGACGACCATTCGAGCTGTTCTGGATCTGGTTTGCCAGCAATGTTGGCATTCTAGGCGTCATCTATGGCGCGGGCTATTTGACGGGCAGTGGCTTGAATATCTGGCAGGGTCTGGTGGTCGGGTTGGTCGCGACCGTCGTTTCGTTTCTCTTCGTCGGTCTGCTCAGCATTCCTGGCGTGTGGGGCGGTGCTCCTATGCTGACGCTCTCGCGGGCAGTTTTTGGCACACGCGGCAACTTTGGCCCAACACTGGTAAGCTGGATTAGCCTGGTGGGGTGGGAAACCATTCTGGTTATTGCCTCTACAGGGGCGTTACTGGAACTGTTGCAGATTTTCGGTATCGCAGCGAATGCCGCCTGGACAGTTGTGAGTATCCTGCTCCTCTCAGCGTTGGTGGTGGCCTGCGGCTATTGGGGACACGCTACACTCGTGTGGATTCAGCGCGCCGCGACATGGATTTTCGGACTGCTAACGATTGTGATTATCGCCTTTATTGTGCCACAGACCAACTGGGGCAAGCTCTTCAGCCAGCCAGCGGGTCCCTGGGACACTGGTGTTATCACAGCTTTTGTAATTATCATGGCTGGAACTGGGATTGGCTGGATTAACTCTGGCGCGGACTACTCACGTTACCTGCCACGCAGAAGCTCTGGGCGCGCGATCACATTCTGGACAATCTTTGGCGCGACACTACCATTGTATATTCTGATGATTGTGGGCGTGCTGCTGGCCTCGTTCAAGTCGAATGTGCTGACGGCCTCTGATCCGCTCGCGCCCATTCGCGAGGCATTGCCAGCATGGTTGGCCGTTCCCTACCTGCTGACTGCCGTAGGCGGCTTGCTGGCGGGCGCGGCCCTCGACATCTATTCATCAGGTCTCAATCTGCTCGCATTGGGCATTCGGGTCAAACGCCAGTACGCAGTCTTGATTGATGGTGTGTTGATGGTGATCGGCTCTATCTATGTGTTGCTGGTACGCAACGATTTCCAGGGTGCGCTCACCAGTTTCTTGCTGGTCCTCGCCGATGGCTTGACGGTGTGGGCAGCAATCTTCCTGATTGATATGATCTGGCGACGCAGCTATGATAGCAAGAGCTTGACCAATCTGGGGCGCGATAGTGCCTACTACTATACAGGGGGCTTCAATATCGCGGCTTGTATCGCCTGGATTGTAGGTGTTGTCGTCGGCTTACTCTTCACGCAATCCTCTTTTTTCACGGGTCCCTTGGCAAAAGGCATCTTCGCCAGCACCAACCTGGGCTACCTGCTAGGTGCGGTGGTGAGCATTGTGCTTTTCCTGGTGTTACGGCCTATTTTCGCCAAGCCATCGGAAGCTACCATGGTCTCGGCGGAAGACTGAGTCCAATACGAAGTGTCGAGAGGTGTATTGATGATGTCTTGATAGAGAGAGGACGTTCATGCAACTGACAGGTCTACATCATGTGACGGCGGTCACTGGCAATACGTCGACCAATTATCGCTTTTATACGACGGTGCTCGGCTTGCGTCTGGTCAAGAGAACGGTTAACCAGGATGATGTGTCGGCATACCACCTGTTTTATGCCGACAATATAGGCAATCCGGGCAATGATGTGACCTTTTTTGATTGGCCGCATATTGGACGCAATGTCGCGGGTGCTGGCACGATCAGCACAATAGCCTTGCGCGTGGCTGGCTCTGCCGCCCTCGCTTGGTGGGCGAATCATCTGGAAGAGCACGGCGTGGAGATCGTCAGTCGAGGTGAGTATATGGGGCGTGCCAGCCTCATCTTCCATGATCGTGAGGGCATGCGTCTGGCCCTCTTTGATGATGGCAATGCGCCAACAACGAGCATTCCATGGAAGGATAGCCCCATTCCCGCCGAGTATGCTATTCGCGGCCTTGATGCCGCAACAGTGATTGTGCGCCAATTAGAGCCACTTGCGGTAGTGCTCACGCAGGTGCTCGGTTTCCAGCAGACGAGGGAATACCCAATCGGCGATGATAGGCAGCATCGCTTAGTCGTTTTTGAGGCGGGTAATGGCGGCCCCGGCACAGAGGTGCATGTGGAAGTGCGCCCCGGTGGCAGTTTAGGACGGCTGGGGATTGGCGGTGTGCATCATATCGCGTTCCGCACGCCGGATGCAGAGCAGCATCAACAATGGCGCGATCACCTTGCGCAGGTTGGGCTGGGCGTCACGCCCGTAATTGATCGCTTTTACTTTAAGTCGATCTACTTCCGCGTGCCCGGCGGCGTGCTGTTCGAGATTGCCACAGATGGCCCTGGTTTTATTGATGAGCATGAGGATGCCGAGCATCTCGGCGAGACGCTTGATCTGCCACCTTTTCTGGAGCCGCAGCGTCAAGAGATTGAGAAAAATCTTCACCCACTCGAATAGGCCAGAGAGGGCCCTACAAAATTGTTATAGTGTATAATTAGGTTGAATCTCTTGGCAGCAAGGGATCAGACAGTGATTGCTTTTCTCTTAATCAGGAGTATTTGATGACAACGCGCGTAAAAGATCTGGGACTATCCTCTCGTTCCTCGGCCAGAGCATTTATCGGGGGTATCACATTTGATTGGATGATGATAGGTGCCTGCACTTGGCTTTTGACTGGCGGCTTTCTGGATGCCTGGGCACATAATCACTTTACCTTAGATTCGTTCTTCACCCCCTGGCACGGCGTGCTTTATTCTGGCTTTCTGGCTGTTGCAGTGGTCATGCTCGGCACAGTGGGGTTCAATCATGCCCATGGAAAAAGTTGGCGCGAGGCCATACCAGCAGGCTATGAACTCTCTGTCCTGGCAGTGTTTGGTTTTGCAATCGGTGGTGTTGCTGACATGTTCTGGCACATTCTGTTCGGAATCGAAGTGAACATCGATGCCCAACTGAGCCCAACGCATCTCCTGCTGATGATCTGCTTTGGGCTTATTGCCGCCGGGCCGTTTCGGGCGGCATGGAGAAGAAAAGCAGAGGCAGCGACACGGCAAGATTGGCTCACGCAGCTAACAATTCCGCTGTCGCTGCTACTCTTACTTTCGATCTTCTCGCTGATCACACAAACGGCACAGCCATTCACTATGCTCGCACCAGCTACTATTGTGAAGACACAAGAGACGGAGCAGTCCCTTGCCGTACTGGGTTTTGTCTTCCAGAGTATGATATTCATCATGTTGGTGTTGCTGGCGGTACGCAGATGGCAGATGCCTAAAGGCTCTTTTACGCTGGTATTGACGGTGAATGCGCTGGCCTTGAGCCTTATGCACTACACCTTTATTGTCATCCCCATCGCGGCAGTAGCCGGGCTACTTATCGATGTGCTCTATCATTTTTTGCAACCCTCGACGCAGCGCGTGGATGAATTTCGCCTCTTCGCAGGTGTGGTACCGATGATTATCTATACCGTGTACTTTCTTGCGCTCTGGGTCACAATGGGCATTGTGTGGACAGTCCATCTCTCGGTCGGCTCCATCATCGTGTCAGGTATTGCTGGCTGGCTAGTCAGCTACGCGATGATACCTCCCAAAGAGCCAGTTGATCAGACGAGCCTTTTGTAGAGATTGCTACTCGCCACCTCAACTCGTTTTTGCTCTCTGTATAACCTGCGCCAGTATGTGAATACCGCCGTCAATCTCGTCGGGTAACGCGCAACTAAAGGCTAGGCGCAGGTTATGCTCACCAGCGGCAGGATGTACGAAGAAGCCCTCACCCGCCGCCACTGCCACACCGGCTTGCAGTGCCTGCTGCTTGATCTGTTGGGCAAAGAGGCCCTTTGGCAGAGTGAGCCAGATGAAGAAGCCGCCCGCCGGATGCGTCCACGTCACATCAGCGGGCATGTGGCGTTTCAAAGCGGACAACGCACTATCACGACGCATCTTGTAAAGGGTTTGTAGTTGAGCAATATGTGGCTCCCACTGCCCACTCTGGCAATACTCGGCAACGATGTGCGCCACAAAAGGATTCGCGCCTCCGCCCATTTGTGTGGTTCCACAGTCAATGCAGCGTTGGATGATATCCTCAGAACTGACCAACCAACCAAGACGTAATCCAGGGGCAAGCGTTTTTGAGAAACTGCCAATGCTCGCCACACGACCACCATCACGGCCACCATTTGTCAGAGCATAGAAACTAGCAGGCACGGGGCCCTCAAAAGAGAGATCGCGATAGACATCATCCTCCACGATCAAGAAGCCATAACGACGTGACAAGGCAATAATCTCGCTACGGCGCGCCGTCGACAATGTATAGCCTGTAGGGTTGTGAAAGTTGGGGATGGTATAGAGCATGCTAGGGGTTTTACCTTGCGCATGCAAATGTGCGATTTGTGCTTCTAATGCCGCTGGAATTAAGCCGTCCTCGTCAATAGAGACGGAGCATAGCTCTCTATGATAATCGCGAAAAATATGGATGGAGTCCGTATAGGTCGGAGCCTCAACCAGCACCACTCCTCCCGGTTCAACAAAGAGTCGGGCAAGCATGTCAACCGCGTGAGTCGAGCCTGCAACGACCATCACATTAGCAGGCCGTAGAGACAGACCCTGTTCACGCTTGCTTTTCCCTATCAGGAAATTGATAAGGCTGCTCGTGCCCCGCTCAGGGCCATACTGAAGGGCCGTTACGCATTGAGGTGAATTTATGGCTCGCAACATCGCCTCATGCAATGCTGTTGTAAGCAACATCGTAGGGTCTGGATGCCCAAGCAAAAGAGAGATTGTATTTTGCACGGTTCCTTGTGGGAAATCGGGTGACAAATCTTGTGGCAGGTCGTTTGTGGTCATCAGCTACTCTTTTCATGCACGCAACGTACTATCAGTAGTATTGCCGTTTGATTGTATTTTTCTGTCCTCAACTTGTGTCTGTCTGGCGTCTATTAAGTAAGATACTCTAATGTTTGTATTATATGTCTCAAAGCAACGAAGCTTGCAAGTCATCATGTAAAGATAAAAGGAGAGAGAAGCTTGGAAAAGCGGATTTTTATGCTGCTTGCGCTGCTTCTGACGAGCGGGCTCTTGCTCAGCGCATGCCAGGCAGGGAGTATTCTGGGGGGAGGACAGCCAAAACCGATTGTGACACCATCAACTAAGCTTGAGCCAGAACCGATTCTTGGTGTTCAGGGAGACGCCCAAACACCCCTCACATCCTATGCAGGTATTCCCTGGGTGCGTTTGAGCTATCCAACCTGTGTCGAAAGTAGTTTGAGAGGGCAAGTGCTGAAGACCACCATACAACGCTATCATCAGGAAGGGGTGCATGTACTGCTTTCATACTGTCAGTTCAATGGCCCTGGCCTTTTTAATACCAGCAAATTGAATGACGCGGCCCAGGGAGGGGCAGACGCCGTACAATGCGGCAATGAACAAATGAAGCAGAGTAAATCCACCACATATATACAGCCAGCGGTTTTTGCAAAGTTTTTTGTGTTGTGCCGCGATGCCATGCACGCGGTACGTCCTGACATCCCCATCATTATTGGTGCGATGGACCCGCTTGTGGTACCCAACGATGATGCAAAATTAGCGGCCCAGGTGCAATACCTGAACGACTTGCAAACGGCCATGAATACGATGCAGCCATCTCAGCAACCCACACAAACCACACAAACCACGCAATCTGCACAAACGGGCGGCAAGTGGGATTGGCATACACAGATACTCGGTCTGATTGATAGCTGGCATAATGGCTATCCCAATGCAGATACCAATAACCTAGCCCAACTCTTCAACTTCTGGGCAGGGCAGTTACATGTGAGCATTAATAGTGGTGATTTGGGCAAACATCTGTGGGTGATAGAAGGTACGGGATGTGTGGATGGCTGCGGCATTGACGCGAGCAGTAAGAGTGTGATCGCAATCTCGCATATCCTGACGCTGATTACGGATGTGCAGACGGCCCTGCGTTTCCAGGTACCGTTTTTTTACTTCAGCGGAAAAGATTTCTTTCAATCGGGGCAAACGCAGTTCTGGCCGATGGGCATCCTTGATACTAACGGACATCCTAAACCGTTACGTCAAGACCTAGTGATGGGCGCGCGTGTGCTGGAAATGACGTGTGCAACGGGCAAGGTTCGCGTTGAGGCGCAGGAGCAGTTACTGGCAAATCTGTATAGCAACTGTAAGCTACCCAGCGATTATGTGAACACGCTGCAAAGCTGAGCAAGACACAAGCATAGCTGGAATATAGCCACAAGTTGGCACTATGCAGACCGCGCCCATCTGCATACAGAGCTATATGCCTCCGCAAGTGGCTGTATCCCCTCTTCTCCTAATGTGCGCCAACGCTCGTTCCAATCCTTGCCCCAGCGATCCTGTTTAGGTTGACAGATACTAACAGCAAAACCAGCTTGGGTGAGCTGCTCGGCGAGACGCGTGGTCGCTGAGTTGCCACCTTGATCGCCATCAAGGGCGAGCACAACGTCTTTGACTTGGGGTGGGAACCAATCAAGCGGAGCCGCGGTTCCGACCAGAGCGACAACAGTCGAGGGATCGAAGCCTGCGGATAGCAAAGCCAGACGATCAAATCCTCCTTCAACCAGAATAATCTGTTCAGCGAGTTGATACAAAGGAATGCTGAACCAGCCAGCTGGATTTGTCTTCACCCAGCGTTTCGGACCTTCCACTCTATCGAGTAGAACTTTGTGTTGATTTTCGTCCATACCTGATCGCCAGCCCCACAAGGTACGTCCTATATAGCCCTCTCCTACGGGAGAGACCAAGGGAAAAATCACGCGATCCGTCCAACGCTCAATGCGGTGTCGCTCCTCATTTCCCAGTAGGCCAAGTATCTTACGCGAGAAGTAGCCGACACCAGCCGCCATCGCGACCTCACGCGTAATGCCGCGTACATATAAGTACTCCTCGGCACGAGAAGCATATGCCAGCGATTGGCGCAAAGCTCTCCTGACAGATCGCAACGTATGCAGTTCGTCTTGCTGCCACTGCGGTGTTTCTTTTAGTGGATATAAGAGCACGGGTTGACGGGCTAGAGGTGGTTTTGCTGGTGGCAACGGTGCTTCTAAAGCAGGAGTAGGAATAGAGGCAGTTCCTGATAATGAGCGATGGGTGATGTTTGCCGCGACTCTGGGATTCCATTCCTCGACCAACACGGCAGCCTGACAAGCAGCATTGAAGCAATGACCCCAACCAGTTTTACGATTGATTGAGAGAGAGCGTTGATGATCGCTATGATGAATAGGGCAGTAAGCACGTACATACAGCCCTACCGTAATAGGGTCTCGCAGTTCACGTAGTGAGATGAGATCGATACGCTTCCCACGTCGCGTGGTAACAGTCATCATGCAATATCCTCCTTTCCTCTTGGCAGAAACGCTAACCAACGCTCTATTTATATAGAACCTATGTTCTATATAAATTAGTACGAAGGAGAGAGGGGGAAAGTTCCATCTGCTTTATCAACTGGATGTTGGTCAGTTTAGGGAGGTGGATACTGAGTGTGCTGATCGGCCTGCATAGCGGCGGCGAGTGCGGCATGATCGCGTGTGGTTTGGTCTGCGTAGGTCTCGGCGAAGGTTGCCAACGCACGATCAAACGCGTCGCTTCTGCCTAGATAGCCACTGATCTGCGCGGAGTCGCCGGAACGGGCGTGAGCACGCGCCAAAGCCCAGCCACAAAAACGGCAATACTCAATAAAGCCTTCGGGGCTCAGCGTTTCAAGATTTACTGACAGCTTCATGTCTCGTAGTTGGCGTATATAGTAGTCGGTGGGACCTAGCCGTGTCCAGCCAAGAAAGAGGTCGCTGGCTGCCTGCATGAGACGCTGCCCACACACGACGCGCTGCCCATGATTGGGGTAATCACTTGGGCCGAGGTGTTGTTCAAGCACAGAGTTCTGCGCCTGCTTGATTTGCAGGAAAAGCGGGTCACTGCTATCATTGCCAAGTAACAAAACAACGTAACAGCGCGTACCAACGCTCCCCACGCCGACGACTTTCTGGGCGACATCCACGCAGCGGTATTTGCTGAGCAGCACGCGCCGATCCTCCTGTACAGTTGGGCGGTAGCTCAGCACCAGTTCTTTTAATTGTTGGTTCAATTCCTCATCATCAAGATGCACAATCAGCGGAGGATCATCCTTAATGCGATACTGACCAGCCACTGGCATCGCGAGTTTGGGGAATGCTTGGAGGCGCGAGCGTTGGCGCGATTTTTCGCGTTGTTTGTCAATGTACCAACGAAAGTCACGGCGCACGAATTGAAGCGAGCTTTCGTAGTCGATACGCGAATACCAGACATCGATGTAGTGCATCTCGCTATACTTCCACATATGCTCGCGATAGGAATGGATAGCATGCAACACCGCTTGCCTATTCGTGGCGGCAGGGAAGGCATTGGTACGGCCAGCAACCACGATGCTGGCGACAAAGCGTTTGAGGTCCCATTCCCACGGTCCGGGCAAGGTCTCGTCAAAATCATTGACATCGAAGACTTGGTTGCGTTCCGGTGTGGCATAGATACCAAAATTGCTGAGGTGAGCATCGCCACACACCTGCACCTGGATGCCCGTGACGGGTGTTGTGGCGAGGTCCTGTGCCATCACGATTGCCGAGCCACGCAGAAAGGTGAAGGGCGAGACGACCATGCGTGCATAACGGAGCGGTACAAGCTGCTGTAAACGCGAGCGGTTCTGGTCTGCCAACAAACTCAGCGGGTCAGGGCGGTCGGTCGCGGCAGTCCATTGGGCATGGCTGGAACGAGGCACCTTGTTACGAAGTGCTCTGCCAGCGGCACGACGATCAGCCAGTGTTCCCACGTTGGGCTCTGCGTGTAAAGAAACGTCGAATTCAGGCATAATTGACCTCCTACTTCACGAGAGAAAGCGTCCGATACTGAATGGCTGGATCAAGGCCACTCACCACTTCAATCTCTGCGATGAGTGCAGGCGTTTTTAACCAACTCGCCAAAAAGAGGTCGGCACCTGCCTTTGGGCCAATTAGCACCTCTGCCGGAGCCAGTAAGCCTGCGGCGGCACTAGAAGCTTCGGCGGCAATCTCTGCTCGTTCTATGATAGTGGCAGAGACGCCAACTTTACTCAGGTGATAGGCAATAGAACAGCCAATAACACCTCCGCCAATAATAGCGACATCCGTCGATGGCTTGTTATCCATAATGCTGCTCCTCGATCTTATTCAGTTTGCTATTCAGACTGCCAACGAAGCTATCGCTTCTTCTTGTAAGTCAGTCAGAAACGCCACTATCGTGGCTAGCTTCGCTCATCTGACTGTAAGGAGTGCGCTGCGCTCAGGCAGTCAGCAATGAGTAGCTTGCTATCAGCATTGTAACATCTACAAAACGCTTCATCTGCTAAAAGAAGTTTCTGTCTCCTCTACTAGCGAATTCTCCTCGTTCTGGCTCTCAAAGACCATGCCGTCTTTGTCACAATTATTTTTCTTTTGAGTATTGAGTTAGCACTAGTGGTAGGGGTGGGACTGGGAATAGTGTTGGAGCTTGAGTTTACACATGTCACGTTGGATCGAGCGCGTGAGCAATCTCACGCTTACGATCAATGGTTTCCGTTTGTGTTCGGTTTCCTGTGCGGCATGGTTTTTGGCCTTGCGGGAGCACTGCTCATTGGACCGCTATTCGGGCTATACTTCGGCCTTCTGAGCGGTATCGGCCTGATGGCCGTATACGCGTTTCGGCTCTCGCCCATCGATGCCTATCAACCACGCGTCAAACCGCAATTGCGTCCACGCGAATTGATCGCCTCGGCATCACGAGGTAGCTCGACCGTGCTGGCCGGGGCGATTGCGGCACTGCTCGTTCATAATGGCAATGGTGCGCTTGGCTTCGGTCTCCTTTTTGGCGTTGTGGCTGGCACGGTCAGTGCCATCATAAGTGTTTTCAGCCCGTTTGTAGAATGGTGGGCCGATAATTTACCAGCGCGGCGGCTGGGCGCGTTTGGCACAATGATTCTGTTGGTTGGTTTGATTTTGCAATCGGTTCAGTATTGGGTGGTTCTTTTGAATGTTGTGGTGCAGTAGGCTACTTCCCCGTGAAGATGGGTGGACGTTTTTCGCGGAAAGCAACAGTTGCTTCGTGGGCATCGGCGGTGCCGAAGCAGCGCATGATGGCTTCAATTTCGTTTTGGAAGGCTCGCTCTAACTCGACTTCAAGCGGGCGGTTGAGTAGTTGCTTGCTTTCGCGCACGGCGATGGGGGCGCGGCTCAGCAGTTTGTCGGTCAGAGCTTGCACGGCGGCGTCCAGTTGCTCTGGCTCGGTCAGGCGGTGCAACAGTCCGAGTTGCTGAGCGGTGCTGGCCTCAAAGATATCGGCGAGCAGAATGATCTCGCGTGCCATGGTTTGCCCGACGAGGAGTGGTAGCAGCACGGTGGTGCCACCGGTGATGACCATGCCCACGCTGGCCTCTACACAGCCCATGCGTGCTCGTGTTGTGGCTATACGAAAGTCACAGGCCAGGGCTAGCTCGAAGCCGCCACCCACGGCGTAGCCATCCACCGCGGCGATGGTTGGCTTCTCGCCTAAGAGCAGTAGGCGTGTCAGTCGTTGCAGGTCCATGATGAGTGCCATGAAGTCGTCGGCGGTCTGGTGCTCCGATTCCTTAAGGTCGTCTCCAGCGCAGAAGTTGCCTCCGGCACCGGAGAGGACGATGATTGATACGTTGGGATCGCGCTGGGCCTGTTCCAGCGTCTGACGCAATTCGGTTATCATGCCTCGGCTCATGGCGTTCATGGCGCGGGGCCGATTCATGACGATGCGGGCAATCTTATTGGTGATGGTTGAGAGGACTAGTGATTGGCTGCTCATGGAAAACGGCTCCTTTTGTTTTTGTTGCGACGGATCAATTGTTCACAGGTACGGCAGGCGACCCAGAGGGTTCACCATAGACATCAACCTAAGCAATGGGCAAGGTTTTCCCCACCCCACGGGCGACCCAGAGGGTCCCAGCCCCTCGTCCACGTCCGCCCCCGCCCCTACGGATTCGTGTCGTAGGTTTTGATGACGCGGCGGGCTTTTTGTTCTGTGCGCGGGAGGGTTCCGTAGGGTACGAGTTCTGGTTCGGCGCGGAAGTTGAGTCGTTCGCGTAGGGCATGGATGATTTGTTGTGGCAGGTCGCCTACTTGATCGAGCGACTGGTCTGGTGCCAGTTCCACGCGCACACGCAGGTATTGGTGCGGTGGCGGCTGATCGACTACAATCAGGAATTCGCCGGAAAGTTGCGTTGAAAGGTGCGCCAGCGTGTTACCAACAGCGGTCGGGAAGACGTTGATGCCGCGCACATGGAGCATGTCGTCGCTGCGACCCAGGATGCGGAAACGGAAACTGGTGCGGCCACAGGTGCAAGGCCC